>NZ_JBEXTB010000011.1:0-114263 GCF_040613915.1 Streptomyces sp. NPDC006193
GAGTGGGCGACCTCCTGCCCGCCGCCCCGGCACAACTTCCTCACCCTGCCGCGGATCCGCAGCGAATCCCCGGCGTTCGACCTGCACCACCCCGAAGTGCCGCTCCTCGAGGTGCGGCAGCCGGTGCGGGAGCCGGCCCCGCGATGACGGACCACGACGCGCGGTCCCTCGTCCGGCAGGTCGAGGGCCATCTGCTGCTGGCCGCCGCCCGGCGGGAGGGCCGGGCGGCCGCCGGGCGGCTCAGCTCCCGGCTGGGCTGGCTCACCGACAGCCAACGCGATGAGCTGGAGCGGCAGTTCGAGGCCGAATACCTGGCGCTGGCCCGCCTCTCCTGGCGCCGCACGGCCGAGCGGGCCCAGGAGCTGCGGCAGGCGTACGAGGCCCGGTACCGGGAACTGCGCCGGCGGCTGCTCGCCTGCTGTGTGCTGGGCTGCGCCGTGCTGGCGGCCGGCCTGCTACTGCTGCTGTCCGCCGCCGCGTAGGGCGGCTGCCGGGCGGCGGGTCAGGACATGGTGAGGACCATCCGGAAGCGTGCGGCGCCGGAGAGCATCCTGTCGTAGGCCTCCCCGGCCCGGGCCAGCGGCACCGTCTCGGTCATCGGGCGGATGCCGTGCAGGGCGCTGAAGGCCATGGTGTCCTCGACGTCCTGCGCGGTGCCGGAGGGGTGTCCGCGGACGACGCGGCCGTGCGCGATCAGCTGGACCGGGCTGATGCCCAGGGCTTGCGGATCCGCGCCGATGACGACCAGCTCGCCGCGCGGCGCCAGCCCGTCCACGGCGGCCGTGATGGCCCCGGAGTCGCCGGCGGTGGCCAGCACGAGCCGCGCCCCGCCGAGGGACTGCAGGGCCTCGGCCACCGGGGTCCGCGCGGTGCTGTCGATGTAGTGGTGGGCTCCCAGCCGCTTGACGAAGTCCGCCTTCTCGGCGCCCCGGGCGATCGCCACGGTCTCGAAGCCCATCGCGGCCGCGTACTGCACACCCAGGTGGCCGAGGCCGCCGACGCCGAGCACGGCGACCAGGTCGCCCGGCCGGGCGGAGCCGCGCCGCAGCCCGTTGTACGTGGTGACGCCCGCACAGGCCATCGGTCCGGCGTCGCTCGCCGCGAGCGCGTCGGGAATCCGGGCCAGGGCGTCCACGGGTGCGACCACCTGCTCGGCGAAACCGCCGTCGTAGGCCCACCCGGGGACCTTCAGGCGGGCGCACACGATGAAGTCGCCCTGGCGGCAGGGCCGGCAATAGCCGCAGCTGCCGCCGAACCAGCCGACCGCCACCCGGTCGCCGGCCTGCCATCCCCGCTCCCGCACTCCCTCGCCGAGGGCGGCGATCCGCCCGGCGATCTCGTGCCCGGGCACCTCCGGGAACGTGATGCCGGGCAGTGCGGCGGTCACGAAGAAGGCGTCGCTGTGGCAGACGCCGCACGCCTCGACGGCGATGCGGACATGACCGGGGCCCGGCTGCGGCACCTCGCGCTCGGCCGGTTCGAACGCGCCGCCCGCGGCGGTCACCTGCGCGACTCGATAGGTGTTCATGGGTCTCTCCGGAGTGGGTACGGCCCCCCGCACCAGCGAAACAGCTCACGGGCGATCCCGCGCGCCGAGCCGTCCGCACCCCGGCCGGCCCGGACCGGCACACCCGTGGGGCCGGCGTGTCACGCGCCGGCGCCGGCCGTTCTCCCGATCGTGTCGTGCACACGTCTTGTCGAGCAGGCCGCCGGTCCTTACTTTTCAGTAAGTTCAATGTGAAAGCGACCGTGTTCCGATTCCCCCGAGGAAAGAGAGCCCTCATGCCTGCCTCCAGAACCAGGCACCTGTGCTCCGTGGCCGCGGCCCTCGCCCTGACCGCCGCCGGACCGGCGGCCGCCGCCTCCGCGGCGCCCGCCGGCGCCGACGGCCTGCGCGAGGTGCTGTTCGTCGGCAACAACTGGGACGGCACCGCAGACGTCATCGCGTCCTCCGGCGACTTCGCCCGGATCGGCCGGATCGACGTCATCCCCGACAAGGACGCGCGGATGGCGGAGATCAACGCGGACCCGATCAAGTGGATCTACTTCCAGGCGATCCGCAACAGCGTCGGGGAGGGCCACGACCAGTTCGCCGACGACATGTACTCCACCCCGGACGGCAGGTCGGTGGTGGTGTCCCGGCCGAGCTTCGCGGACGTGGTCTCCATCGACCTGGCCACCGGCAGGGTCAACTGGCGTTTCGCGGTGTCCGGTTACCGCGCCGACCACATGGCGGTCTCCCCGGACGGCAGCCGGGTGGCGGTCTCGGCTTCCACCGCGAACACCGTGCACGTCCTCGACATCGTCACCGGCAGGCAGCTGGGCTCCTTCCCGACCGGCGACAAGCCGCACGAGAACGTGTTCACCAAGGACGGCAAGCAGATCTGGAACATGTCCATCGGCGACGTGAACACCGCCCTGGACGACCCGGGCTGGGACTGGACCAAGGGCGACCGGCGCATCACGGTCGTGGACGCGACGACGTACAAGCAGGTCAAGGTCATCGACATGCGGCAGCGGCTGGACGCGGCCGGGCTGAAGGACTTCTCCGACGCGGTCCGCCCGGCCGTGTTCTCGCCCGACGAGTCCAAGCTGTACTTCCAGGTGTCGTTCTTCAACGGCTTCCTGGAGTACGACCTGGCCACCGACCGGATCACCCGGACGAAGACCCTGCCGAAGAACCCGGCGACCAGCGAGGACCGCACCACCTGGGTCAACGACTCGCGCCACCACGGCATCTCGATGAACCCGGCGGGCACCAAGCTGTGCGTCGCCGGCACCATGGACGACTACGCGGCCGTGGTCGACCGGGCCACCCTGCAGGAGGGCCCGCTGGTCACGGCCTCCAAGCCGTACTGGGCGACGGTCAGCGGCGACGGCAAGGACTGCGTCGTCTCCGAGAGCGGTGCCGACCGGGTGACGGCGATCGACTTCGCCACGGGCCGCAAGGTGGCGTCGGTCCCGGTCGGCGACCACCCTCAGCGGGTGCGGCTGGGGCACGTGCGCACCGACTGGAGCGGCCCCGCCGGAAGGTGACGGGCCGTCGAAGCGTGGCCTCCGGGGTGCCCCACTCACTCCGGAGGCCACTTCGCCGCCACGGGTGGACCGCGGACACCCCCCGCTCTCAGCTCCGCCGGCCGGGCGGGTCGGATGCGGGGCCGGGGTCGCCGGCCACACGGGCGTGCAGGTGCTGGTCGTGCCAGCCGTCGGCGTGCAGCAGGGCGCTGCGTTGGGTGCCCTCGAAGCGGAAGCCGGCCTTCTCGGCCACCCGGCAGGACGCGGGATCGGCCGTGGAGTGGCACAGCCGCAGGCGGTGCAGCCCCAGGTCGGCCAGGGCCCAGCGCGCCGGCCCGCGGGCGGCCCGCACGGCGAGGCCGGCGCCGCGCGCCTCGGGCAGCAGCCAGTGGAGCAGCTCGGCACTGCCGCCCGCGAGGTCGACGTCGCCGAGGCCGACGAGGCCGACGGGCGGCTCGCCGGGCCGGGCCACGGCCCACACGGCGCCGGTCTCCGCCCGCCACCGCTCGTGCATGCGGGCGATCCGGGTCCGGGCCTGAGCGCGATCGGCCACGGTGAACAGGTTCCACCGCCGGATGTCCGGGTCCTGCCCGGCGCGGACCAGCGCGTCGGCGTCGTCCGCCCGCCAGGGGCGCAGGCCGTGGCCGCCGGGCAGGTCGAGCACGGGCTGGCTCCGGCGGGCCATGCGGCCCGCGGGCACGACGTCGGGTATCCCGGTGCTGTCGGTCACCACGGGATCCTCGCACGCCACCGCAGGCGCGTCACCGGCCGGCCGTGCGGCCTCCGTCGGGCGGGCGTCAGCGCGGCGGCAGCCGGTGCAGGGTGACGTCGGTCAGCGTCCCCCCGGCGGCGTTCGCCGTCAGGTAGGTGCAGTGGGGCTGGCGGCGGCGGTCGGTCGGGGAGCCGGGATTGAGCAGGCGCAGGCCGCCGGGGGCGGTGGTGTCCCAGGGGATGTGGCTGTGGCCGAAGACCAGGACGTCCAGGTCGGGGAAGCGGGCGGCGCAGCGGGCCTCGCGCCCCTGTGCGGGACCGGTCTCGTGGACGACGCCGAAGCGCAGGCCGCCCAGCTCCGCGTAGGCCACCTCGGGAAGCCGGGCGCGCAGTTCGGGGCCGTCGTTGTTGCCGTACACGCCGATCAGCCGGCGGCTGCGGCTCTCCAGCAGGTCGAGCGTGGCGGTGTCCACCCAGTCCCCGGCGTGCAGGACGACGTCCGCGTGCGGGATCTCGGCCAGCAGCTGCTCCGGGAGGCGCTTGGCGCGCTTCGGCAGGTGCGTGTCGGACATGAGCAGCAGGCGCACGCCGTCCCCCTCAAGGTCAGGACGCCAGGCGGCGGACGCCGCGGACGGCGCCGAACAGGGCGGCGCCCACGCCCAGGGCGGTGACGGCGGGGTGCCGGACCAGCGTCTCCTCCCAGGAGCGGGCGTGGGCGGTGTCGTCGAAGGCGCCGTGGGCGCCCTGGTCCTCGGCGGGCTCGCGGTCCACCGGCTCGAACAGGTTGTCCAAGCCGGCCGGCGGCATGCGGTCGATCTGCTGCGAGCCGAAGCCGGTGCGGGCGAGGTAGCGGTCGAGGAGGGCCGGGGCGAGCCGGTTGGCCCAGAGGGTGGCGACGGTCGTCGCGCCGACGTAGTACTGCTTGCGGCGCGGATGGTCGGCCGCGTACAGCACGCCCCGCGCGGCGACCTCGGGCTGGTAGATCGGCGGGACCGGCATGGGGTGCCCGGGCAGCCGGGAGCGGACCCACTGGAACTGGGGCGTGTTGACGGCGGGCATCTGGGCGATCGTGAGGTGCACGTTGCTGCCGCGGTGCAGCAGTTCGGTGCGCAGGGAGGAGGTGAAGCCGTTGATGGCGTGCTTGGCGCCGCAGTACGCCGACTGCAGGGGGATGGAGCGTTCCCCGAGCGCCGAGCCGACCTGCACGATCGTGCCCCGGTCGCGGGGCAGCATCCGCTTGAGGGCGGAGCGGGTGCCGTTGACGAAGCCGAGGTAGGTCACCTCGGTGACCCGCTGGAACTCCTCGGCGGTGATCTCCTCGAACGGCGCGAACACGGTGGAGAACGCGCAGTTGATCCACACGTCGATCGGGCCGAACGACTTCTCCGCGGCGTCCGCGGCGGCCTCCAGCTGGGCCGGATCGGCGGCGTCGGCCACCTGGACGAGAGGCCGTCCGCCGAGCGCCGCGACCTCGTCGGCCGCCGCCTCCAGGCCGCCTGCGCCGCGCGCGATCAGGACGACGTCGGCGCCGCGCCGGGCGTACAGGCGGGCGGTGGCGCGGCCGATCCCGGCGCTGGCGCCGGTGATGACGACGGTGGGGGGCATGGTCCTCCTCATTCGCAGCGGTGTCTGTCGGGCCGTCCGTCGGGCCGTCCGTCGGGCCACCCGGCGGGCATGCGCCGGCTTCCTCCGCGAGGGCCGGGGCGGGGTGTCGGCGAACCGCGTCGGCCGGGCCTGCGCGATTCGCCGACACCCGCCCGCGTCATGGGGGGGCGGAAGACTTCGGGCTCGGAAACGGGGGCGCGAAAGACGGGAGCACGGAAGACGGGGGCGCGGCAGCTTTCGCAAGCACGCCGTCCGTGGCGCGGGCGCCGTCCGTCCCGGCGCCGGGCCGCTCCGCGTCCCCCGGTCAGTCCTCGCCGCGCACGATGGTGTCCTCGGCGTCGGGGCCCTGCCCCCGGACCGCGCCGCGGTCCAGCACGGCGGGCAGGCAGGTGCGCACTCCCCCGCCCCGTCGGCGGCGGGCCAGGGCCCAGCCCGTCTCCGCGTCGGGTATGGCCGGTTTCTCAGTCGCATGCGCGGTCACGTCGTCCATCGCCCTTCCGGGTCCCGCCGACTGCGGAACCGGTCCGTCGGGTCCGCCCGGGAGCCGGGCGGGGTCGTGCCCGGGTCCCCGGGCCGCCGGGGGCGCAAACACGGGCAGGGCTGACGCCGGTTCAGGTCTGGCCGCCGCCACCGCCGCCGAAGGACCCGCTGGAACCGGACGACCAGCGCGAACGGCTCTGGTCCTCGGCGCGCTGGGTGCCGGAGTTGCCGAGCTGGTGCGGGCTCAGACGCTCGCCGTTCGTGGTCCGGGGCACCTCCGCGGGCTCGCGGACCTCGCGGGTCTCGTGGACCGGCCCGGACGGCGGCATCGTGGGCTGCTCGTCCCTGCGCGGCGGCCGGGACTCGCGGCGGCGCACCCGCAGTCCCAGCGCGAAGGCCGCGACGAGGACCGCGACGATCCCGATGCCCGCGGCGGCCAGGCCGATGTATCCCTGGATGGTGAGGCCCGAGGCGGCTTCGTACATGGCAGTGTCCATGCACGGCGGGTACCCGGGCACGCACGCCGGATGCCTGCTCCGGGCAGGGTCCTCCGTCCGGCCTCCCCCGGCCTCCCCGGCCGCCCGTCAGCCGTCCCGCTGCGCGGCGGCCCGTTCCACCTCCGCCTCGACCTCGGCCCGCGGCCGGCCCGTCTCCTTGGCGTACTCGCTCACCGCCGTCTGCACGTCGCGGGCCAGGTCCCGCCAGGCGCGCAGGGCGGTCTCGTAGGTGCCCGACTGGGCGCCGGTCATCCGCCGCTCGGCCGGCGGGCCGTAGGCCTGCCGCAGGTCGTCGACCGTGGCGTGGGCCGCGTCGGCCGCGCGCTGCTTCTGCACCAGTTCATCGAAGGTGTGTGCCACACCAACCGACCCTAGGCAGGGATGGCGCGGCGCGCCTGCCGAACCTGCCCGAACGGCGCCCGCCGGTGCCCGGACGGCGGTCAGCCGTCGGGGACGAGGTCGGCCCAGACCTGTTTGCCGCCGCTGACCGGGATGGTGCCCCAGGCCGCCGACACGGCCTCCACCAGCAGGATGCCCCGGCCCCCGGTGGCCTCCCAGCCGATGCCGGCGGGCTTGACGGGACTGCGCGGCGAGGAGTCGGCGACGGCGACCCGCAGCCGGTGGTTGACCAGGCTGAGGTCGAGCCGGACCTGGCCGCCGGTGTGCACCAGCGCGTTGGTGACCAGCTCGGAGACGACCAGCAGGGCCGCGTCGACCGTGTCGCGGGACAGGCCCCAGTCCCGCAGGGTGCGCCGGGTGAAGCGGCGGGCGTGCCGGACCGCCTCCGGCACCCGCCACACCGTCCAGCTCTCCCGCAGCGGGCGTACGGCCATGCCGTCGTAGCGCATCAGCAGCAGGGCCACGTCGTCGCCGCGGTGGGCGCCCGACAGCAGGGAGTCGGCGACCAGACCGAGGTGGGCGGGGTCGGCGGCGGCGAGGGCGCGGGCGAGGCGGTCCATGCCGGCGTCGAGGTCGGTCGCGGCGGACTCCACCAGGCCGTCGGTGGTCAGGGCGAGGACCGTGCCGCGCTGCAGCCGGAGCGGGGTCATCGGGAACTCGGCCCGGGCGAGCACCCCGAGCGGCGGGCCGCCCTCGGCCTGGGCGATCTCGGTGGTGCCGTCCGGGTGCCGCAGCACGGGCTGCAGGTGCCCGGCCCGCACGCACCAGGCGGTGCCCTCCTCCATGTCCACGTCGACGTAGGCGCAGGTGGCGAAGAGGTCGGTCTCCATGTCCAGCAGCAGCCGGTTGGCGTGGGCGACGACCACGTCCGGGGGATGCCCCTCGGCGGCGTAGGCGCGCAGCGCGGTGCGCATCTGGCCCATCAGGGTGGCGGCGCCCGCGTTGTGGCCCTGGACGTCGCCGATGACCAGGGCGGCGTGGTTGTCGGCGAGCGGGATGACGTCGTACCAGTCGCCGCCGACCTCCAGGCCCGCGGTGGTGGGCAGGTAGCGGGCGACGGCGACCGCGCCGGGCAGCCGGGGCAGGCGGCGCGGCAGCAGGGTGCGCTGGAGCATGCCGACGAGTTCGTGCTCGGCGTCGAAGGCGTGGGCGCGCAGCAGAGCCTGCCCGGCGAGGCCGGCGCAGGCGGTGAGCAGGGCGCGTTCGTCGGGCGCGAACTCGTGCGGGCGGTCCCAGCCGACCAGGCAGGCGCCGGCCATGCGGGCCCCGGCGGGCAGCGGCAGCACGGCCAGGCCGCCGGGGCCGACCTCGGCCAGGGCGGGCTCCAGGTCCGCGCCGGCCGGCCAGATCCGGGCGCGGCCCTCGCGCAGCGCGGCGGCCAGCGTGGGCATGGCGCGCACCGGCGCGTCGGGCCACTCGGTGCGCCATTCGGTGCGCCACACCTCCGGCCAGGCCTCGGGTTCGGGCGGGTCGAGGACCGTGACGACCAGCCGGTCGTTCTCGAGTTCGGCGAGGGCGATCCGGTCGGCCTTCAACGGCCCCCGCAGGGCGGCGACGACGGCCTGGCCGACGTCCTTGACGGTGCCGGCGGTGGCGAGCGCGGCGGCCAGGCGCTGCACGCGGGCGACGTCGGTGACGCCGGAGCGCAGGGTGGAGGCGTCGGCGACGGTGCCGACGAGCCGGGCGGGTCGGTCCTCGCCGGCGGGCAGCAGCCGGCCCCGCAGCCGCAGCCACTTGGGCGGGCCGGAGGGCTGGAGGATGCGGAACTCCAGCTCGCGGTCGCCGATGGACATGTGGTCGGCCTCGACCACGGACATCAGCGCGGGCAGGTCCTCGGGCACCGTGTGGCCGAGGAGGGTCTCCACCCGGCCGTCGAAGCCGTCGCGGGGGATCCCGAACAGCCGCAGGATCGTGTCGCCGACCCGGACCCGGCCGGTGTCCATGTCCAGGCTGAAGGCGTCCTCGGCCAATTCGCCGGGCTCACCGGGCTCACCGGGGGCGGCCGGTGCGGGGACGGCGACCGCGCGGGCGATCAGCTCCAGGCATCTGCGGTCGTCCGCGCCGAAGCCGCCGGGGTGTTCTCCGACGGCCAGCAGGCAGCCGCCGCCGGCCGGGCCGAGCGGCAGGGCGGCGGCGGAGAAGTCCGCGGCCGGGGTGCGGCGGCCCTCCGGGCAGCCGGCCGGTCCGGCGGGGCTCAGCCACTGCGCCCGGCCGGTGCGGTGGGCCTCGGCGACGGGGGAGGCGCCCGCGGCCGGGTAGCCCTCCCGGAGGCCGTACAGGGTGTGCGGCAGGCCGGCCGACTCGGCGAGGCGCAGCACCGCGGGGTCGTCGCCGGGCGTGTACACGCCGACGAAGGAGGCCCCCGCCAGCACGAGCGCCTGTTCCAGGACCCGGCGCAGCCGGTCCGGGGCGGCGGGTGACGCCATCAGGGAGGCGAGGGCGGCTTCGGCGCGCTCCGGCGCCCTCGTCGTTCCGCTGATCGCAGCGCCCCTACTGACCACTTCGCCATTACAGCGCGGATGCGCCGCCTGCGCAGCCCCTGTGACCGCGGGCTATGCGGGCATCGCCCGGATGCCTCGGCTGAGGCCGGCCGTCACCGCGGCGACGGCCACCAGCAGCGGGAACACCAGCAGCGCCGTCCCCGGTGACCAGCGGGCCAGCAGCGCCCCGGCCAGGACGGGGGCGAGCGCGCCGGCCGAGCCGGCGGCGAGCAGCAGCACGCTGACCACGCGCCCTTGCAGGTGGTCGGGGGTGACGGCGGCCTGGTGGCCGAAGAGCGCGGCGTTCGCGGTGGGGCCGAGGAAGACCGCGGCGGCCAGGGGCACCGCGGCCAGGACGCCGGGGGACAGCAGGGCGGCGACCGTCATCAGCACGGCCGTCGTCCAGCACAGCAGCGTGATCAGCACGGGCATGCGCAGCCGCCGCTGGAGCGCCGGGGCGGCGAAGGCGCCGAGGAGGCCGCCCGCGGCGAAGATCGTCCCGGCGAGGCCGACGGTGACCGGCGGGAGACCGGCGCGCCGCAGCGCCAGGGTCATCGCGAAGACCATGCCGGTGAAGGCCGTGTTGAGCGGGACGGCGATCACCAGCAGGGCCCGTAGGAACGGATGGCCCAGCAGGAAGCGCAGGCCCTCGGCGGCGGACGCGGCGGCGGCCGGGGGCGTCCCCGTCCCGGTGCGCTGCAGGGGCCGGCGGATGCACAGGACGGCGATCAGGGACAGCAGGAAGCTGACGGCGTTGCCGAAGAACGGCAGCGCCCGGCCGGCCCCGAACAGCAGGCCGCCCAGCGGCGGGCCGGCCAGCGCGACGCCGTAGGTCCGGGCCTCGTTGCGGGCGACGGCTGTGGTGAGCTGGTCGGTGCGGACGAGGTTGCGGACCGCGGCGTGCTCGGCGGTGCTGAAGACGGCGGTGGCGGCGGCGCCGGCGACGACCGCGGCGAGGATCACCGGGAGCCCGGCCGCGCCCGCGGCGACGGCGCAGCCGAGCAGGGCGTACACGGCGAGCCGCAGCACATCGCAGGCGATCATCAGCCGGCGCCGGTCGCACCGGTCGGCGAGGACGCCGGCCGGCAGCCGGCACAGCATGGCGGTGACGAGCCCGGCGGTGCCGGCGAGCCCGGCCTGCGCCGGGGACCCGGTCCGCTCCAGGACCAGCAGCGGCAGGGCCAGCTCCACCAGGGCGCCGCCCAGGTCCGACAGGCACTGTCCGGACCACAGGAGGGTGAAGTCGCGGTTGTGCCACAGGTTCGCGGGCGGTCCGGTGTCCGTGTCCCCGGCGGAGGTCCCGGTGAGCGGCGGCCGGGTCACACCGGGTCTCCGGCGTCCGTCGCCGCGGCGCCCGCCGTGGTGGGGACGACCAGCATCCGGGTCACGGACCCGTCGTCGCCGACGACGTCCCGTACGTGCCGGAAGCCCAGGCGGCGGCACATGGCCAGGCTGGCGGTGTTCTCGGCGCCCACCATGCCGTACGCCTCGGTGAGCCCCAGGTTGTCGGCGGCGTGCCGGAGCAGGCCGCGCACCACCTCGCCGCCCAGTCCGCGCCCCCAGTAGGCGGGGGCGAGCGCGGTGACGAGTTCGTGGCCGTCGACGTTGCCGGTCGGCTTCACCTCGGCATGGCCGACGTAGGCGTCCCCCAGCCACAGGCCCCACACGTCGAAGCGGCGCTGCGGGTAGACGTCGGTGAGGATGGCGCGGAACAGGGCGCGGAGCTCGGGCTCGGGCACGAGGTCCTGGCCCATCCAGCGGCACACCTCCTCGTTGCGCAGCAGGGCGACGAAGACGTCCTCGTCCTCGGCCCGGTACGGGAGGAACTGAAGGCGTTCGGTGCGCAGTACGGGGGTCATCGCGGGCTCCTCGGGGAGATGCGGTGCGGTTGTGCGGTGGTCCAGGGGGCCGAGGGCGGTGGGGCGCCGGGGCGGCAGGGCTGCGGGGCGGAAATCGTGCGGGCGGCGGGGCGGTGGGGCGGGAATCGTGCGGGCGGCGGGGCTGCGGGGCGGGAGGGGTGCGGGCGGCGGGGTGCGGTGAGGTGCCGGGCCGGCCGGTGCGGCCGGCCCGGCGGGCGGTGTCCGGGCGTTCGGTCAGGCGCCGGCGTTCTCCATGCGCTCGCGCAGGCTCTTGGGGCGCATGTCGGTCCAGACCTCGTCGACGTAGGCGGAGCACTCGGCCTCGGTGCCCTCCTTGCCGACGGGCTGCCAGCCGGCGGGCACCTCGATGTCGGCGGGCCAGAGGGAGTACTGCTCCTCGTCGTTGCGCAGCACCTGGTAGCGGGTGTTCTCGTCCATGTCGCGTTCCTTCCTCAGCGGTTCTCAGCGGTTCTGCAGCGGTCCTGCAGCGGTTCTTCACGGTCCGGCAGCGGTCCTTCATCGGTCCGGCCGGGCTGTGCGCCGGTCGGGGCGCGGGGTGAGCGGGGACCGAGCCGGGCGGTCCTCCGGTGCGGCGCCTCGCGGGGCCGGAGTCCTGTCACCGGCCTCCCCTGGCGTCGCGGGCGAGGTGGCGCAGGGCCTCGGCGAACTCCTCGGCCACGCGGCGCACGGTCGCCGTGTCGTGGACGCCGGGCCGGTGGTGCCAGGTGAAGGCGAGGCGGCCGTGCTGCACCGCGCCCACCACCTCCACGGGGTGCGAGCCGGGGTCGCGGGGGTCGTGGTCCTGCCCGAAGGAGCCGTGTTCGGCCCGGATCAGACCGCCGTCCGCGGTGTCGGGGCGGGCGTCCCACTGGCCCAGGTAGTTGAACACCACCTGGCTGTGTGCGCTGCCGCCGAGGCGCTCGCGGACCTCGGGCGGGCCGAACGTGCGCAGGGCGCCGAACCCGATGCCGTTGCCGGGCACGGCCCGCAGCTGGCGGCGCACCGACTTCACCAGGGACCGCCAGTCCCGGTCCGGCCCGGGGCCGGCCGGGTCGGGCACCTGGAGGGCGACCGGGTAGACGGTGGTGAACCAGCCGACGGTACGGGACAGGTCCACGCCGTCGAGCAGGTCCTCGCGGCCGTGGCCCTCCAGGTCGAGGCGGACCCGGTCCTGGCCCGTCCAGCGGGCCAGCGCCAGTGCCAGGGCGGCGAGCAGCACGTCGTTGACCCGGGTGCGGTAGGCGGTGGGCGCCGAGCGCAGCAGCGCCGCGGTGTCCTCCTCGTCGAGTTCCACGCCCACCGCGGCGGCGGGCGCCGGGTCCGGGTCCGGCGCCGGGTCCGCCGGAGCGGGTTCGGCGCGCACGGTCTGCTCCCAGTGCGGCAGTTCGTGGTCGAGGCCGCCCTCGGCGACGTGCGCGGCGAGCCTGCGGGACCACTCCCGGAAGCTGGTGCCGCGCTCCCCGAGCGTGACGGTGTCGCCCTTCAGCGCCTGCCGGTAGGCGGTCTCCAGGTCGTCGCGGAGGATGCGCCAGGAGACGGCGTCCACGACCAGGTGGTGGGCGACGAGCAGCAGCAGGGGGGCCCGGTCCGGTGCGCCGGTGAACAGGGCCGCCCGCAGCAGCGGTCCGCGGGCCAGGTCGAAGCCGGCGTGCAGCTCGTCCGCGGTCTTCGTCATCGCCGCGTCGGCCTCCTCGGCGGACAGCCCGGTGAGGTCGTGGCGGACGAGGACGTCGTAGTGGCCGGCGGGCGGCGGGTCGAACTGCCGCCAGCCGCCGTCGGCGTCGCGGGTGAACCGCATGCGCAGGGCGTCGTGGTGGTCCAGCAGCGCGTCGAGCGCGGCGCGCAGCGCACCGGGGTCGGCGGCGGTGTCGAGTTCGAGCAGCGCCGACTGGTTGAAGTGGTGGTGGGCGGCGCGCGGGGTGGTCAGGAACCACTCCTGGATCGGGGTGAGCGGCACCTCGCCGGTCACCGGGCCCTCCCCTTGCCGCCGGGGGGCGTCGCGGACGACGGTGGCGAGTTCGGCGACGGTCTGGTGGGTGAACAGGTCCCGGGTGGCGATGTGCAGGCCGTCGCGGCGCAGCCGGGAGACGACCTGCATGCTCAGCACGGAGTCGCCGCCGAGCGCGAAGAAGTTGTCGTCGGCGCCGACCTCCTCGATGCCCAGCACATCGGCCCAGATGCGGGCGATGCGGCGTTCGGCGTCGGTGCGCGGCGCGGTCCGCGGGCCGTCGCCGGCCTGTGCGGGCCCGGGTGCGGGCAGCGCCCGCCGGTCGGTCTTGCCGTTCGGGGTGAGCGGCAGCCGGTCCAGCGGCACGAAGACCGACGGCACCATGTGCGGGGGCAGCAGCCCCGCCAGGTGCAGCCGCAGCTCGCCGACGGGCGGCGGGGCGGCGTCCGGGCCGGCCGGGACGACGTAGGCGACGAGCCGGGCCGGGGCGCCGGGCGTGTCGCCCTCGCGGACGACGACGGCCGCGTCGCGCACGAGGGGGCTGCGGCGCAGCGCGCTCTCGATCTCGCCGGGCTCGATGCGGAAGCCGCGCAGTTTCACCTGGTCGTCGGCGCGGCCGGCGAAGCGGAGCCGGCCGTCGGCGGTCCAGCGCACCAGGTCCCCGGTGCGGTACATCCGCTCCCCCGGCGCGCCGAACGGGTCGGCGACGAACCGCCGGGCGGTGAGCCCCGGCCGGCCGAGGTAGCCGCGGGCGAGACCCGGCCCGGCGAGGTACAGCTCTCCCGTGACGCCGGGCGGGACGGGACGCAGGGCGGTGTCGAGGACGTGGACGCGGGTGCCGGCGGCGGGCCGCCCGATGGGCGGGGCGCCCGTGCCGGGGGTCAGCGGGCCGGTCCAGGTGGCGACCACGGTGGCCTCGGTGGGCCCGTACGAGTTGATCATCCGGCGGCCGGGCGCCCAGGTGTCCACCAGGTCGGCCGGGCAGGCCTCGGCGCCCACGATGAGCGTGCGCAGGTGGGGCAGGGCCGCGGCCGTCGCGGCCGGGACGGTCGCGAGGGCCGCCGGCGGGATCAGGGTGTGGGTGATGCGCCGCTCGGCGAGCACCTCCGCCAGCCGTTCCCCGACCAGCGGCCCCTCCTCGCCGGTCACCAGCGCGGCCCCGCTGAGCAGGGAGACGCACAGCTCCAGCACGGAGGCGTCGAAGCTGGGCGAGGCGAACTGCAGCACCCGGTCGCCGGGGCCCGCCGCGTACTGCTCGGCGGCGGCCGCGGCGAAGGAGGCCAGGCCCCGGTGGGTGACCGCCACGCCCTTGGGGGTGCCGGTGGAACCCGAGGTGTAGATGACGTACGCGGGGTGGGCGGGGGTGAGCGGGCAGCGGCGGTCGGCGTCCGTGGGGGCCGTCTCCGGCCCGTCGGCGGCCCACACCGCGGCGGGGTCGCCGAGGACCAGGTGGGCCCCCGCGTCCCGGATCATGAACTCGCGGCGCTGCGGCGGGTAGTCCGGGTCCACCGGCAGGAACGCGCCGCCGGCCTTGACCACGGCCAGCTGGGCCACCACCGTCGCCGCCGAGCGGGGCAGCGCGACGGCCACCACCCGCTCCGGTCCGACGCCGTCCGCCAGGAGCCGGTGGGCCAGCCGGTTGGCGGCCCGGTCCAGCTCGGCGTACGTCACCCGCCGGTCGCCGTCGATCAGCGCCACCGCGTCCGGGGTCCGGGCGGCCTGCCGTTCGAACAGGGCGGGCAGGGTCGCCTCGGGCACCGGGCGGAAGGCGCCCCGCCCCTGCGCGAGCAGCGCCCTGAGCTCGTCGTCGGTGGCCAGCGGCAGCGCCCCGAGGGGACGGTCCGGGTCCTCGGCGACGGCGTCCAGCAGGGTGCCGAGCTGGCCGGCCATCCGCCCGGCCGTGGCCGCGTCGAACAGGTCGGTGTTGTAGGTGAGCAGGCCGTGCAGCTCCCCGGAGCCGGTCTCGGCGAACTCCAGGGTGAGGTCGAACGCGGCCTGCTCCGACTCCGGTTCGACGTCGGTGACGTCGATGCCGGGCAGGTCGAGGCCCGCCGCGGGGGTGTTCTGCAGGACGACCATCACCTGGAACAGGGGGGTGCGGCTGGTGTCGCGGACCGGCTGCACCTCGTCCACGACCCGCTCGAACGGCACGTCCTGGTGGGCGAAGGCGTCCAGCACCGTCTGCCGCACCGAGTCCAGGAACGCGGTGAACGGCAGCTCGGCCTCGACCCGGGAGCGCAGCACCAGGGTGTTGACGAAGAACCCGACGAGGGCCTGGGTCTCGGCCCGGTCCCGGCCGGAGGTGACGGTGCCCACGGCGATGTCGTCGGCGCCGGAGAGCCGGGCCAGGTAGGTCTGGGCGGCGGCGACGAGCGCGGTGAACAGGGTGGTCCCCCGGTCCCGGGCGAGCCGGGCCAGCCGGCGGGCGGTCCGGGCGGGCACCACCACGGGGGTGGTCGCGCCGGAGCTGGTGCGCACCGGCGGCCGGGGCCGGTCGGTGGGCAGGTCCAGCGGGGCGGTGCCGGCCAGGTGCTCCTTCCAGTAGCCGAGCTGCTCCTCGGCGTCGGCGGCCGCGGCGGTGCGCTGCCAGTGCGCGTAGTCGGCGTACTGCACCGGCAGCGGCGGCAGCGCGTGCGTCTCCAGGCCGAGTTCGGCACGGTAGAGGTGGGCGAGGTCGCCGAGCAGGACCGAGGTGGACCAGCCGTCGGTGACGATGTGGTGCAGGGTGAGGGCGAGCACGTGGTCGTCGTCGGCCAGCCGGACCAGGCAGGTGCGCAGCAGCGGTCCCTGACGCAGGTCGAAGGGGCGGGAGCGTTCCTCGGCGAGCAGGGCCCGCAGCGCGGGTTCCTTCCCGGGGTCCGCGGCCCGCGACAGGTCGTGCACCGGCAGCGGCGTCCGGTGGGGCGGGTGGATGCGCTGGACGCCGTGGCCGTCGACGCTGTCGAAGGTGGTGCGCAGCGACTCGTGCCGGGCCACCAGGGCGTCCAGGGCCGCGCGGAGGGCGCCGGTGTCCAGGGCGCCGCGCAGGCGCAGGGCGAGCGCGGTGACGTACTCGGCGCCGCCGGGTGCGAACTCCTCCAGGAACCAGAGGCGTTGCTGGGCGTACGACATCGGGGCGGCCCCGTCGCGGGCCACCGGCACGATCTCCGGCCGGCCCGAGCCCTGCCGGGCGCCGAGCAGCCGGGCCAGTCCGGCGGGTGTGGAGTGGGTGAACACCGCGCGGGGGGTGAGGTCGGTGTCGAAGGCCTCGGCGAGCCGGGAGGCGAGCCGGATGCTGAGGATGGAGTCGCCGCCGAGCTGGAAGAAGTCGTCCTCGACGCCCGGCGGTTCGATGCCCAGCACCTCGCCGAACACGTCGGCCGTGCGGCGCTCCGCCTCGTCGCGCGGCTCGACCCGCCCGGCCGGCTCCTGGGCCGCGGGCGCGGGCAGGGCCGCCCGGTCCACCTTGCCGTTGCCGCTGAGCGGGAGGGCGTCGAGCGGGACGACGGCGGTGGGGACGAGGTAGTCGGGCAGGGTGCGGGCGGCGAAGGCGCGCAGTTCCCCGCCGTCCCGCCCGGCCGGTCCGACCACATAGGCCACGAGCCGTTTGGCGCCGGGCCGGTCCTCACGGGCCAGCACGGCCACGTCCACGACGCCGGGGTGGGCGGCGAGCGCCGCCTCGACCTCGCCGGGTTCCACCCGGAAGCCGCGGATCTTCACCTGGTCGTCGGCGCGGCCCAGGAACTCCAGGGTGCCGTCGGGCCGCCGCCGGGCCAGGTCGCCCGTGCGGTACATCCGGGCGCCGGGCGGGCCGTAGGGGTCGGCGAGGAAGCGGGCCGCGGTGTCGCCGGGACGGCCCAGGTAGCCGCGGGCCACGCCCTCCCCGGCGACGTACAGCTCGCCCGCGCAACCGGGCGGCACGGGCCGCAGCCGGGCGTCCAGGACGTGGACCCGCATGTCGTCCAGCGGGCGGCCGATGGGAAGGGTGCCGGGCACCTCGGCGGCGTCGGCGACGGCGTGGGAGGTGGCGAAGGTGGTGGTCTCGGTGGGTCCGTAGCCGTCCACGACGGTCAGGCCGGGGCAGGCGGCCAGGACCCGGCGCACGGCCGCTGCGGGGACGACGTCGCCGCCGGTCCAGACCTGGTCGAGGCCCCGGAAGCAGTCGGGCGCGTCCTGCGCGAGCAGCCGGAACAGGCCGGCGGTCAGCCACAGCGCGGTCAGCCCGCCGTCGGCGGCCAGTCGGCGCAGCAGGGCCGCGTCCACTCCGTCGCCGGGGGCCACGACCACCCGGCCGCCGTTCAGCAGCGGCGCCCACACCTCGAAGGTGGAGGCGTCGAAGGCCACCGGCGAGTGCAGCAGCACCCGGGCGCAGGCGCCGCCGGAGAAGCGGCAGTCGGTGGCGAGGGCCGCCACGTCGCGGTGCCGTACGGCGACCGCCTTGGGCAGTCCGGTGGAGCCGGAGGTGAACATCACGTACGCCAGCCGGTCCGGGTCGGCGGGCGGCAGTTCCCGCTCGGCGACGGCGCCGGCGCGGGCCGCGGCGACGTCGGCGGCGGTGAGCCGGACGGTCGCGCCCGCCTGGGCGAGCAGGGTGCGGCGGCGGTCCTCGGGGGCGCGGGCGTCCACGGGCACGTAGGCGCCGCCCGCCATGAGCACCGCGAGCTGGGCGACGACGAGTTCGGCGGAGCGGTCCATGAGCAGCGCCACCCGGTCCTCGGCGGCGAGCCCGCCGGCGACCAGCCGCGCCGCCAGGCGCCCGGCCCAGTCGGCGAGCTGACCGTAGGTGAGCTCGCGGTCGCCGTCGCCGACCGCGACGGCCCCGGGGGTGCGGCGGGCCTGCGCGGCGAACACGTCGACCGGGCTGCGCGGGGCGGCCGGGCGGGCGGTGGTGTTCCAGGCCGCCAGCAGGTCGCGGTCGGCCGGGGTGAGCAGGCCGAGGTCGTCGATGCCGGTGTCGAAGCCGTCGGCGAGGGCGGTGAGCAGGGCGGCCAGGCGGTCCGCGGCGCGCCGGACGGTGCCGGGGTCGAACAGGGCGGGGTCGTAGGCCAGGTCGAAGGCGAGGCGTTCGGCCAGGTGGGCGCGGAGGCACCAGGGGAAGGTGGTGGCGTCGTCGGCGCGCACCTCCTCGACGCGGACGCCGGTGCGGGCCGCGGCCGCCTCGTCCACGGGGTAGTTCTCGAACACCACCATGCTGTCGAACAGCGGCTCGCCGGACGGGACGCCGGTGACCGCCTGGATGCGGGGCAGGGCGAGGAAGTCGAAGCGGCGGGCGTCGCTCTGCCGGTCCTGGAGCCCGCGCAGCCACGGCAGCACGGGCCCGGAGGGTATCCGGACACGGGTCGGGACGGTGTTGATGAACATGCCGATCATGCCTTCGACTCCGGGCAGTTCGGCGGGCCGGCCGGAGACGGTGGTGCCGAACACCACGTCGTCCCGGCCGCTGTAGCGGGCCAGCAGCAGCGCCCAGGCGCCCTCCACCACGGTGCTGACGGTGAGTCCGGCGCGGGCGGCGGTCTCCCGCAGCCGCTGCGAGACCGTCGTGTCCAGCTCGTGGTGGACGGCGGCGGCGGACCGGGCGCGGTGCGCCTCGGCGGGTGTGCGGTCGTACGGCAGCGGCGTGCGGGCGGTGAACCCGGCCAGGGCCTCGGCCCAGTGCCGCTCGGCCGCGGTCTCGTCCTGTGCGCGCAGCCAGTGCAGGAAGTCCGCGAAGGGCCGCCGTGCCGGTGGCGCGGTGTGCGGGCCGCCGGTCAGTCCGGCGTAGCGTTCGCACACCTCCGTGAGGAGCTGTCCGGTGCTCCAGCCGTCGAGGACGATGTGGTGGGTGGACCACAGCAGCAGCACCTCGTCGCCGGGCAGCGCGGCCAGGGTGAGGCGGGTCAGCGGCGCGGCGGTGAGGTCCATGCCCGCCGCGCGGTCCTCGGCGAGCAGCCGCTCGGTGGCCTCGGCGCGCTGTGCGGGGGTGAGGGTGCGCCAGTCCAGGTGGGTGACGGGCAGGGCGGCGGCGCGGTGGACGACCTGCACCGGGTGCGGCAGGCCCTGCCAGTGGACGCTGGTGCGCAGGGCCGGGGTGCGGTCGGCGACCTGCTGCCAGGCCGCGGCGAAGGCGCCCGGGTCGGCCACCCCGGACAGGCGGACGGCGGTGCGGTCGAAGTAGGCGTGCTCGGTGTCGACCAGGCCGTGGAAGAGCATGCCGGACTGCAGCGGGGTCAGCGGCAGGACGTCCTCGACGTGCCGGCCGTCGCCGACGAGCCGGTCCAGCCGGTCCTGGGTGAGGCCGGCGAGGGGGAAGTCGGACGGGGTGCGGCCGCCCGCGCCGGGACGCGCGCAGTGGGCCGCGATGTCCCGCAGGGCCGCGTTCGTCTCCTGGGCGAGCCGGCGGACGGTGGCCTCGTCGTAGACGGCCGCCGGGTAGGTCCAGCCGAGTTCGAGCCTGCCGTGCTGGACGACGCCGGTGACGTCCAGGACGTAGGGGCGGGGTTCGCCGGGGTCGGTGTCGCGGCCGGCCGGGGGCAGCGAGCCGCGGATCAGTCCGCCGGCGCCGGGGCCGCCCGCGTCCCACTGCCCGTGGTAGTTGAAGCCGACCTGCGGGGCGGGGGCGCCGGTGAGCGGGCTGCCGGGCGACAGGTGCCGCAGGGCGCCGTGGCTGAGGCCGTGCAGCGGCACCGCGCGCAGCTGCTCCTTGACCGAGCGGAGGGTGTCGTGCCACCCGGCGTCCGGGTCGACGCGCAGGGCGAGCGGGAACTCGGCGGTGAACCAGCCGACGGTCCGCGACAGGTCGAGGTCCTCGAACAGGTCCTCCCGGCCGTGGCCCTCCACGCCGAGCAGCACCGTGTCGCGTCCGCACCAGCGGGCCAGGGTGCGGCCGAGGGCGCTCAGCAGGACGTCGTTGACCTGGGTGCGGTAGACCTCCGGGACCTGCCGCAGCAGGGCGGCGGTGGTCTCGGCGTCCAGCGTGACGGTGACGGTGGCGGCGGTGCCGTAGGTGTTGGGGCCCGGCCGTCCGGCGGGCAGTTCGGCCGGGGCGGCGCAGGTGCGCGTCCAGTACGGCAGGTCGGCGTCCAGGGCGCCGGAGCGGGTGTGCCGGTCGAGCCGGGCCGCCCAGTGGGCGTACGAGGTGCCCGGGGCCAGCTCGGGTCGGCGGCCGGCCGCGGCGGCCCGGTGGGCGGTCTCCAGGTCCGACAGCAGGATGCGCCAGGAGACGCCGTCGATCACCAGGTGGTGGGCGGTGACGACGAGTTGCCCCGGCTGCCGCGGGCCGCGGTCGAGGAACAGGACGCGGACGACCCTTCCCTCGGCGGGGTCGAGGGCGTTCTGCGCCTCGTCCGTGAGCCGCTGCGCTTCCGACTCCACCGCCGCGTCGTCCAGTTCCGTCAGGTCGTGGCGGGTGAAGACGCCGTCCGGCGCCTCGGGCAGGACCTCCTGGCACCAGCCGTCGCCGGTGCGCAGGAAGCGGGTGCGCAGGGCCGCGTGGTGGCGCACGAGGGCGTCGGTGGCCTGCCGCAGCGCCGGCGCCTCCGTGCCCGGGGCGAGCCGCAGGCGCTGGGTCATGGTGAAGCGCAGCCGCTGTCCGGGGCCCCGGTCGTCCAGGTACCAGTGCTGGATCGGGGTGAGCGGCGCCCGGCCGGGGGTCTCGTCGGCGGCGGCGGGCCGCGGCGCCGCCTCGCCGACGCGCAGGGCGAGTTCGGCGACCGTCTGGTGGCGGAAGACGTCCTTGGTGGTGAGGGCGAGCCCGGCCTGGCGGGCGCGGGAGACGATCTGGATGCTGAGGATGGAGTCGCCGCCGAGGGCGAAGAAGTTGTCCCGGGCGCCGACCCGTTCGACGCCGAGCACCTCCGCCCAGATCGCGGCGAGGCGTTCCTCCGTGCCGGGGCGCGGGGCGACGTAGCCGGTGGTGCTGTCGGGCTGCGCGGGCGGGGCGGGCAGGGCGCGCCGGTCGGTCTTGCCGCTGGTGGTGCGCGGGATCCGGTCCAGCGGGACGAACGCGGCGGGCACCATGTGGTCGGGCAGGCCGCGGCGCAGCGCGATGCGCAGGGCGTCGGGGGACGGGGTCCGGCCGGGGGCGGGCACCACGTAGGCGACCAGCATGAGGCGGCCGGCGTGCTCGCGCGCGGCCACCGCCGCGTCGGCGACGTCCGGGTGGTCGAGGAGGGCGGCCTCCACCTCGCCGGGCTCGATGCGGAACCCGCGGATCTTGACCTGTTCGTCCACGCGGCCGAGGAACTCCAGCAGCCCGTCGTCCAGCCAGCGGGCCCGGTCCCCGGTGCGGTACATCCGCTCCCCCGGCGCCCCGAACGGGTCGGCGAGGAAGCGGGCCGCGGTCAGCCCGGGCCGGCGCAGGTAGCCGCGGGCCACCTGCGCCCCGGCCAGGTACAGCTCGCCGGGCACGCCGGGCGGCACCGGGCGCAGGGCGCCGTCGAGGACATGAGCCCGCAGGTTGCCGCCGGGGCGGCCGATCACCGGGCGCTCGGGCCGGTCGGCGCAGCGGGCGTAGACGGCGTCGACGGTGCACTCGGTGGGGCCGTACATGTTGTACACGGCCACGCCCGTCTCCTCCTCGGCCCGCACGAGTTCGCGCCAGGCGGAGGGGGTGACGGCCTCGCCGCCGACGAGCAGCAGGCGGGGGTGGTGGCGGCCGGGCGCGAGCAGGCCGGCACGGGTGAGTTCGCGCAGGAAGGACGGGGTGACGTTCACCAGGTCGAGGCGGTCCCGGTCGACCTGGGCGCAGAACGCCTCCGGGTCCAGGCGTACGTCCTCGTCGACGAGGTGGACCTCGTGGCCGAGGGCGAGGAGCAGCGGTCCCTCCCAGGAGGTGTCGAAGGAGAAGGAGGCGCTGAGCGCGGCCCGCAGCCGCCGCCCGCCGGCGGTGTGCGGGGCGAGCAGGTGCGCGCGGTGGTCGTGGCAGAGGTTGACCAGGTGCCGGTGCTCGACGGCGACGCCCTTGGGGCGGCCGGTGGAGCCGGAGGTGTAGACGAGGTAGGCGGTGTGCCCGGGCAGCAGCGGCCGGACGCGGTCGCAGTCGGCCGGGTCGTGGTCGGGCAGCCGGTCCCAGGGCACGTCGCCGAGGCCGGTGAGCAGGGTGTGCGGCCGGGCGTCGGCGAGGAGGAACTCCTGGCGCTCCCGCGGCAGTCCGGGGTCCAGGCAGAGCAGCGCGGCGCCCGCCTTGAGGACCGCGAGGACCGCCACCATCAGGTCGGAGGTGCGCGGGAGGCGGACGGCGACCACGTCCTCGGGGCCGGCGCCCCGGGCTATCAGGTGGTGGGCGAGCCGGTTGGCGCGCCGGTTCAGCCCGGCGAAGTCCAGGCGGGCGTCCCGGGCCACCAGGGCGGTGCGGTGCGGGGTGCGGGCGGCCTGCGCCTCGAACAGGGCGGGGAAGCCGGTGTCCGGCTCGGGCAGGCGGGCGCCCTCGCCGTACCGCAGGACCTGGCGCCGCTCGTCGGCGGTCATCAGCGGCAGGGCGTCCACGGGACGTGCCGGGTCCTCGGCGGCGGCCTCGAGCAGGATCCGCAGCCGTGCGGCGAGCCGCTCGGCGGTGCCGGCGTCGAAGAGGCCGGTGTCGTACTCCAGGTAGCCGGTGAGGCCGCCGTCGCTCTCCACGAAGTCGAAGGCGAGGTCGAAGGTGGCGTTGCGCACCGGCGGGGTCACCGGCTCCACCGTGAGGCCGGGCAGCCGGGGGGTCCGGGCGCCCAGGTTGTGCAGGGCGACCATCACCTGGAACAGCGGGGTGCGGCTGGTGTCCCGCTCCGGCCGGAGGGCGTCCACCACGCGTTCGAAGGGCGCCTCCTGGTGGGCGAACGCCTCCAGGACGGTGGCGCGCACCTCGGCGAGGAGGTCGCGGAAGGGCAGTCCCGGGCGGACGCGGGCGCGCAGGACCAGGGTGTTGACGAACATGCCGACGAGGTCGTCCAGTTCGGGCCGCTCACGGCCGGCGGTGACGGTGCCGACGGTGACGTCCTCCTGGCCGGCCCAGCGGGCGAGCAGCACCTGGCAGGCCGTCACCAAGGTCATGTAGAGGGTGGCGTCGGCCTCCCTCCCCCGCTCCCGCAGCCGCTCGGTGAGGCCGGCCGGGAGGGCGAAGGTCACCAGGGCGCCGTCCCGGGTGCGGACGGCCGGGCGGGGACGGTCGGTGGGCAGCTCCAGCGGGGTCACGCCGTCCAGGGCCTGCCGCCAGTGCGCGAGGTCGGCCTCGGCGCGGTCGGCGCGGCCGCGCTGCCAGGCGGCGTAGTCGGCGTAGCGGACCGGCAGGGCGGGCAGGTCGGGGCTGCGGCGCTCCAGGGCCGCCGCGTACAGCTCGCCGAGGTCGCGGCCGAGGACCCCGACGGACCAGCCGTCGGTGACGATGTGGTGCACGGCCAGGACGAGGACGTGCTCGTCGGCGGCGAGCCGGGCCAGGCGGGCCCGCAGCAGCGGTCCGGCGGCCAGGTCGAACGGCGTGGCGGCCTCGCGTTCCAGGAGGGCGTCCAGGGCGGCGGCGTCCGGCAGGTCCTCCAGCGGGAGGTCCACGGGCCGCGGCGGGTGGACGACCTGGTGCGCCTCGCCGCCGGACTCGGCGAACGTGGTGCGCAGGGTCTCGTGCCGGGCGACCAGGCCGTCCAGGGCGGTGCGCAGGGCGGCGGTGTCGAGCGGGCCGCGCAGGCGCAGCGCCGACAGGGTCGTGTACTCGGTGCTGCCGGGCTCGAACCGGTCGAGGAACCACAGGCGCTGCTGGGCGTACGACAGCGGCGCGGGGGCTTCGGGGTCGGCGGCCGGGATGACGTCGGCGCCGCCGTCCGTCCCGGGGTCGCCCAGCGCGGCCGCCAGGTCGGACAGCCGGGAGTGGGTGAACAGCAGCCGCGGGGAGACGTCCGTGCCGAAGGCGGCCCGCAGCCGGGAGGTGACGCGGACGGCGAGGATGGAGTCGCCGCCCAGCGCGAAGAAGTCGTCGTCGGCGCCGGCCTCGTCGATGTCCAGGACGTCCGTCCACGCGGCGGCGACGGCGCGTTCGGCGTCGGTGCGCAGCGGGGTGCGGGGGCCGTCGGCGGCGAAGCCGTCGGGCCCGGGGGCGGGCAGGGCGCGCCGGTCCAGCTTGCCGTTGGCGGTGAGCGGCAGCGCGGCCATCGGCACGTAGGCCGCGGGCACCATGTGGGCGGGCAGCAACCGCGCGGCGTGGGCGCGCAGTTCGGCGGCGGAGGGCGGCGGTGCGGCGCGGTCGCCGGTGCCGGCGCCGACGACGTGGGCGACCAGGCGGCGCGTCCCGGCCGCGTCCTCGTACACGCCGACGGCGGCGGCGCCCACGCCCGGGTGGCTGTGCAGGGCGGCCTCGATCTCGCCGGGCTCGATCCGGTAGCCGCGGATCTTGACCTGCTGGTCGGCGCGGCCCAGGTACTCCAGGGTGCCGTCGGCGCGCCGGCGGGCCCGGTCCCCGGTGCGGTACATGCGGGTGCCGGGCCGTCCGAACGGGTCGGCGACGAAGCGGGTGGCGGTGAGGCCGGGCCGGTTCAGGTAGCCGCGGGCCAGTCCTTCCCCGGCGACGAACAACTCGCCCACGGCGCCCGGCGGCACGGGCTGCAGACGGTCGTCGAGGACGTGGACGCGCAGGTCGGGGATGCCGGTGCCGATGGGGCCGGCGACGCCGGCCCGGGCCGTCGCGCGGTCCAGCGGGGCGTAGGTGACGTGCACGGTGGTCTCGGTGATGCCGTACATGTTGACCAGCCGGGGCGCGGTGTCCGGGTGGCGGGTGTACCAGTCGGCGAGCCGGGACACGTCCAGCGCCTCACCGCCGAAGATCACCGTGCGCAGCGCCAGCCGCGCGCCGGTGTCGGGGAGTTCGGCGTCCGCGCGCATCAGCGGGTAGAAGGCGGACGGGGTTTGGTTGAGCACGGTGACCCGCTCGTCGGCGAGCAGGCGCAGGAAGTCCTCCGGGGAGCGTGCGGTGTCCTCGGGGACGACGACGAGCCGGCCGCCGTGCAGCAGCGGGCCCCACAGCTCCCACACCGAGAAGTCGAAGGCGTAGGAGTGGAACAGCGTCCACACGTCGTCGGGGCCGAAGCCGAACCAGTGCCGGGTGCGGGTGAACAGCCGCACCACGTTGGCGTGCGGGACGACGACGCCCTTGGGGCGGCCGGTGGAGCCGGAGGTGTAGATGGCGTAGGCGGGGCTCTCCGGCAGCGGGCGCCGGGCCGGGTCCGCCGGGCCGGACGCCGGGCGCCGGGCCAGGTCGGCGCGCACACCGGGGTCGTCGAGGAGCAGGACGGGCACGTCCGTGCCGGCCGGGGTGTCCCGCGTGGTGACCAGCGCCACCGGCCGGGCGTCGGCCAGCAGGCTCCGGACGCGTTCGGCGGGCAGCTTGGGGTCGACGGGCAGGTAGGCGGCGCCGGTCTTGAGGACGGCGAGGACCGCCACGACGAGGTCGGTGGAGCGGGGCAGCGCCAGGGCGACGAACGTCTCGGGTCCGGCGCCGAGTTCGGCGAGCCGGTGGGCGAGGCGGCCCGCGCGGGCGTCCAGGGTGGCGTAGTCGAGGCGGTCGTCGCCGCAGCTGACGGCCTCGGCGTGCGGAGTGCGGGCGGCCTGGGCGGCGAACAGGTCCGCCAGGGTGTCGGCGGGCCGGCCCTCGGCGGTGCCGTTCCACTCGGTCAGCAGCCGGCGCCGCTCCTCGGCGGTGGTCCAGGCGAGGGCGTGCAGCGGGCGGTCCGGGTCGTCGGCCAGTTCGGTGAGCAGCAGGCACAGCCGGCCGGCGAGGGCCCGTACGGTGGTGGCGTCGAACAGCTCGGGGTCGTAGGCCAGGTCGAAGCCGAACCGCTCGCCCTGGTGGGCGCGCAGCACGAGGGGGTAGTTGGTGGCGTCCCGCGAGGAGACGTCCGCGAGGCGTATCCCGGTGGCGGCCGAACGGGCCCGGTCGAAGGGGTAGTTCTCGAAGGCGACCATGCTGTCGAACAGCGGGGTGCCGGCGGGCACGTCGCTCAGGCCGGTCAGCTCGGCGAGGGACACGGCGGCGAACCGGCGTGCCTCGGCCTGCGCCTCCTGCAGCTCCCGCAGCCAGTCGGCGGCGGTACGGCTCTCCTCCACCCGCACCCGGGTGGGCAGGGTGTTGATGAACATGCCCACCATCGACTCCGCGCCGGGCAGGTCGTCGGGGCGCCCGGAGACGGTGGTGCCGAACAGCACGTCCCGCTCGGCGCTGTAGCGGGCGAGCAGCAGCGCCCAGGCGCCCTGCACCACGGTGCCGAGGGTCAGGCCGGCGGTCCGGGCGGTGCGCGCAAGGCGGGCGGAGACCTCGCCGGACAGCGCGGCCGTGTGGACGTCCGCGGACCGGGTCTCGTGCCCCGGGCGCCGGACGCGGTCGGCGGGCAGCGGGGTGGGCGTGGCGAATCCGTCGAGGACGGCCCGCCAGTGGGCGCGTGCCGCCTCGGTGTCCTGGCCGGCCAGCCAGCGCACGTAGTCGCCGAACGGCCGCCGCACCGGGGGCCGCGGTTCGGCGCCGGAGGTGAGGGCCGCGTACTCCTCGAACACCTCGGTGAGCACCTGGGCGAGGCTCCAGCCGTCCAGGATCAGGTGGTGGGAGGTCCACAGCAGCTGCAGCCGGGCCTCGGGCAGGCGGACGAGGGTCAGCCGCATCAGGGGCGCCGTGCCGAGGTCCAGGCCGCGCGCGAGGTCGTCGGCGCGCAGCCGGTCCAGCCGCTCGGCCCGCTCGGCCGCGTCCAGTTCCCGCCAGTCCAGCTGCTCCACCGGGACGGTGACCCGGCGGTGCACGACCTGGAGCGGCACGGGCACGTCCTCCCACACCACGCGGGTGCGCAGGGCGGGGGTGCGGTCGGCGACCCGCTGCCAGGCCAGGGCGAGGGCGCCGGGGTCGGTGACGCCCTCCAGCAGCAGGGCGGCCTGGTCGACGTACACGTCGTCGGGTCCGCCGACCAGCCGGTGGAAGAGCATGCCCTCCTGCAGCGGGGTGAGCGGGAGCAGGTCCTCCACGTCCCGGCCGTCCCCGGCGAGGCGGTCCACGCCGGCCTGGTCCAGGCGGGCCAGCGGGAAGTCGGAGGGGGTGCGGCCGCCCGCGCCGGGCCGGGCGCAGTGCTCGACGACGGCGGCGAGCGCCCGCACCATGCCGTCGGCCAGCCGCCGTACGGTGCCGGCCCGGTGGACCCGGTCGCTGTAGTGCCAGGTGATCTCCAGTTCGCCGTCGGACACCGCGGCGGAGACGTCGAGCAGGTGGGTCAGCCGCGCGCCGGGGTCGGTGTCGCGGCCGGGCACGTCGGCGACCGGCGCGAAGTCCCGCCCCTCGGACGTCTCCCACTGGCCGTGGTAGGTGAAGCAGACCTCGGGCAGCGGGGTGCGGGCGAGGGCGGCCGCCTCGGGGCGGGGCGAGCCGAGGTGGGCCAGCGCCTGGTAGCTCAGGCCCCGGCGGGGCACGGCCCGCAGCCGCTCCTTGACGGCCTTGAGCGTCGCGCCCCAGCCCTCCGGGCCGGCGGGGCCGGCCGGGGTCAGCGTGACCGGGTACTGGGTGGTGAACCAGCCGACCGTGCGGGACAGGTCGGCGCCGTCGGCCAGGTCCTCCTCCCGGCCGTGGCCCTCCAGGGCGACGGTCACCCGGTCCGCGCCCGTCCAGTCGGCGAGCACCCGCGCCAGCGCGCTCAGCAGCACGTCGTTGACCTGGGTGCGGTACACGCCGGGCACCCGCCGCAGCAGCGCCTCGGTGGTGGCGCGGTCCACGCGGGTGCGCACGGTGCGCACCGAGCCGGCGAGCGGGGCGCCGGGGAGGTCCACGGGCAGCGGGGTGCGCGGCTCGGCGGTCTCCCGCGTCCAGTACGGCAGGTCGTCGTCCAGGTCTCCGGCCCGGACCCGTTCGGCGAGCCGGTGCGCCCAGTCGGCGAACGGGGTGTGCTCGGGCTCGAGCAGCGGTTCCCCGCCCGCCGCCGCCTGCCGGTAGGCCTGTTCCAGGTCGGCGAGCAGCACCCGCAAGGAGACGCTGTCGACCGCCAGGTGGTGGACGGCGAGGAACAGCCGCGGCCGGTCGGCGCCGGTCAGCAGGGCCGCCCGCAGCAGCGCTCCGCCGGCCGGGTCCAGGGCCGCGCGTGCGGCGTCGGCGGCGTCGGCGGGCGGGACGTCCGGGGCGTGCCGGGTCAGCAGCGCGGTGGCCGGGCCGGCGCCGGGGTCCTGCCGCCAGCCGTCCGGGGTGCGGGTGAAGCGCGCGCGCAGCGCGGGGTGCCGGGCCACGAGGGCTTCCAGCGCCCGTTCCAGGGCCCGCTCGTCCAGGTCGCGGGGCAGGTCGAGCAGCATCGACATGCTGAAGTGCCGCAGCGGGCCGTGGGTGGCGAAGAACCATTCCTGGACGGGGGTGAGCGGGGCGGGCCCCTCCTCGTGCGGGCGCCGGGGGGCGGGCGAGGCGGTGGTGCGGTGGTCCGCGGCGGCGGCCAGGTCGGCGACCGTCTGGTGCCGGAAGACGTCCTGCGAGCCGATCCGCAGCCCCGCCGCGCGGGCCCGGGAGACGGCCTGGATGCTCAGGATCGAGTCGCCGCCCAGTTCGAAGAAGTTGTCCGTGACCCCCACCCGGGCCACGCCGAGGACCTCGGCCCAGATGCCGGCCAGCGTCTCCTCCGCGGGGGTGCGCGGGGCGACGAACTCGCGTTCCGGCTCCGCGGCCTCCGGTGCGGGCAGGGCACGGCGGTCCAGCTTGCCGCTGGTGGTCAGGGGCAGCGCGTCGAGGGTGGTGAAGGAGGAGGGCACCAGGGCGTCGGGCAGGACGCGGCGCAGGGCCGCCCGCAGGTCGGCGGCGGCCGGCCGGGCGGCGCCGGGCGCGGGGACCGTGTAGGCGGCGAGGCGGGTGTGGCCGTGCGCGTCGGGCACGGCGACGACCGCGGCGGCGCCGACGCCGGGCAGGGCGAGCAGGGCGGCCTCGATCTCCCCGGGCTCGATGCGGTGGCCGCGCACCTTGACCTGGTCGTCGGCGCGCCCGAGGTAGTCGAGGCGGCCGTCGGCGGTCCAGCGGGCCAGGTCGCCGGTGCGGTACATGCGGGTGCCGGGCGGCCCGTACGGGTCGGGCAGGAAGCGGGCCGCGGTCAGGCCGGGCCGGCCGGTGTAGCCGCGGGCGAGCTGCGCGCCCGCCAGGTACAGCTCGCCGCCGACGCCGGGCGGCACCGGCTGGAGCCGGTCGTCGAGGACGTAGGCGCGGACGCCGGGCAGGGGGCGGCCGACCAGCGGGCGGTCCCCGCCGTCGACGCGGCAGGACAGCGCGTCGACCGTGCACTCGGTGGGGCCGTAGAAGTTGTGGGCGGTCACGTCCGGGTGGGCGGCCAGTTCGCGCCACAGGGCGGTGCCGATCGCCTCGCCGCCCAGCATGAGCACCCGGGGGCGGTGCCGGGGATCGGTGAGCAGTCCGGCGGGCAGCAGCTGCCGCAGGTAGGAGGGGGTGACGTCGAGGAAGTCGATGCGGTGCTCGACCACGTACTCGACGAGGGCGGCCGGGTCCATCCGGGTCGCCTCGTCGACCAGGTGCAGCGGGTGGCCGTCGGCCATCAGCAGCACGCCCTCGAGGGAGGTGTCGAAGGAGAACGACGCGGTGAGCGCCACCCGCAGCGGGCCGCCGCCGGCCTCGGCGACGAAGCCCGCGCGGTGGGCGGCCAGCAGGTGCGCCGCGGACCGGTGGGCCACGGCGACGCCCTTGGGGCGGCCGGTGGAGCCGGAGGTGTAGATGACGTAGGCGGTGTTCTGCGGGTGCAGCCGGCCGTTCCGGTCGGCGTCGGCCGGGTCGGTGTCGGGGGCCGTGGCGGGCGCCGCGCGCAGGGCGGCCTCGTCCAGGACCAGGGCCGGGCGCGCGTCGTCCAGCAGGTACCGGAGGCGTTCCTCGGGCAGGGCCGGGTCCAGCGGCAGGTAGCCCGCGCCGGACTTCCAGGTGGCGAGGATGGCCACGATCATGTCGGCGGTGCGCGGCAGGCGCAGCGCGACCAGCCGTTCGGGGCCGGCGCCGAGGGCGATGAGGTGGTGGGCGAGCCGGTTGGCGCGGGCGTTGAGCGTGCCGTAGTCGAGCCGTTCCCCGCCCGCGACGAGGGCGAGCGCGTCCGGGGTGAGGGCGGCGCGGCGCTGGAACAGCTCCGGGTAGGTGGTGTCCTCCACCGGGTGCGCGGGCGGGTTCCAGTCGTGGACGACCTGCCGGATCTGCTCGGCGGACAGCAGGGGCAGGCCGCCCAGGGGGCGGTCCGGCGCGCCGGCGGCGCCCTGCAGCAGGCGCAGCAGCTGCCCGGCCATCCGTTCGGCCGTGGCCGCGTCGAACAGGTCGGTGCGGTACTCCAGCAGCCCGGCCAGCCGGTCACCGTCCGGTACGAACTCCAGGCTCAGGTCGAAGGTCGCCGCGTTGCGGGGCACGGTGACCGGTGAGGTCTCGAGCCCGTGCGGGGCGGTCGCGGCGGGCGGGTCGGGGTGCAGCAGCACCAGTACGTCGAACAGCGGGTTGCGGCCGGCCTCGCGGGGGGCGCCCACCGCCTCCACGATCCGCTCGAACGGCGTGTCGCCGTGGGCGAAGGCGTCGTTGACCGTGTCGGCCGTGCGTGCCAGCAGGTCGCGGAAGGAGGCGGACGCCTCCACCGTGGTGCGCAGCGCGACGGTGTTCACGAAGAACCCGACGGCCCGTTCCAGGTCGGTGCGCGAGCGGCCGGGGGTGAGGGAGCCGACGGTGATGTCGTCCTGGCCGGACCAGCGGGCCAGCAGGGCCTGGGCCGCGGCGACCAGAACGGTGTGGAGGGTGGTGTGCTGCTCCCGGGCGAGGTCGCGCAACCGGGCCGTGAGGGGGGCGGGGACGGTGAAGGCGTGGACGGCGCCCTCGCCGGCCTCCTCGCCGCGCCGCGGCCGGTCGAGCGGCAGCTGCGGGGCGACCGCGCCGGACAGCCGCTCCCGCCAGTGGGCGAGATGCCGTTCGAGGCGCGCGCCGGAGAGCTGTTCGCGCTGCCACACCGCGAAGTCCGGGTACTGCGTCGCCACCGGGGGCAGGTCCGGCTCGGCGCCCCGGGCGAGGGCGTCGTAGGCGGTGCACAGCTCGTCCAGGACGACGCCCATCGACCAGCCGTCGGTGACGATGTGGTGGGCCGTCAGCAGCAGGACGTGGGAGGCGGCGGACTCGCGCAGCAGCAGGGCGCGCACCAGCGGCCCCTGCCCGAGGTCGAAGGGCCGGGAGTACTCCGCCTGCAGGTCCGCCTCCAGGTCCGCGGTGTCGCGGACCGGCAGCAGCACCGGCCCGGCCGGGTGCACGGTCTGCGCCGGCCGGCCGTCGGTCTCCGCGAACGTGGTGCGCAGCGCCTCGTGCCGGGCCACCACGGCGGTCAGGGCCTCGCCCAGCGCCGCCCGGTCGAGCGTGCCGGTCAGGCGCACGGCGACCGCGCTGTTGTAGCGCGCGTCGCCCGGCCGCAGCCGGTCCAGGAACCACAGGCGCTGCTGCGCGAAGGACAGCGGCAGCGGGCGGTCGCGGTCGGCGCGCGGAATGCCCTGCCGGGCGCCCGGGGCCGCCGCTGCGCCGGCCCGGCCGGCCAGCCGCCGGCGCAGCGCCTCCCGCAGGTCCTCGGGCAGCGCCTGGGCGCGGTCCCGGCGGGAGGGCTGGGCGGCGCCGGAGGGGTTCGAAGGGGTCGAAGACGTCATGGTCGTCGGATCCTCACCGTTCGTCGTGGTCGTGGCCGCCGTACGCGGCGTCTTCGAGTTCGCGCAGCACCTCGTCCTCCACCCGTTCCGCCAGGGCGGCGACGGTGCGGGAGACCAGGACGTCGCGGGGGGTCAGCGTGACGCCGAAGGCGTCGTTGGCGCGGGAGGCGATGAGCAGGGCCCGCATGGAGTCGCCGCCCAGCAGGAAGTAGTCGTCCTCGGCGCCGACGGCCGTCTGGAGGGTCTCCTCCCAGATGGCGGCCATCGCCTCCTCGGTGGGGGTGCGGGGGGCCACGTACCCGGCGCGTTCCCCGGCCTGCTCGTCGGCGGGCGCGGGGGCGGGCAGGGCGGCCCGGTCAATCTTGCCGTTCTCGGTGAGCGGGAAGCGGTCCAGCACCACGAACGCCGAGGGGACCATGTAGCCGGGCAGCGAGCGGGCGGCCAGGGCCCGCAGCGCGGCCGGAGCGGGCGGTTCGGCTCCGGGGGCGGTGAGCAGGTGGGCGACCAGGCGCGGCTGCCCGGGTTCGTCCTCCCGTACGGTCACCACGGCGTCCAGCACGTCCGGATGGCGCACCAGGGCCGCCTCGACCTCGCCCGCCTCGATGCGGTGGCCGCGCAGCTTGAGCTGGTGGTCGGTGCGGCCGAGGTAGTGCAGTTCGCCGTGGGCGTCGCGGCGCACCAGGTCGCCGGTGCGGTACATGCGGGAGCCGGGCGGCCCGAACGGGTCGGCGGTGAACCGGGCGGCGGTCAGACCGGGCCGGCCGAGGTAGCCGCGGGCCAGTGCCGGTCCGGCGAGCCAGAGTTCGCCGGCGACGCCGTCGGGGACCAGCCGGAGCCGGGCGTCGAGGACGTAGGCGCGGGTGGCGGGCAGCGGGCGGCCGACGGGCGGGGCGGCGCCGTCCGGCTCCAGGGGCGCGGACCAGGTGGCGACGACGGTGGCCTCGGTGGGCCCGTAGGAGTTCACCATGCGGTGGTGCGGGGCCCAGCGGGCGACGAGTTCGGCGCTGCACGCGTCGGCGCCGACGATCAGCGTCTTCAGGTCCGGCAGGGTGCCGGGCGTGCCGGGCGGCAGGGTGGCGAGGGCGGCCGGAGGCAGCAGGGTGTGCGTGATGCGCGCGGTGCGCAGCACCTCGGCGAGCGCGGGACCGAGCAGCGGGCCGGCCTGGGGTACGACCAGTCGGGCGCCGTGCGGCAGGGACATGCACAGCTCCAGCACGGAGGCGTCGAAGCTGGGCGTGGCGAAGGACAGCACCCGGTCGCCCGCGGCCACGCCGTAGTGGGCGGCCTCGGCGGCGGCGAACCCGGCGAGTCCGCGGTGGGTGACGACGACGCCCTTGGGGGTGCCGGTGGAGCCGGACGTGTAGATGACGTAGGCCGGGTCGTCCAGGTCGAGGGGGCGGGTCCGGTCGGCGTCGGTGGGCCGGTGTCCGGGCGTGCCGTCCGGCGGTGCGGCGAGCAGGCCGGCGACCTCCTTGGCGTCGAGGGTGAGGGCGGGGGCGGCGTCGCGCAGCATCAGGGCGATCCGTTCCTCCGGGTAGGCGGGGTCCACGGGCAGGAAGGCGGCGCCCGCCTTGGTGACCGCGAGCTGCGCCAGCACCATGTCCGCGGAGCGGGGCAGCAGCAGCGCGACGAGGTCACCGGGTCCGGCGCCGCGGGCGATCAGCCGGTGCGCGAGCCGGTTGGCCCGCGTCTCGGTCTCGGCGAAGGTGAGCAGCGCTCCGGGCGCGTCGAGTGCGGCGGCGGTGGGCCACCGGTCGACGGCGGCCTCCACCAGGGCGGGCAGGGTGGCCGCGGGGACCGGGCCGAGGGCGGGGCGGGCCGGCCCGTGCAGCAGCCGGTGCCTGTCCTCGGCCGGGAGGACGTCGATGTCGTCGAGGCGGGCGGTGCCGTCGGTGGCGGCCAGGGCGTGCAGGGTGTGCAGCAGCCGGCCGGCCAGGGATCGGGCGGTGGCCGCGTCGAAGCAGCGGGGGTCGTAGCCGAGTTCGACGGCGAGCCGGTCGCCGGGCGAGACGACCACGGTGAGCGGGTAGTTGGTGGCCTCCCGGGCGTCCAGGTCGCGCAGGGTCAGCCCGTGCGCGCCGGCCGTCGCGTCGCCGACCGGGTAGTTCTCGAAGACGACCAGGCTGTCGAACAGGGCGGTGCCGTGCGGCAGCCGGGTGAGGGCGTGCAGTGCGCTGAGGGGCAGGTGGTCGTGGCGGCGGTCCTCGGCGCGGGCCTCCTGCACCGCGCGCAGCCAGGCGCCGCAGGGCGCGCCGCCGTCGACGCCGATCCGGGCGGGCAGGGTGGTGATGAACAGGCCGGTGATGGTGTCGGCGCCGGGCAGGTCGGCGGGCCGCCCGGAGACGGTGGTGCCGAAGCAGACCTCCCGTTCGCCGCTGCACCGCGCCAGCAGCAGCGCCCAGGCGCCCTGCACCAGCGTGTTCAGGGTGACGTGGTGGCGGCGGGCGAACTCCTGCAGCCGGCGCGTCTCCTCGGCGCCGAGCCGCTGCGACAGCCAGGTGCCGGAGCGGGCCGTGGCTCCCGGTGCGGGCCGGCGGTCGTAGGGCAGCGGGGTGGGGCTGCTCAGGTCCTCCAGGACACCGCGCCAGTGCTGTTCGGCCCGGCCGGTGTCGCGGGCGGCGAGCCAGGCGGCGTAGTCCGCGAACGGCCTGCGCTCCGGCAGCCGCGGCGCCTCGCCGCGGACGAGGGCGGCGTGCGCGGCCATGACGTCGGACAGGACGTGGAAGACGCTCCAGCCGTCCAGCAGGACGTGGTGGAAGGTCCACACCACCCGTACCGCGTCCGGTGAGAGCCGGACGAGGGCGAGCCGCAGCAGCGGGGCGCGGTCCAGGGCGAGGCCCCGGGCCCGTTCGTCGGCGAGCAGCCGTTCCAGTTCCGCTTCCTGCCGGTCCGCCGGCACATCGCTCCAGTCGTGCTCGGTGACCGGCGCGGTGACGTGCCGGTGCACGATCTGCAGCGGCTCCGGCACGTCGTGCAGGGCGACGGAGGTGCGCAGCACGGGGGTGCGGTCGACGACGTGCTGCCAGGCGGCGGCGAGCCGCCCCGGGTCCCGGGCGCCGTCGACGACGAAGGTGATCTGCTCGACGTACAGGCCGTGTTCGGCGTCGTCCAGGCCGTGCATCACCATGCCGGCCTGGGTGGGCGTGAGCGGGTAGACGTCCGTGACGTCCGCTCCGGTGCCGACGAGCCGGTCGACGTCCCGCTGGTCCAGGCGGGCCAGCGGGAAGTCGGACGGGGTGCGGCCGCCGGCGCCGGGCTCGGCGCAGTGCCGGACGATCGCGCGGAGTTCCGCGGCCAGTTCGGACGCGAGCCGGGCGACGGTCTCGGGCCGGTGCACCTCGCGGGAGTACGACCAGGTGAACTCCAGCCTGCCGTCGGCCACCCGGCCGAGGACGTCGAGGAGGTGGGGGCGCTCGGCCGCGGGGTCCATGCCTCCGGTGAGGCCGCCGTGGGGCGCGTGCAGCAGGCCGCCCGGTGCGGGCGTGAAGTCCTGCTGGCCCAGGTAGTTGAAGCAGATCTGCGGCAGGTCCGGCAGGTCGGGGCCGGCGGTGGGGTGCAGGTGGCGCAGCGCGCCGTAGCCCAGTCCGCCGTGCGGCACGGCCCGCAGGTCCTCCTTGACGGCCTTGAGCACGGTGCCGGTGTCCGCGTCGCGGGGGACGTGCAGGGCGACCGGGTACACGGCGGTGAACCAGCCGACGGTCCGGGCGAGGTCGACGTCGTCGAACAGGTCCTCGCGGCCGTGGCCCTCCAGGGTCACCGCGACCCGGTCCCGGCCGGTCCACCGGGCCAGGACCCGGCCCAGCGCGCACAGCAGGACGTCGTTGACGCGGGTGCGGTACACGTCCGGCACGTCCTGGAGGAGCCGGCGGGTGTCCTCGGCGTCGAGGCCGGCGGTCACGCTGTCCTCGTCGGCGGCGGTGTTCGCGCCGCCGGGGTGGTCGGCCGGCAGGGCGGCGCCGGCGCCGAGGCCGCGCCAGTGGTCGAGTTCGGCGTCGAAGCCCCCCGCCGCGGTGTGGCCGGCGAGCCGCTCGGCCCAGGTCCGGAAGGAGGTGCTCTTGGGGCCGAGGTCGGGCGTGCGGCCGTCCCGCAGGGCGCGGTAGGCGGTGTCCAGGTCCTCCAGGAGCAGCCGCCAGGAGACGGCGTCCACGACCAGGTGGTGGGCGGACAGCAGCAGCACCGGCCGGCCGCCGTCGCCGGGGCGGCACAGCGCGGCCCGCAGCAGCGGGCCGGCGGCCAGGTCGAAGCCGGCGGCGAGGGCGGCGGCCACCTCCGGCACGGCCGCGCCGTCGTGGACCTTCAGGTGCGGGGGCGTGTCGGCGGGCGCGGCGCCGTACTGCCGCCACCGCCCGTCCCCGGCCGGCTCGAAACGCAGCCGGAGGGCGTCGTGGTGCTCCAGTACGGCCGCCAGGGCCGCCCGCAGCAGCGGTTCGCCGGGGTCCGCGGCCAGTTCGAAGGCGACGGTCTGGCTGAAGTGGGCGGGATCGCCGGTGAGGGTGTCGAGCAGCCAGTGCTGTACGGGGGTGAGCGGGGCGTCGCCGGTCACCGGGCCCTGCTCGGCCGTCGCCGCGGGCTCTGTGTGCTGCCCGGCCGCGGCGGCGAGTTCGGCGAGGGTCTGGTGGGTGAACAGGTGCCGGGGGCTCAGGGCGTAACCGGCGCGGCGGGCGGCCGAGACGATCTGGATGCCGAGGATGGAGTCGCCGCCGAGTGCGAAGTAGTTGTCGTCGGCGCCGACCTCGGGCACGCCGAGCACCTCGGACCAGATCGCCGCGAGGGTCTGCTCCGCCGCGGTGCGCGGCGGCCGGGCGGCCCGGCCGGCGGCCGGGGCGGTCCACTCGGGTGCGGGCAGCGCCCGCCGGTCGAGTTTGCCGGTCGCGCCGAGCGGCAGCCGCTCCAGCGGCACGACGAGCGCGGGGACGAGGTGGTCGGGGAGGCTGCGGGCGAGGAAGGCGCGCAGCTCGGCCGCGTCGGGCAGGGCCCCGCGGGGCACCGCGTAGCCGACCAGCCGGCGGTGGCCGGCGTGCTCGACCACCCGGGCCGCCGCCGCGGCGACCGCGGGGTGGCGGGCCAGTGCGGCCTCCACCTCGCCGAGCTCGATCCGGAAGCCGCGCACCTTCACCTGGTCGTCGCCGCGGCCGAGGTAGACGAGGTCGCCGTCGGCCGTCCAGCGGACCAGGTCGCCGGTGCGGTACATGCGGGCGCCGGGCGGCCCGAACGGGTCGGGCAGGAAGCGGGACGCGGTCAGGCCGGGGCGGCGCAGGTAGCCGCGGGCGACGCCGGTGCCCGCGAGGAACAGCTCGCCGGGCGCGCCGGGGGGCACCGGGCGCATCCGCTCGTCCAGCACGTAGGCGCGGGCCCCGCCGACCGGGCGGCCGATCGGCGGGTCGCGGTCGGGGTCGGCGGGGTCGCAGGTGAAGGCGGTGGCGTAGACGGTGGCCTCGGTGGGGCCGTAGATGTTCATGACCCGGCAGCCGGGGACGGCCTCGCGGACCCGGCGCACGGTCCGGGCGGGCAGTCCCTCCCCGGCGAGGACGACGGTGTCCGCGGTGACCCGCACGGTGTCCTCGGCGAGCAGCCGGTCCAGGGCCGAGGGAACCGCGCTGAGCAGTCCGGCCCGCCAGGGTTCGCGGCGCTCGGCCAGGGCCAGCAGATCGCGGACGATCTCGACGCAGCCCCCGGACAGCAGCGGGGAGAAGATCTCGAACACCGACACGTCGAAGTTGAGCGAGGTGGACGCCACCACGTGCGCCAGTTGCCGGCCGGTGAACTCGGCCGCGGCCCAGTCGGTCAGGGCCAGCACCGAGGCGTGGCTGACGAGGACGCCCTTGGGGCGGCCGGTGGAGCCGGAGGTGTGGATGACGTAGGCGGGGTGGCCGGGCAGCAGCGCGCCCCGCCGTTCCGCGTCCTCGACCGGGGTGTCCGGCACGGCGGCGCCCGGGTCCTCGTCGAGCACGATCCGGGTGAACGGGCCCCCGGGCAGCCGGCCGGCGGTCTCGGTGCTGGTGACCACGGCGTCGGGCCGGACGTCCTCGAAGAGGAACGCGACGCGCTCGGCCGGGTACTGCGGGTCGACCGGAAGGTAGGCGGCGCCGCTCTTGAGCACCGCCAGGAGCGCGACCACCAGGTCGGCGGTGCGGGGCAGGCAGAGGGCGACGAAGCCCTCGGGTCCCGCTCCGGCGGCGATCAGCAGCCGGGCCAGCCGGTTGGAGCGCGCGTCGAGGTCGCGGTAGGTGAGGAGCCGGTCGCCGCAGCGGACCGCCGGGGCGTCCGGGGTGCGCTCGGCCTGCCGCCGGAACGCCTCGGGCAGTGTGCCGTGCGGCGCCTCGGCCTGCCGTCCGCCGAACCGGGCGACGAGGTCCCGGCCCCGGACGGGGTCCAGGAGCGGCAGTTCGGCCAGGCGGCGGTCCGGGTCGGCGGCCATCCCGGTCAGCAGGGTGCGCAGGCTGTCGCCGAGCGCCTCCACGGTCGCGGCGTCGAAGGCCGCCGGGTCGTAGTCGAGGTTCACGGCGAGGCTGTCGCCGGGCGCGACGACCACGCTGAGCGGGTAGTTCGTCGGCTCCAGGTCGCGCTCCTGCTCCATCGCCAGGCCGTGCCGGGCCAGCGCCCCCTCGTCGAACGGGTAGTTCTCGAAGACCACGATGGAGTCGAACAGGTGGGTGCCGCCGGGCACCTCGCTCCAGGACTGCACCTGGGCCAGCGAGACGAAGTCGTGGCGCCGGGCCTCGGACTGGGCGGCCTGCAGCTCGCGCAGCCATGCCAGCAGCGGGCGCCGCCCGTCGACCCGGGCCCGGGTGGGCAGGGTGTTGATGAACAGGCCGACCATCGAGGTGACGCCGGGCAGGTCGGCGGGCCGGCCGGAGACGGTCGTGCCGAACACCACGTCGTCCCCGCCGCCGTAGCGGGACAGCAGCAGCGCCCACGCGCCCTGCAGCACGGTGTTGAGGGTCAGTCCCGCCCGCTGGGCCGTCTCCCGCAGCCGTGCCGACACGTCCCGGCCGAGGGTCATCCGCACCGACCCGGAGGAGGAGCTGCGGTGCGCCCCGTCGGGCCGCCGGTCGCGGGGCAGTTCCGTGGGGGCCTGGAAGCCGGCGAGGGTCTCCCGCCAGTACCGCTCGGCCCGCCCGGTGTCCTGTGCGGCGAGCCGGCGCAGGTAGTCGGCGAACGGCCTGCGTTCGGGCACCTGGGGGCGGCGCCCGGAGGTCAGGGCCGCGTACCGCTCGCACACCTCGTCGAAGACCTGGGCGGCGCTCCATCCGTCGAGCAGGACGTGGTGGAAGGTCCACACCAGGCGGACCCGGTCCGGGGCCAGCCGGATCAGCGTCAGCCGCATCAGGGGCGCCGTGCCCAGGTCGACGCCCGCCCGCCGGTCCTCGGCCAGCAGGCGGTCCAGCTCGCGGGCGCACCGGTCGGCGGGGAGCCCGGTCCAGTCGTGGTGGGCGACGGGCACGGTGGCCCGGCGCCGGACGACCTGGAGGGGTTCGGGGGTCTCCTGCCACACCAGGCGGGTGCGCAGCACCGGGTTGGCGTCCGCGGTGTGCTGCCACGCCTCGGCGAGCGCCCGCGGGTCGGTGACGCCGGACAGGACCAGCTGCACCTGGTTGACGTAGGTGCGGCCGTCGGGGTCCAGCAGGCTGTGGAAGAGCATGCCCGCCTGCATCGGCGTCAGCGGGAGCACTTCCTCGACGTCGCGTCCGTCGCCGGCGATCCGGTCCACGGCGGCCTGGTCCAGACGGGCCAGCGGGAAGTCCGACGGGGTGCGGCCGCCCGCGTCCGGCCGGGCGCAGTGCGCGATGACGTCCCCGAGCGCCCGCAGCATGCCCTCGGCGAGCGCGGCGACGGTCTCCTCGCGGTGCCGTCCGGCGCTGTAGTGCCAGGTGATCTCCAGTTCGTCGTCCTCGACGCGGGCGATCACGTCCAGCAGGTGCGCCCGCTCGGCGCCGGGGGCCTCCGCGCCGCCGAGTCCGCCGGGCACCGCCCCGATCAGGGCGCCGCCGCCGGACCAGTCGAAGCGGCCCAGGTAGTTGAAGCTGATGCCGGGCATGGGCGCGCCGGCGAGGGTCTCGTCGCGGAGGAGGTGGCGCAGGACGCCGTGGCCGAGTCCGCGGTCGGGCACGGCCCGCAGCTGTTCCTTCACCGCCTTCAGGGCCGTCCCCCAGTCCCCGTCCGGGACGGTGAGGGCGACCGGGTAGAGCGAGGTGAACCAGCCGACCGTGCGGGACAGGTCGACGTCCTCGAACAGCTGGTCCTCGCGGCCGTGCCCCTCCAGGCCGACGGCGACGGTGCCGCGTCCGGTCCAGTCCGCGAGGACCCGGCCCAGCGCGGTGAGCAGGACGTCGTCGATGCGGGTGCGGTAGACGCCGGGGACGCGGCGCAGCAGCAGGCCGGTGCGTTCGCGGTCCAGCCGCACGGTCACCTCGCGGGCGTCGGCCGTGGTGTTGCCGCCGTCGCCGTCGACGGGCAGCGCGACGGCGCAGGCCCGGGCGGCCTGTTCCCAGTGGGCGCGCTGCCCGGCGAAGACGTCCGCGCGGTCGCGCAGCCTGCGCGCCCATTCCTGTACGGAGGTGGTGCGGGCGGGCAGCTGCACGGGCTGTCCGGCGACGGCCTGCCGGTAGGCGGTCTCCAGGTCCTCCAGCAGGATCCGCCAGGAGACGCCGTCGACCGCCAGGTGGTGGACGACGAGCAGCAGCCGGGCGGGCCGGGCGTCGCCGGGGGTGAACAGGCGGGCGGTGAACAGCGGGCCGGTGTCCAGCCGGAGTCCGGCGTGGGCCGCCGCCGTGACGAGTTCCTCGGCCGCCGGGTCGTGGACCTGGAGCAGCGCGGGGGCCGGGTCGCCGGCGGGGGGGACGTGCTGGCGCCAGGTGCCGTCGCCGTCGAGGACGAACCGGGCGCGCAGGGCGTCGTGGTGGGTCCACAGGGCGGTGAGGGCGCGGCGCAGGGCGTCCTCGTCGACGGCGCCGGCCGTCTCGACGACGACCGACTGGTTGAAGTACGAGGCGTGGGCCGGCCGCGGGTCGAGGAACCAGTGCTGGATGGGGGTGAGGTCCACCTCGCCGCTGACCGGTCCGGTGCCCGCGACGGCGGACGCGGCCCCGTCGGCGGCGGCGGCCAGCTCGGCCACCGTGGGGTGCCGGAACAGGTCGCGGGGGGTGAGGGTCAGGCCCGCGGCCCGGGCGCGGGAGACCACCTGGATGCTGAGGATGGAGTCGCCGCCCAGCATGAAGAAGTTGTCGTCGACGCCGACCTGTGCCACGCCGAGCAGGTCGGCCCAGATCCCGGCGAGCAGCCGCTCGGGCCCGGTGCGCGGGGCCCGGTAGGCGCGCTCGCCGGCCGCGGACCAGTCGGGGGCGGGCAGCCGCCGCCGGTCGACCTTGCCGTTGGCGGTCAGCGGCAGTTCGGGGACGGTGACGAACGCGGCGGGCAGCATGTAGTCGGGCAGGCCCGCGGCCAGGTGGTCGCGCAGCTCGCCGGCGGACGGCACGGCGGCGCCGGCCGGTACGAGGTGGGCGGCCAGCCGTTTGCGTCCCGCCTCCTCGTACAGGGACACGACGGCCTCGGCGACGCCGGGGTGGGCGGTGAGCCGGGCCTCGATCTCGGCGGGTTCGACGCGGAAGCCGCGGATCTTGATCTGGTCGTCCGCGCGGCCGACGAAGTGCAGTTCGCCGTCGGCGCTCCAGCGCACGATGTCGCCGGTGCGGTACATCCGCCCGCCGGGCGGCCCGAACGGGTCGGCGAGGTAGCGGGCGGCGGTGGCGCCGGGGCGGCCCGCGTAGCCCCGGGCGAGTCCGGCGCCGGCGATGTACAGCTCACCGGGCACACCGGGCGGCTGCGGCTGCAGGGCGGAGTCCAGGACGTAGGCGCGCGTGTTGTCCAGCGGACGGCCGATGGGCAGGACGGCGGGCAGCGGGTCGCCGGTGCGGAAGACGCGGCGGGTGGCGAAGGTGGTGGTCTCGGTGGGGCCGTAGCCGTCCACGACGGTGAGGCCGGGGCAGGCGTCCAGCACCCGCCGGACGACCGCGCCGGGCACGGCCTCGCCGCCCGTCCACACCTCCCGCGCGCCGCGCAGGCAGCCGGGGTCCTCCTGGGCGAGGAGGCGGAACAGTCCCGCGGTCAGCCACAGGCAGGTCACGCCCTGCTCCGTGACGGCGCGGCGGACGACGGCGGCGTCCAGGTCGGCCGGCGGGGCGAGCACGGCGGTGCCGCCGCGCAGCAGCGGCACCCACACCTCGTAGGTGGCGGCGTCGAAGGCGTGCGGGGAGTGCACGAGGACGCGGTCGTGCCCGGCGAAGGCCCGGTCCAGGGCGAGCGCGGCGACGTCCCGCTGGCGCACGGCGACGCCCTTGGGGGTGCCGGTGGAGCCGGAGGTGAACATCAGGTACTGCACGTTGTCGGGGTGGACCGGGTACGTGGGCGCGGGACGTTCCGCTGTGTCCGCTGCGTCCGCTGCGTCCGCTCCGTCCTCGCGGGCGGCGCCGTCGGCTCCGTCGGCGCGGTCGGCGCGCAGGACGCCGTCGCCCGGCAGCACGTCGCGGGCCGTCTCCTCCCATGCGGCGTCGGTGAGCAGCAGGTCCGCGCCGGCCTCGGCCAGCGTCCGGCGCAGCCGTTCGCGGGGCGCCCGGCCGTCCAGCGGCACGTACACGCCGCCGGCGCGGACGAGGGCCAGCTGCACGGTGATCAGGTCCACGGAGCGGTCCATCAGCACGCCGACCGGGCGTTCCGGCCGTACGCCGAGCGCGGCGAGCCGGGCCGCCAGCCGCGCCGAGCGGACGTCGAGGTCCCGGTAGGTGACGTGCTCGTCGCCGGCCTGGAGCGCCACGGCGCCGGGGGTGCGGCGCGCCTGTGCGGCGAAGAGGCCGGCGACCGTGGTCTCGGGCAGGCCGGTGTCCGTGTCGTTCCAGGCGCGCAGCACCTGTTCGCGGCGGGCGGGGGTGAGCAGCGGCAGCCGGGCGGGCGGGCGGTGCGCGCCGTCGGTCATGCCGGCGAGCAGGACGGTCAGGTACTCGGCCGTCCGCTCGGCGGTGCCGGCGTCGAACAGCTCCGGGTCGTAGCCGACGCGCAGGGTGAGCTCCGGGCCCGGGTAGGCGGTCAGGCTCAGCGGGTAGTTGGTGGTCTCGACGCCCTCCAGACCGCTCAGGCGCAGTCCGTGGGCGGCGGCGAGGCCGTCGTCCACCGGGTAGTTCTCGAAGACGACGATGCTGTCGAACAGGCTTGCCCGCTCGGGGAGTCCGGTGTATGCCTTCAGCCGGGTCAGCGGCACATGGTCGAAGCGCCGGTCCTCGCTCTGGTCGCGCTGGAGGGCACGCAGCCAGTCGAGGAGGGCGCCGCGGGCCGGCACCGTGACCCGGGTGGGCAGGGTGGTGATGAACAGGCCGGTCATGGCGTCGGCGCCGGGCAGCTCGGGCGGCCGTCCGGACACGGTGGTGCCGAAGACCACCTCGTCACGCCCGGCCTGACGGCCCAGCAGCAGCGCCCAGGCGCCCTGCACGAGGGTGTTGAGGGTCAGGCCGGAACTCCGCGCCAGCTCCTCCAGCGCCCGCGTCGTCGCCGCGGGCACCGTGGCGCGGACCTCGTGCGTGGACTCGGCGCGGTGGCTCTCGCGGGGCTCGCGGTCGTACGGCAGCGGGGTGGCCTCGGCCAGGCCGGACAGGCGGCGCCGCCAGTGCCGCTCGGCCTCGGCCGTGTCGCGTCCGCGCAGCCACGCCACGTAGTCCCGGTACGGCGGCCGGTCCGGCAGGCCGTCCGGTCCGGCCCCGGCGTGCTCGGCGAACACGTCGGAGAGCACCTGGAACAGGCTCCAGCCGTCCAGCAGGAGGTGGTGGAAGGACCACACCACGCGCACCGCGGTGCCGGAGACGCGGGCGAGGAGCAGGCGCTGCAGCGGGGCCCGGGTCAGGTCGATGCCGTCGGCGCGGTCGCGGGCCAGCACGTCGTCCAGCCGGGCGCGGCGCTCCTCCTCGCCCAGCTCGCGCCAGTCCAGGTGGGTGACGGGCACGTCCGCGTGGCGCTGCACCACCAGCAGCGGCTCGGGCACGTCCTGCCAGACGATACGGCCGCGCAGCACCTCGGTGCGGTCGGTCACGCGCTGCCAGGCGGCGGCGAGGGCCCGCGGGTCGGGCACGCCGTCCAGGACGAAGGTCAGCTGCTGGAAGTAGACGCCGCGGTCGTCCTGGGACAGGCCGTGGAAGAGCATGCCGGCCTGGGTCGGCGTGAGCGGCAGGACGTCCGCCACCGCAGCCGGGTCGGCGCCCGTGATCCGGTCCACGGCGGGCTGGTCGAGCCGGGCCAGCGGGAAGTCGGAAGGGGTGCGCCCGGCGGCGCCCGGTGCGGCCGCGTACCGGGCGAGGTCCGCCAGCGCGTCCGTGAACCGCCGCGCCAGCCCGGCGACCGTGTCGTCCCGGTGCAGCCGGTGCGAGTAGAACCAGGTGAACTCCAGGCAGTCGCCGTCCAGGTGTCCGACGACCTCCAGGGCGTGCGGACGCTCGGCGGCCGGGTCGGCGTCCAGCTCCAGCGGCCGGACGGTGCCCCGGTACAGGCCGTCGGCGTCCTCCGGCAGTCCCATGCGCCCCAGGTAGTTGAAGCTGATGTCGGCGTCCGGGGTCCGCGGCGCCGTCCCCGGTGCGGTCAGGTAGCGCAGCGCGTCGTGCCCGAGGCCGTGCCGGGGCACGGCGCGCAGCTGCTCCTTGACCTGTTTCAGCACGGCGTCCCAGCCGGCGTCCGCGGGGACGGCGAGGGCGACGGGGAAGCGGGTGGTGAACCAGCCGACCGTGCGGCTGAGGTCCAGCTCCGGGAAGAGTTCCTCCCGGCCGTGCCCCTCCACGTCGACCAGCACCCGCTCGAGTCCGGTCCCGGCGCACAGCGCGCGGCCCAGGGCGCTGAGCAGCACGTCGTTGACCTGGGTGCGGTAGGTGTCGGGCAGGGTGCGCAGCAGCGCCGCGGTGTCCTCGGGGCCGAGGCGGACGGTGACCGCCCGCTGCGAGGCGTAGGTGTTGGCGCCGCCCGGCCCGTCGGCGGGGAGCGCGGGCCCGCTGTCCGGCACCGCCGCCGCCCAGTACTCCCGCTCGTCGTCGAAGCCGCCGTCGGCCGCGTGGGCGCTGAGCCGGCGCGCCCACTGCCGCAGCGGCGAGGACTTCGCGGGCAGGGCCGCCGCGCCGTCGTCACCGGCGCGGCGGGCCCGGTAGGCGCGGTCCAGGTCCTCCAGCAGCACCCGCCACGACACCCCGTCGACCACCAGGTGATGGACGGCGAGGTGCAGGACGCGGGGCCGGCCGGCGCCGCGGTCGTGCAGCGCGGCCCGCAGCAGCGGCCCGCGGGCCAGGTCGAAGGGGCCGAAGTGAGGGGTGTCCGCGTCCGGGCCGGTGTGGCGGGCCAGGCGGATCCGGGCCGTCCGCTCCTCGACGGACCAGACGACCCCGTGGGCGTCGTCGCCTGCGGTGAAACGCGAGCGCAGGGCGTCGTGGTGGGCGGCCAGGTCGTTCAGCGCGTCCTCGAGGGCGGCCGCGTCCAGGTCGTCGGGGACCTGGACGGACAGCGCCTGGGCGTAGTGGCCGGCCCGTTCGGCGGCGGCGGCGAACAGCCAGTGCTGGATGGGCGTCAGGGGGGCCGCCCCGGTGGCCGCCTCCGGCGCGGGCGCGGCGGCGGTCGGGGAGCCCGCGGCGTCCGCGCAGCGGGCGAGGGCGGCGACCGTCTGGTGCTGGTACAGGTCCCGCGAGGTCAGCAGCAGGCCCTCCTGCCGGGCACGGGCCACCACCTGGATGCTGACGATCGAGTCGCCGCCGAGTTCGAAGAAGTTGTCGTCGACGCCGACCCGCTCCAGGTGCAGCACGTCCGCCCAGATCGCGGCGAGGGCGTGCTCGGTGGGCGTGCGGGGGGCGACGTGCCGTACGGCGCGCACGGCCGGGCCCGGGTCGGGCAGGCGCGTGCGGTCGAGCTTGCCGTTGGGGTTGAGGGGCAGGCCGTCCAGTACGACGACGGTCGCCGGAACCATGTAGTCGGGCAGCGTACGGCCCAGCTCCCGGCGCACGGCTTCGGGCTCCACCCGTGTTCCGGCGGCGGGCACGACGTAGCCGACCAGCCGCCGGTGGCCGTCGCCGTCGGCGGCGGTGGCCGCGGCCTCGGCCACGCCGGCGCAGCGGCGCAGCGCCTCCTCCACCTCGCCCAGCTCGATGCGGAAGCCGCGCACCTTGACCTGCTGGTCGATCCGGCCGAGGTACTCCAGCAGGCCGTCGGCGCGCCGGCGCACCAGGTCGCCGGTGCGGTACATGCGCGCGCCGGGCGCGCCGAACGGATCGGCGACGAAGCGGGCGGCGGTCAGTCCCGGACGGTTCAGGTAGCCGCGCGCCAGTCCGCCGCCGCCGAGGTACAGCTCCCCGGTGACGCCGGGCGGCTGCGGCCGCAGGGAGCGGTCCAGGACGTAGGCCCGGGTGAGCGCCACCGGTTCGCCGATGGGCGGGGCGTGCTCGGGCAGCGGGCCGTCGGCGAACCAGGCGGTGGCGTACACGGTGGCCTCGGTGGGCCCGTAGATGTTGGCGATCCGGCATCCCGGCATGGCGGCGCGCACGTCGTGCACCGTCTGCGCGGGCAGGGCCTCGCCGGCGAGCACGACGGTGTCCGCCGTCACGGGCGCCGTGCCGTCCGCGACGAGGCGGGAGACGACGGAGGGCACTCCGCTGAGCAGCCCGGCGCGCCGGGGGGCCGGTGCGTCGGCGAGGGCCGGGAGGTCGGCGACCACCTCCACGGTGCCGCCGGCCAGCAGCGGGCACAGCAGCTCGAAGACCGAGACGTCGAAGTTGAGGGAGGTGGAGCCGATCACGTGGGCGAGGCCGTCCGGTCCGAACCGCTCCCCCGCCCAGGCGGCCAGCGCGGCGACACTGCGGTGGGTGACCACGACGCCCTTGGGGCGGCCGGTGGAGCCCGACGTGTAGATGACGTAGGCGGGATGCTCCGGCAGCAGCGGCCGGACGCGGTCGGCGTCGGTCAGATCCGCATCGGTGAGATCCGCACCGGTCAGGTCCGCGCCGGCCGGGGCGGCGCAGTCCTCCAGGAGCAGCGGGGCGCAGTCGTCGGGCAGGGCCGGCGCGGTGTCCCGGGTGGCGATCACCAGGGCGGGCCGGGCGTCGGCGAGCATGAAGCGGATCCGCTCCGCCGGATAGGCGGGGTCCACGGGAAGGTAGCCCGCGCCCGACTTCAGCACCGCCCACAGCACGGGCACCAGGTCGGCGGTGCGCGGCAGGCACAGCGCGACCAGGGTCTCGGGGCCGGCGCCGCGGGCGACCAGCAGCCGCGCCAGCCGGCTCGCGCGCCGGTCCACCTCGGCGTAGTCGAGCCGGACGGACCCGCAGACGACGGCGGTCCGGTCGGGGGTACGGGCCACCTGGGCGCGGAACAGCGCCGGCAGTGTGGCGTCGCCCGTTTCCCGGGCGTGACGGGCGGGCGGGTTCCAGGCGTCCACCAGCGTGCGCTGCTCGTCGGCCGACAGCATGGGCAGCTCGGCCAGGGTGCGGCCCGGGCCGTCCGCCATGCCCTCCAGCAGGCGGTGCAGGTGGCCCGTCAGCCGGGCCACGGTCGCCGCCTCGAACAGGTCCGTGTTGTACTCGACGGTCAGCGCGCAGCCGCCGTCCGCGGCCGGCGTGAACTCCAGCACCAGGTCGAACCGGGCGGCCGGGCGGGGCAGCGGATGCTCCTCCAGGCGCAGGCCGCCGGAGCGCGGCGGCACGCCGAGTGCGGTCTGCTGCACGACGAGCGCCTGCACCAGCGGGGTGCGGCTGGGGTCGCGGGGCGGGGCCAGTTCCTCGACCACCCGGTCGAACGGCACCCCGTCGTGGGTGAAGGCGTCCAGCACCGTCGTCCGCACGCTCTCCACGAAACGGTCGACGGTCGCCCGCTCGTCCACGTCCGTGCGCAGGACCACCGTGTTGGCGAAGAACCCCGGCACCTCCTCCAGGTCCCGGCGGCCCCGCCCGTTGGTGACGGTGCCGAACGCCACGTCCCGCTGCCCGGAGTAGCGGGAGAACAGCAGCGCGGACGCCCCCGCGAACAGGGTGAACACCGTCGTGCCGCGCCCTGCGGCCAGGTGGCGCAGCCGGGCCGTCAGCTCCGCGGGCAGATGGTGCCGGTGGGCCGCGCCGGCGGTGGTGCGCACGGCGGGACGGGTCCGGTCGGTGGGCAGCTCCAGGTGCTGGATCCCCGTCAGGTGGCGCTTCCAGTAGGCGAGGTCCGCGGTGTCCGTGTCCGCGGCCCGCTGCCGCTGCTCCCAGACGGCGAAGTCCGGGTACTGCACGGCGGGCCGCGGCAGGCCGTCGCCTTCGCCGGTGACCTCCGCGCCGTAGAGGGCCGCGAGCTCACGGGTGAGGATGCCCACCGACCAGCCGTCGGTGACGATGTGGTGCTGGGCCAGGAGCAGCAGGTGGTCGTCGGCGGAGAGCCGGACGAGCAGCGCGCGGGTGAGCGGTCCGGCCGCCAGGTCGTAGGGCCGGCTCAGCTCTTCGGTGAGCAGTTCCTCGGCCGCCTCGGCGCGGCGGGCCTCGGGCACGCCGGTGAGGTCGGCCGTCCGCAGGGGCAGGTCCGGCTCCTCGGCCACGCGCTGCACGCCCTGCCCGTCGACCGTGGGGAACGTGGTGCGCAGGGCGTCGTGACGGGCCGCGAGGCGGTGCAGGGACCGGCGCAGGGCCTCCTCGTCCAGGGCGCCGCGCAACCGCAGGGAGACACCCGTGTTGTACTCGGTGCCGCCCGCGGTCAGGTCGTCCAGGAACCACAGCCGCCGCTGCGCGCTGGACAGCGGCAGGGCGTCCGCTCGCGGGGCGGGCGGGATCGGCTCGGGCGGGGCGGCGGCGGACGGGTCGCCGAGCAGGGGCGCGAGGGCGGCGACCGTCCGCGCGGTGAAGACGTCCCGCACCGTCAGCCGCACGCCCAGTTCGTCGCGGATCCGGGACAGGGTGCGCGCGGCGAGGACCGAGTCGCCGCCGAGGTCGAAGAAGTCGTCCTCCGCCCCGACCTCGTCGACGCCCAGCACCTCCGCCCAGATCGCGGCGAGCGCCCGCTCCTGCGGTGAGCGGGGCGGCACGTGGCTTCCGGCACGGACGCGCTCGGGCGCGGGCAGCGCCCGCCGGTCGATCTTGTGCTGCGGGGTGAGCGGCATCCGCTCCAGCACCACGACGGCGGACGGCACCATGTGGGCGGGCAGCACAGCGGCCAGAGCACCGCGCAGAGCTCCGGGGTCGAGGGGCCGCCCCGGACGCGGCCGGTCCGCCGGCCCGTGCACACCGGGGTCCGCCGCGGCGCCGCGCGCCGGGCCGACGGCGGACGGAGCGGCGGAAGGCGACGGGTCGGCGTAGGCCGCCGCATCGGAGGAGGCCGCCGGGGCGTCGGACGCTGCCGCGTCCGGGGAGACCGCCGTGCCGGCGCAGGACGAGTCGGCCGAAGCCGCCACGTCGGAGGAGGCGTCGGCGGACGTCGCCGGACTGGCGGCGGGCGCCGGGTCGGCGGAGGTTTCCGTGCCGGAGGAGACCGCCGGGTCGAGGGGCCGGGCCGGGCGCGGCGGGGCCGCGGGGCCGGCGGAGGCTGCCGTGGCGCCGGGGGTGGCCGGGACGGTGGCGGGCATCGCGTCGGCGGCGGCGCCGGCCGGGGAGGGCGGCGGGGTGGACGGGGTGACGTAGGCGACGAGGCGGCGGCGGCCGGGGACGTCCTCGCGGACCACCACCACGGCCTCGCCGACGGCGCCCGCGCCGGCCCGGCGCAGGGCCGCCTCGATCTCGCCCGGTTCGATGCGGTAGCCGCGTATCTTGACCTGCCGGTCCAGCCGGCCCAGGAACTCCAGCTCCCCGTCGGCGGTGCGCCGTACCCGGTCCCCGGTGCGGTACAGCCGGGCGCCGGGCGCGCCGAAGGGGTCGGCGACGAAGCGGGCCGCGGTCAGGCCCGGCCGGCCCAGGTAGCCGCGGGCGACCGCGTCGCCGCCCACGAACAGCTCGCCGTCCGCACCGGGCGGCACGGGCCGCATGGCGGCGTCGAGGACGTGCACGCGGGTGTGCGGCAGGGCGTCCCCGATCGTCGGGGCGCCCCGGCCCGCCGTGAGCGGCCCGGTCCAGGTGGCGACGATGGTGGCCTCGGTCGGGCCGTAGGAGTTGATCATCCGCCGGCCGGGCGCCCACCGGTCCACGAGTCCGGCCGGGCAGGCCTCGGCGCCCACGATCAGCGTGCGCAGACCGCTTCCGGCGCCCTCGCGCGGGTCGGGCAGGGTGGCCAGCGCGGCCGGCGGGATGAGGGCGTGGGTGATGCGGTGCTCGTCCAGGACGGCGGCGAGCTCCTCGCCGAGCCAGGGACCGTGCGGCGGCACGACGAGCGTGGCGCCGCACAGGACGGAGACGCACAGCTCCAGGACGGAGGCGTCGAAGCTGGGCGAGGAGAACTGCAGCACGCGGTCGCCGGGGCCGACGGCGTACCGTTCGGCGGCGGCCTCGGTGAAGCCGCCCAGGCCGCGGTGGGTGACCGTCACGCCCTTGGGGGTACCGGTGGAGCCGGAGGTGTAGATGACGTACGCGGCGTGGTCGGCGTCGGCTCTCGCCGCGTGCTGCGCGGCGTCGGCGGTCTCCAGCAGCTCACCGACCAGCCGGGGGTCGTCGAGGGTGACGGTGGGCGCGGCGTCGGCGAGCATCAGCGCCCGGCGCTCCGCGGGGTAGTCGGGGTCCACGGGCAGGAAGGCGGCGCCGGCCCGGGCGACGGCGAGCTCCGCCGCGATCAGCTCCATGGAGCGCGGCAGGACCAGCGCGACCACCCGGTCGGGGCCCGCCCCGCGCCGTGCCAGGTGCCCGGCCAGCCGGTCGGCCCGGGCGGCGAGTTCGCGGTACGTCCAGGTCCGCCGCCCGTCGGTGAGGGCCGGCGCGTCCGGGGTGCGGGCCACCCACGCGGTGAACAGCTCGCCGAGCGTCGGGTGCGCCGCGGCCGCGGCGCGCTGCGGCGCCCCGGCGGTGTGGCCGGCCCGCGGCCGGGAGGACGCCGGTGCGGGCTTGTCGTGCAGGTCCGTCATGGGTCAAGTCCTTTGGAGAGCGGGGCGGTACGGCGCGGGCTGGGTGGCCGGACGCGGCGGCCTCCGGCGGGGAGCGGTGCGGTGGGCGGGTGGGCGGCCGGGCCGCGGGTGCGGGCGGCGGTGCCGCGGCGGCGCCGCCGCCCGCCGGCCCGCCGGCCGGTGCGGCGGCGGCAGCGGAACGGGCGGGCGGCCGGCCGGCGCGGCAGCGCGACCGCCCGGCCCGGCGGCGGGCACGCGGGCGGCGGCAGCCACGGCTCCGCCGGCGGCGTGCCGCACACGGCGGCGGTGCCGCGGGGCGCGGCGGCGAGCGCGGTTCAGCCGTCGTCGGTGCGGCGTGCCGTGCGCCCGGAGATCTGCACCCGGTCGATCCGGCCGGTGGCGGGGTCGCGGTGGAAGCGGCCCCCGGGCTCCAGGCGGCCGGTGGCCGGATCCCGCAGGTCGCACGCGAGGTCGGCGTAGCACACCAGCGGGAGGGGCAGGTCGCCGTCCACGGAGAGCGCCGGTGAGCCGTCCGGTCCGGGCGCGACGCAGTAGACCGTGGTGCCGTTGCGGTAGGCGCCCACGCACTCGGGCAGCGCCACCGGGCGGCCCCGGTCCCGGTCCGCGTCCTGGGCGGTGGCGGGTACCCGCACGCCGGTGAGCCGGGCCAGTTCGTCGGTGAGGTCGCGCCATAGCGCGGTGGCGCCCGCGGCGTTGCCGGTGAAGGCGACCACCATGCCGCTCTCCGGGTCTGCCCGCAGATGGCAGGAGGTGCCCTGGGCGTTGCCGTCGTGTCCGCACCACACCCGGTCGGCCTGCCGGTACAGGGCGACTCCGAGGCCCCAGCCGTCGGCGAGCGCGCCGGGGCGGGCCGCGGGCTCGGGGCGGCGCATGTCCTTGGCGACGGCGGGCGGCAGGACGTGCGAGCGGCCGATCAGCGCGTTGCCGAACGCGATCAGGTCGACGGCGCTGGCCAGCAGCGCACCGGCGGGCGCTTCGAGCGGCGCCAGGTTCTGCCGGGCCGGCAGTGGGCGTCCCGTGGCGGTGTTGACGGCGTGTCCGGCGGCGGCCGGGCGGGTGTGCGCGCTCCCGCCCAGGAACGCGGGGGCCGTGCCGAGCGGTTCGAGCAGCAGGGCGGCGACCGCCTCGTGCCACGGCATGCCGGTGACGGCCTCCACCAGCCGGCCGGCGGCGACGTACCCGGCGTTGGAGTAGGAGAAGTCGGTTCCCGGCGGGAACAGTTGGGCGTCGGCGGTGCAGACGGCCGCGAGGTAGCGGGCGGCCGTGGTGGCGGCGGCCGTGTCGGAGTCGGGTCCGGTGGGCAGGCCGCCGGTGTGGCTGAGGAGGTGACCTATCGTCACCTCGGGTATTCCGGCCAGTTCGGGCAGGTGCGCGGCGGCGGGCTCGTCGGGGTCCAGGTCTCCGTCGTCGGCCAGCAGCATGACGAGGGCGGCGGTGTAGGGCTTGGTGAGCGAGCCCAGGGGGACGGCCGTGTCCCGGGTGAAGGGGGCCCCGGTCGCCGTGTCGGCGGTGCCGGTGTGCAGCGCGACGACGTCGGTGCCGGTGTCCAGGGCGAGTTGGGCGCCGGGCACGCGGTGGGTCCGGGCGAGGGTGTCGAGACGGTCCTGCAGCTCCCGGCGTAACAGCGACGGCGTCCTGGAGGCGGCCGGAGCGGTGGGTGTGGTGTACGGCATGAGAAGGGGACTCCCGTGGGTGGGTCTCATGTGCGGGTGTGCCGGCCGGACCCGTGGCGAGCGGCGCGGGGACCGGCCGGGGGCGCGTGCGTGCGCGCCGGGTTACGGTCTGCCGACCTCGACGGGCAGATGTCGTACGCCGACGATGACGGCCGGGTTCTGGAAGACGACGTCCTCGTAGGAGGGGATCCCCAGCGTGCGGAATCGTTTGTTCAGCATGTGGAGGGCGATGCGTGCTTCCAGCCGGGCCAGCGGCGCGCCGAAGCAGAAGTGGATGCCGTGCCCGAAGGTCAGATGCGGGTTGGGGGTGCGGCCGATGTCGAAGACGTCGGGTTCCCCGAAGCGGGCCGGGTCCCGGTTGGCGGCGCCCAGGTGGGCCATGAGCAGGGCGTCCGCGGGGATCTCGTGACCGCCGAGGACCACGGGCCGGGTGACCCGGCGGCCCAGCTCGGGGAAGGGGGGCAGCCAGCGCAGCACCTCCTCGACGGCGGCCGGGATGCGCGCGGGGTCGGCGCGCAGCGCGGCGTGGACGCCGGGGTGCCGGTCGAAGGCGACGACGGCGTTGCCGAGCAGCGCGGTCGTGGTGATGTGACCGGCCACCAGCAGCAGGGCCACGAATCCGACCATCTCCTGGTCGGCGAGGCGGACGCCGTCGACCTCGGCGGCGATGAGCCTGCTGGTCAGGTCGTCGCCGGGGCGGGCGCGGCGGGCGCGGATGTGCTCCAGCATGTAGCCGTTCATCTCGCGCACCGTGGGGGCGATGGCCTCCAGGGCCCGCTCCAGGTCGGCCATGTCGGGCGCCTCGCCGAGCTGTTCGCCGCCGAACAGCACGCTCGCCCACTCCTGGAAGAGCCGGTGTTCCTCGGCGGGGATCCCGAGGAGTTCGGCGATCACGATGATCGGGAGCGGATAGGCGAGCGCGTCGACCAGGTCGAACCGGTCGTGGTCCGCGACGGCGTCCAGCAACCGGGCGCAGACCGCCTCGATGCGGGGCTCGAGCCCCTGGACGACCCGCGGGGTGAACGCCTGGCTCACCAGCGTGCGGAGCTTGCGGTGCTCCGGCGGGTCCATGCCGACGAAGTTGCCCTGGCGGAAGGTCTCGAAGTCGGCCTGGGTGGGAGTGAGGTCGGACAGGTCCGAGGAGTACGTCGCCGGGTCGGCGAGCACGGTGGAGACGGTGGCGTGGTCGAGGACCTGCCATGTCCCCTGGGACTCGTCGTACCGCACCGGTCCGGCCTCGCGTAAGCCCCGCCAGCGCTCGGGCATCACCTCCAGCAGGAGCGGGTCGCCCGTGAGTTGCTTGCTGATCACCTTGTCTCCTTGCTGACGGCGTGCGGGGCACGGAAAAGTCGCGCGGGCAGGGGGTGTCCGGAGGCGGCCGGCGGCGCAGGGGGCCGGGGCGGCCCCGGGCACGGCTCACCGCCGTCGCGGGAACCGGTCCGGGCGGGCGCGCCGCCCGCACGCCTCCTGGTGCGCGGCCGGGCGGTCGGCGGACGCCGGCCGGGGCGCCGGGACGGACCGAGAGCTCTCAGGCCCTCAACACGTCAGGCGGCTGCGCGGCCGGCCGCGGCCCCCCTGCGCATCCCGGCGTGCTGCGCACCAACCCGACATGGATCATCCCCCTCGGCGATACCTTCCCGCGCAGCGTGCACGCGGGCCCCTCCCGGCTTGTTCACGCACACGGAGCCGACGGCCCCGAGTGCCCGAAACGCGGTGTGACAATACGCAGTCTCAGCCCATGCCGTCCGACGATTGGCATGATGCGCACCCGCATCACCTTCGTTTCGATGGAACTCGGCCACAGTCTTCACGGTGAGTCACTCGATAGCAACCCCCTGAAGTTGAACGGAGCGTACTCAGGCGATGCTTTCGCGTCACCCTGGGGCGACTTCGGCGGTCCCTCGCCGCACACGACTGCGCGGCCGGATCGCCGCAGCCGCGTCTGCCCCGGCGTCTTCGCCGCAAACCCCGCGCGCCGGAAAAAGCTGCCGCTGGAGGCTCATCCGGCGCCCCTTCCGCCGTGGATCCGCGCCGGGCGCGGGTGCCTCCACCGCCGTCCGGCGAGTGGCTGAACCCGGCCTCTGATCTGGAGTGACGATTCGGCCAGCGCAGGTCATCCGGTACCCGGGGCGGGCCGGTCCGGCGCCCGCCACCGGCGACTCCGCCCGCGAGTGGCGGAATCCGGTCGCCGTACATCCCGCCACGGCCCGCTCGCGAGCGGCACCCGTCCCCGACCGGCGGCAATCCCCGCCGATACGCACAGTTTCAGCCATCCCGGCGCGGCAGGGGCGCACACGCCGGGCCCATACACCGCCCCCGCGCCTCCTTCGCTGCGACACGCCCGCCGTCGGTGCTCCGGCGCCGTGCTGGAGCACGAAGGAGCACACGGCGCGCCCGCCCGAACCCCCGGGACGACGGGATCTCGCCCGCCCCCGCTCTTCGGGGCGACGGGCGCGTGCCCCGTCCCCCGGACTCCGGCGAGGCGTGGGGACGGCCTCGCGGGGTATCCGAAGCCCGCCGCCGCGGGGGCGCACGCGGAGGACCGCAGGTGCGCCGGCCGTGCGCGGGGCGGCGCCGCAAGCGCGTCCGGTCACCTGGGCGCGACGCGCGGCCGTACGAGGAGGTGGTCGGCGTGTCCGACGGTCCAGACCCGCCGCGGGCGCCGGGGGCCGGCGGGGCGGAGACCGGCCGGCCGGTGCTGTCGCTCGCACTGGCCTCACTGCTGGAGGAGGTGCACGCGCACTCCGGCGCGGTCTATCTGCTCAGGCCCGACGAGCCGGTGCTGGAGATGGCCGTGATGGCGGGGATGCCCCGGGCCTTCGCGGCGCCGTGGGAACGGGTCGGGCTGAGCGCGCCGGTCCCCGTCGCCGACGCGGTGCGCCGGCGGCGGCTGGTGTGGGTGGGCGGCGAGGACGAGATGGCCCGCCGCTACCCGCGGATCTCGGTGGTGCTGCCGTATCCGTTCGCGCTGGCCGCCGCGCCGGTGGCGACCGAGCGCGCGGTGCACGGCGCGGTCTTCCTGACCTGGCCGGGTCCGCGACCGCCGGAGCTGTCGGACCGGGAACGCGATCGCCTGGCGTCCGCCTGCCACCGGCTGGCGCTGGAACTGGAGCGGGCCGCGGCGGAGAACCGGCCGCTCGGCCGCGAGCCGGACGTGCTCGCGGCGCCGGTGTCGGGCGTGGCGGGGACGCCGGGTTCGGCCGAGGCGGCGCGGATGGTGTCCCGGCTGCCGTACGGGCTGGTGTCGCTCGATCTGCACGGCCGGATCGGCTTCGTCAACGCGGCCGCCGCCGAACTGCTCGGCACACCCGCCGGGGAACTGCTCGGCACGCTGCCGTGGGTGTCGGTGCCCTGGCTGAACGACCCGGTGTACGAGGACCGTTACCGGGCGGCACTGATCAGCCAGCGGGCGACGTCGTTCGTGGCGCTGCGCCCGCCGGGCGACTGGCTGTCCTTCCGGCTGTACCCGGGCGCCACCGGGCTCAGCGTGCGCATCGGCCGGGCGCGTGCGGTGACGGAGACGGCGCGCACGGCTCCGCGGGCCGTCCCGGCGCCGTCCCGGCTGGTGACCATCTCCCAGGTGCTGAGCCTGGCGGGGGCGCTGACCGAGGCGGTGTCGGTGGAGGACGTGGTGCAGCTGGTCTGGGACGAGGTGGCGCCGGCCGTCGGCAGTCAGGCGCTGATGCTCCTGCGGGCGCAGGGCGGGCGGCTGCACGTGCTGGGGCACCGGGGCTACCCGGACGCCGAGGTCGTGAAGCGGTTCGACGGACTGCCGCTGTCCGAGCGCATCCCGGGCACGCAGGTGCTCGGCAGCGGGGTGCCCGCGTTCCTCGGCTCACGCGAGCAGCTGGAGCGGCTGTGTCCCGGCCGGAAGGAGGGGCCGGACGGCTTCGCGGCCTGGGCCTGCCTGCCGTTGGTCGCGTCCGGGCGGCCGGTCGGCGCCTGCGTCCTGGCCTATGCCGAGCCGCAGGTGTTCCCCGCAGACGAGCGGGCGGTGCTGAGCTCGCTCGGCGGGCTGATCGCGCAGGCCCTGGAGCGGGCCCTGCTGTACGACGCCAAGCACCGCCTGGCGCACGGCCTGCAGCAGGCGCTGCTGCCGCACTCGCTGCCCGCGCTGCCCGGCGTGGAGGCGGCGGCCCGCTATCTGCCGGCCACCCACGGCATGGAGATCGGCGGCGACTTCTACGACCTGCTGCCGGCCCGGCCGCACGCGGCGGCGGTGATCGGGGACGTGCAGGGCCACAATGTGACCGCTGCGGGCCTGATGGGGCAGCTCCGCACGGGAGTGCGGGCGTTCACGACGGTGGGGCAGGGGCCGCACGAGGTGATGGGCAGCACCAACCGGCTGCTGATCGATCTCGGGGCCGGCCTGTTCGCCAGTTGTCTGTATCTGCGGCTGGACCCGGCGCGGGGGCGGGCCGTGATGGCGCGGGCGGGTCATCCGCCGCCGCTGCTGAGACGGCCGGACGGACGGGTGCGGGTGCTGGACCTGGCCGGGGGGCCGCTGCTCGGGATCGACCCGGCGGCGGTGTATCCGGCGACGGAGGTGCCCCTGGCGCCGGGTTCGCTGCTCGTCCTGTACACCGACGGCCTGGTGGAGTCCCCGGGCGTCGACATCGAGGACGCGCTGGCCGGCCTGGGCGGGCTGCTCGCCGAGGCGGGCGGCCGGCCGCTGGAGGACCTGGCGGACGAGGTGGTCCGGCACGCCACGGCGGCGCGGGACCGGGTGGACGACGTGGCGGTGCTGCTGCTGCGGGCGCGCGGCGACGGCTGACGCGCCCCGGCGGCTGACGCGCGGCGAGGTCCGGCCCTCCCGCCGGAGGGCCGGACCGTCCCCGCCGGCCGGAACCGCGGAGGGCAGGCGGGGAGTCAAGGGTGGCGGTGCGCTCAGTGCGTGCGGGTCGGGGACGAGTGGCCGTCCTGCGCCGCACCGGCGCCGGAGTGCTCGCCGGCCGGGTCGGCGCCGCCGCCGATCTGCTCGCCGCCGGCCTCGTCACCGGCTCCGGTCCCGTCACCGGCCCCGGCCTGCTCGCCCGCGCCGGCCTCGCCGCCGGCGCCCGGCTCGTCACCGGCCCCGGCCTGGCCCTCGGCGCCCGCCTGGTCGCCCGCGCCGGCTTCGTCGCCGGCACCGGCCTCGTCACCGGCGCCCGCCTGGTCGCCCGCGCCGGCGCCGCCGTCGCCGAGGGTGGCGCCGGTGGCCTGCAGGGCGGTGGTGACGGGCTGGAAGAAGGTCTGGCCGCCGCTGGTGCAGTCGCCGCTGCCACCGGAGGTGAGGCCGAGGGCGCTGCCGTCCTGGGTGAAGAGGGAACCGCCGCTGTCGCCCGGCTCGGCGCAGACGTCGGTCTGGATGAGACCGGTGACGGTGTCGACGCCGTCCGGGTCGGTCTCGCTCTGGAAGTTGACGGTGGCGTCGAGGCCGGTGACCCGGCCGTCGTGGAGCCCGGTGGTGGAGCCCATCCGGAACACGGCCTCGCCGACGGTGGCCTCGGCGGCCTGGGTGATCTGCACGGTCCGGCCGTTGCCGGCGTCGACCTCGCTGGGCGCCTGCGTGGCGGGGTCGTCGTACTTGACGAGGGCGAAGTCGCCCTCACCGGGGAAGGTGGCCTGGTCGACGGTGGCGATGGGCTCGCCGGTCGCGGAGTCGGACCACTGCTCGGCGGCGACACCGCAGTGACCGGCCGTCAGGAAGGCGGGGCTGCCGTCGGAGGCGGTGACGTTGAAGCCGAGGGAGCAGCGGACGTTGCCGCCCTGCGTCTGGGAGAAGATGGCGTCGCCGCCGGAGACGAAGGTCTTGAAGGCGCCGGCGGACTTCTTGAGGGAGGCCATGCCGGGTCCGAGGTCCTGCACCGTGGACTGCAGCCGGTTCCACTTGGCGCCGGTGACGGTGCTGTCGGCGGTGACGACGATCTTGTCGGTGCGCGGGTCGACGGCCCAGGAGGTGCCGGGGATGGTCGCCTCGGTCTTCAGCGTCCTCGCGGCGGCTTCGAGTTCGGCGGTGCTGTTCTCCACCTGGCGGACGACCGCGCCCGCCTTCTTCGCCTGGACGATCACATTGCCGTCGCCGTTGACCACGTTGACGACGAGCTGCTGCCTCCCGCTGTCGTAGTACGACCCCGCGAAGGCGTCGCCGAGGATCTTCTGCAGCCGGGCGGCGAGGTCGGAGGCGTCGTCGGCCTTCAGGGTCTTGACGGCGCCGGTGGCGCCCGACGCCCGGCTCTCGTCCTGCGAGGCGTTGGCGTGGGGCAGCAGCAGGGCCGCCGCTCCGAGAGCCGCGACACCGCCCACCGCTATCGCGGCCTTGCGCCTGGGCATTCGCTTGTGACTCAAACTTCTCGACCTCCTGGGGACGGGGGTGTGCCTCTCACGGGCAGTTCGTATTGGGGCGCCTGGATGGCCGTACGTACGCACCGGCCGCGCGGTGTGTTCAATTCCGTTTCCGCGCCGGGGCGTCGGGGCGGGAAATCGGCCAGGGTCGGCGTGCCGTGGCCGGCGGCAGGGAACGATCGCCCGTATGACGATGACCACCGCCGAGGCCGGCGCCGTCCTCTCCACCCGCTTCGCCCCCTGGGTGCTCGATCTCGGGCTGAGCGTCGAGGAGGTCGGCGAGGACCGTGCCGTGCTGCGTCTGCCCTGGTCGGACCGGTTGGCCCGGGAGGGCGGCGGCCTGTCGGGGCAGGCGCTGATGGCCGCGGCCGACACCGCGACGGTCATCGCGGTGTCGGCGGCGCGGGGGGCTTTCGTGCCGATGACGACGGTGCAGCAGTCGACGTCGTTCCAGCGGGCGGTGGCCGGGGCGGATGTCCTGATCGAGGCGGTCCTGACCAAGCTGGGCCGCCGGATGGCGTTCGCGGACGTCACGCTGCGCGATGCGGCGTCGGGCGCGCTCGCCGCGCGGGCGAGCACGGTGTACGCGATCCTGGGCTGACACTCGGGGCGACAGAACGATCACTCTGCGTGCCGGAGGCAAAGCGGAATCCCCCCTTCAGGGAATCTGCACATCGAATGCCCAGGCGCCCCACGGCCGTCAGGCGATCTGCACATGCGCGTGCCCCCGGAAGCGCCTTTGGCGACAAGTGCCCAATTCGCCCTCCGGCGGGCCGAGCGGTCGCCGCGGCGATGCCGGCCCGGCATGTGAAGGAGTCGCCGACATGCCGTGCGCACACCTGCACGGTTGCAGCCCTTCGCCTGCCAAGTGCCCAGGTGAGAGCCACGGTTGAGTGGAAGCGCGGACTGCGTGCGTGCTTTGATCCATCGCACCGCGGGGTCCGGCGGGCCCCCGGAGACGGGTGCCCGGCGCCCGTGGCCGCGGCCGTCCGTCTGTCCCCAGAGGGGGCCGCTCTCCCCCTTGAGAACCATTCATACGAAGGGAAGTTCCACCATGAACTCCACCCCCCAGGTCGAGACCGTCGAGATCTCGGACGCCGAGCTGGACAACGTCTCCGGCGGCCTGTCGGTGAACACCCTCAACAGCACCCTCGGCACCGTGAACGAGGTTGCCCCGGGCGTGAACGGCCTGGTCAACACGGTCGTCGGCACCGTCGAGGGCGTCGCCGGCGTGAACACCGCCCCGGTCACCAACCTGGTCGCCGGTCTCTGACCGCACCTCGGTGCCACCGAAGTCCCGGAGCCGCTCCCCGGCTCCGGGACTCATCGATGTACTGACTCGACATGTGTCTTACCCACAGGTGAGGGAAGTCCCGTGCAGTTCCGCCAACAGGCCCTCGCCAAGCTGCAGTCGCCGGAGGAACTGGACCTCCCGGTGCGGCTCGCCCGCCCGCAGGGCTGGCTCGCGCTCGGCGTCACCGTCGTCGTCATGGCGGCCGCCTCCATGTGGGCGGTGACCGGCTCGGTCGCCTCCACGGTCGGCGCACCCGCCGTCCTCACCCACGGGCAGGGCAGTTACGTGCTGCAGAGCCCCGTGGACGGGCAGGTGACGGCCGTCCTCACCCGGCAGGGCCGGCGGCTGCCCGCCGGCGCTCCCGTCCTGAAGGTCCGCACCGCCGAAGGCGAGACGGTCGTCCGGACGGTCGCGGCGGGCCGCGTCACCACGCTCGCGGCCACCCTCGGCCAGATCGTGCGGACCGGCACCGACGTCGCCGCGATCGAGAAGGTCGCGCACGCCTCCGACCCGCTGTACGCCACCGTGTACGTGCCCGCCGAGAACGCGGCCGCCGTCCCGGCGCACGCCCGGGTCGACCTGACCGTGGCCTCCGTACCGGCGCAGCGCTACGGCGTGCTGCGCGGCGAGGTGAAGTCGGTGGACCGCACCGCGCAGTCCGCCCAGTCCATCGCCGCGTTCCTCGGCGACCGGCAGCTCGGCGAGCAGTTCACCCGCAGGGGCCGCCCGGTCGCCGTGCTCGTGAAGCTCCTCACCTCCCCCTCCACCAGGAGCGGTTACCGCTGGTCCACCGCCGGGGGCCCGCCGTTCCGGCTGGAGTCCATGACCCTGGCCACCGGCGCCGTCCGGCTCGCCGACCAGCGTCCCGTCGATTGGCTGCTGCCGTGACCGCCCGCACCGGGGAGGCCGAGGGGACCCGCGGCCGCAGGAGGGCCGCTCCCGCGAAGCGGCCGGTCCCCAAGACCCGTACCGGCACCGTCCGTACGCCCACGGTGCTGCAGATGGAGGCCGTCGAGTGCGGCGCCGCCTCCCTGGCCATGGTGCTCGGCCACTACGGCCGGCACGTCCCGCTGGAGGAGCTGCGCATCGCCTGCGGTGTCTCCCGTGACGGCTCCCGCGCCTCCAACCTGCTGAAGGCGGCCCGCAGTTACGGCCTGACCGCCAAGGGCATGCAGATGGACCTGGCCGCCCTCGCCGAGGTACGGGCCCCGGCCATCCTGTTCTGGGAGTTCAACCACTACGTCGTCTACGACGGCATGGGCCGCCGCTTCGGCCGGCGCGGGGTGTACGTCAACGACCCCGCCAAGGGCCGCCGTTTCGTGCCCATGGAGGAGTTCGACGGCAGCTTCACCGGGGTGGTGCTCGTACTGGAGCCCGGTGAGGACTTCAGCCGGGGCGGACGCCGGCCGGGTGTGCTCGGCGCCCTGCCGGCACGGCTGCGCGGCACCGCGGGAACCCTCCCGGCGGCGGTGCTGGCCAGCCTGCTGCTGGTCGCGGTCGGCGCGGCCGTGCCCGCGCTCAGCCGCACCTACATCGACACGTTCCTCATCGGCGGGCAGACCTCGCTGCTGGGCGTGCTGTTCACCTCGATGGCCGGCTGCGTCCTGCTCACGCTGGCGCTGACCTGGCTCCAGCAGGCCAACCTGCTGCACGGCCGGATCATCTCCTCCACCCTGTCCAGCGCCCGTTTCCTGCGCCATCTGCTGCGCCTGCCGGTGACGTTCTTCGCCCAGCGCTCCCCCGCCGACCTGGTGCAGCGCCTGCAGTCGAACGACCAGGTCGCCGAGACCCTGGCCCGCGATCTCGCGGCGGCCGGCGTGGACGCGGTCGTGGTCGTGCTGTACGCGGTGCTGCTCTACACCTACGACCCGCAGCTGACGTTCGTCGGCATCGGCGTGGCCCTGCTGAACGTGCTGGCCATGCGGCTGGTGGTGCGGCTGCGCGCGACCCGGACGGCGAAGCTGCGCGCGGACACCGCCCGGCTCACCAACACCGCCTACACCGGGCTGCAGCTGATCGAGACGATGAAGGCGACCGGCGGCGAGGACGGCTACTTCCGCAAGTGGGCGGGGCAGCACGCCACCACCCTGGAGGAGCAGCAGCGGCTCGGCGTGCCCAGCGCCTGGCTCGGCGTGGTCGCGCCGGCGCTGGCCACCTTCAACAGCGCGCTGATCCTGTGGATCGGCGGTCTGCGGGCGGTCGAGGGGCACATCTCGGTGGGCCTGCTGGTGGCGTTCCAGGCGCTCGTGACCCGCTTCACCGCCCCGCTGACCCGGCTGAACGGCGTGGCGGGCCGCATCCAGGACTTCGCGGCCGACGTGGCCCGGCTGAAGGACGTGGAGAACTTCCGGGCCGACCCCCTGTACGCCCGGCCCGGCGGGGACGGCTCGACGCGCCGGCTGCACGGGCACGTCGAACTGGAGAACGTCACCTTCGGGTACAGCCCGCTGGACAAGCCGCTGCTGACCGGCTTCGACCTGACCGTGGGCCCCGGGCAGCAGGTGGCGCTGGTGGGCGGCTCCGGCAGCGGCAAGTCCACCGTCTCCAGGCTGATCTCCGGCCTGTACACGCCGTGGGACGGGGTGATCCGCATCGACGGCCGCCGGCTGGAGGACATCCCGCGCGGCGCCCTCGCCGCCTCCGTGTCCTTCGTCGACCAGGACGTGTTCCTCTTCGAGGGCTCGGTCCGCGACAACGTGGCCCTGTGGGACCCGTCGATCCCCGACGAGGACGTGGTGGAGGCGCTGAAGGACGCCGCCCTGTACGACGTGGTGATGCGCCGTCCCGGCGGCATCCACAGCAGGGTCGAGCAGGACGGCCGCAACTTCTCCGGCGGCCAGCGTCAGCGGCTGGAGATCGCGCGGGCGCTGGTGCGCCGGCCGAGCATCCTCGTGCTCGACGAGGTGACCAGCGCGCTGGACGCGGAGACCGAACTGGTCGTGATGGACAACCTGCGGCGGCGCGGCTGCGCCTGCGTGGTGATCGCGCACCGGCTCAGCACGGTCCGCGACAGCGACGAGATCGTGGTGCTGCAGCACGGCACGGTCGTGGAACGCGGGCGGCACGAGGAGCTGGTGGCGCGCGGCGGCGCGTACGCGGCACTGGTCAGGGAGCGGTGAGATGACGTCCGTGCGGGAAGACGACCTCGTCCTCGGGGCGCTCGGGGGGCTGGGCACGCGGCTCGACTGCGCCGGCCTGGGCCGCCTGGACCTGGAGGGTCCGCAGGTGCTGTGGCTGGTCGCGGCCGGCGCCCTGGACCTGTTCGCGGTGGACGCCGCGCAGCAGGGCCAGTGGCACCACCTCGGCCGGCTGGAGGCGGGCACGCTGCTGCTCGGCCCGGTCGCGGGACCCCGGCACACCCTGGTGGCCCGCCCGGTCCAGGACTGCGTGGTGCACCGCGTCAGCCTGCGCGAGCTGTACCAGCCGGCGCAGACGCAGACCTGGTCGTACGACGAGTACGGCAACCCGCAGTACGTGCCGCCGACGACGAGCCCGCTGGAGTACGCGCTCGCCCTCGGGGTGGGCCGCGGGCTGTCGGTGCTGTTCCAGGCCCCGGTGGCGCACGAGCGGACCGCCGCGCCCGCCGACGACGACGTGTTCTGGATGCAGGTGCCGCCGGGCAGTGTGCAGTACGGCTCCCTGTACGGCGCCGAGGCCGCCGCCGACCTGCTGATGGACCCGGCGCTGTGGCAGAGCATGGTGGACCAGCAGTACCGGCTGCTGACCGCGCTGGACCGGTGGATCGAGCAGCTGGAGCGCAGCCACGAGACACGTGCGGCCGCCGGGATCAAGGCCGGTGAGGAGGTCCGGGCGCAGGCCGACCGGACCCTGCTGGCCTCGATCGGCAGGCGCTCGTCGCGCCGTGCGACGGCCGCCGACGCGGACGCCGTGTACGCGGCGTGCAGGCTGGTCGCCGACGCCGCCGGCATCGCCCTCGCCGAGCCCGCGCGCGGCGGCGCCGAGAGCGACCGGCTGGACCCGGTCGAACGGGTGGCGCTGGCCTCGCGGGTGCGGACCCGGGCGGTGCGCCTGGAGGGGCGCTGGTGGCGGGAGAACGTGGGCCCGCTGGTCGGCCGCCGGGCCCTGTCCGGGACGCCGGTGGCGCTGCTGTGGCGGCGCGGCGGCTATGTCGCCGTCCACCCGGGCACCGGCCGGGAGACGCCGGTCGAGAAGGCGAACGCGGAGGAGTTCGAGCCGCGCGCGGTGATGTTCTACCGGCCGCTGCCCGACAAGCCGCTCGGGCCGCTCGGGCTGCTGCGGTTCAGTCTGCGCGGCACCCGCGGCGACCTGCTGAGCCTGCTCCTGTCGGGACTGGTGACGGTGGCGATCGGCGCGCTGGTGCCGATCGCCACCGGCAAGGTGCTCGGCGAGTACGTGCCGCGGGCGCAGGAGGGCCTCATCGCCCAGATGTGCCTGGCCGTGATGGTGAGCGGGGTGGTGGCGGCGGCGTTCACGCTGCTGGAGAACCTGTCGATCCTGCGTCTGGAGGGCCGGATCGAGGCGGCGCTCCAGCCGGCCGTCTGGGACCGGCTGCTCAGGCTCCCCACCCGGTTCTTCACCCAGCGCTCCACCGGGGAGCTGGCCGGCGCCGCGATGGGCGTCAGCGCGATCCGGCGGATGCTGGCGGGCGTCGGACCGGTGGTCGCGCAGTCGGTGACGGTCGGCGCGATGAACCTCGGCCTGCTGCTGTGGTACAGCGTGCCGCTGGCGATGGCGGCGCTCGGGATGCTCGTCGTCATCGCGGCGGTGTTCCTCGGGCTCGGGCTGTGGCAGGTGCGCTGGCAGCGCCGGCTGGTGACGCTCGGCAACCAGCTGAACAACCAGGCGTTCCAGACCCTGCGCGGTCTGCCCAAGCTGCGGGTGGCGGCGGCCGAGAACTACGCCTACGCGGCCTGGGCCCGCCAGTTCGCGCGCAGCCGGGAGCTCCAGCAGAAGGCCGGCCGGATCAAGAACCTCACCACCGTGCTGGGCGCCGTCTACCTGCCCGTCTGCACGCTGCTGATGTTCATGCTGCTGGCCGGCCCCGCGAAGGGCGCGATGCCGGCGGCGGACTTCCTGGCCTTCAACACCTCGGTCACCATGGTGCTCACCTCGGTCACCCAGCTGACCGGCGCGCTGGTGTCGGCGGTGGCGGCGCTGCCGCTGTTCGAGGAGATCAGGCCGGTGCTGGACGCCACGCCCGAGGTGCGGACGGCCAGCACCCGCCCGGGACCGCTGTCCGGAGCGCTGGAGGCCCGCCGGCTGTCCTTCCGGTACGCCGACGACGGCCCGCTCGTCCTGGACGACGTGTCCTTCGCCGTGCGGCCGGGCGAGTTCGTGGCGATCGTCGGCCCGAGCGGCTGCGGCAAGTCCACGCTGCTGCGCCTGCTCATCGGCTTCGACCGGCCGGTCTCCGGCAGCGTCCTGTACGACGGGCAGGACCTCGCGGCGCTCGACCAGTCGGCGGTGCGCCGCCAGTGCGGGGTGGTGCTCCAGCACGCCCAGCCGTTCACCGGCTCCATCCTGGACGTGATCTGCGGCACCGAGGCGTACACGCCGGAGGAGGCGATGGCGGCGGCCGAACTGGCCGGGCTCGCGGAGGACATCCAGCGGATGCCGATGGGCCTGCACACGATCGTGGGGGGCAACGGCGCGATCTCCGGCGGCCAGCGGCAGCGGCTGATGATCGCGCAGGCGCTGATCCGCCGCCCGCGGATCCTCTTCCTCGACGAGGCGACCAGCGCCCTGGACAACGAGACCCAGCGCGTCGTCATCGACAGCACCCGCAAGCTGAACGCCACCCGGATCGTCATCGCCCACCGTCTGTCGACCGTCCTGGACGCCGACCGGGTGATCGTGATGGAGGACGGCAGGATCGTTCAGCAGGGCGCCCCCGCCGACCTCCTCGCGGACACCGGGGGCCGGCTGCACGAGCTGGTGCGGCGGCAGCTGGCCTAGAGCGCGGGCGGGGGCGGCGGGCATCCGGCGGCCCGGTGCCGAGCCCGGGCGCAGGAGCAGTGCCGTCCGGCCCCTGGGCCGGGCGGGTCGGGCGGGCCTGTGCGCCCGAGGTGAGGGGGGCCCTTCGGCCCCTCTTCGGCCCACCGGGGCGGAACGGCACCGGAGCGGGGGCCGGCGACTGATACACAGAAGACGCCGCCGAGGCGATCGGCCGCCTTCCCCCTTCATCCGGCCCGTCCGGGAGGTCCTCCATGCTGTCCGCAGAATCCGCCGCATCGGTCCGAGCCACGCTGCCCGCCGTGGCCGGAGCCCTGGACGAGATCACCGCCCGCTTCTACGGCGCGATGTTCCGCGACCGCCCGGAGCTGCTCGACGGGATGTTCAACCGCGGCAACCAGGCCAGCGGCGCGCAGCGCCGTGCGCTGGCCGGGTCGATCGCCGGGTTCGCGACCGCCCTGCTGAAGGACCCGGACACCCGCCCGGACGCCCTGCTCGCCAGGATCGCGCACAAGCACACCGCCGTCGGCGTCACCGACGACCAGTACACGATCGTGCACAAGTACCTGTTCGGCGCCATAGCCGAGGTCCTCGGCGACGCCGTCACCCCGGAGGTGGCCGCGGCCTGGGACGAGGTGTACTGGCTGATGGCCGGCGCCCTGATCGCCCAGGAGGCACGCCTCTACCAGGACGCGGGCGTCCGGCCCGGCGGGATCTGGCGGCAGTGGACGGTCGTCGAGCGGCGCACGGAGACCCCGGACACGGTGTCCTTCCTGCTGCGCCCGGCCGACGGCGCTCCGGCGCCCCGGGCACGGGCGGGCCAGTACGTGAGCGTACGGGTCCGCATGCCCGACGGGGTGCGGCAGCTGCGGCAGTACACCCTGTCGTCCGCCCCGGGCGGGGACCTGCGGCGGATCACCGTGAAGCGGGTCGCGGGAGATTGCGGCGCACCGGACGGCGAGGTCTCCGCCCTGTTGCACGAGCAGGTGCACGCGGGCGACGAGCTGACTCTGTCCGCGCCCTTCGGCGACGTCTTCCTCGACGACCCGGCCGATGCCGCCGACCCGGTGGTGCTGGTGTCGGCAGGCATCGGATGCACCCCCATGACCGGCATCCTGGCCCACCTCGCCGCCCTCGGTTCGCGCCGCCCGGTGCTGGTCCTGCACGCCGACCGCTCCCCCGCCGACCATGCGCTGCGCGGTGAGACGCGTGAGCTGGCCGACCGGCTCCCGGGCGCGCGCTCCGTGTTCTGGTACGAGCGGCCCGGCCCCGAGGAGCCCGGTGCCCGCGTCGGCCTGATGGACCTTCAGGGCGTCGAACTGCCCGAAGGCGCCACGGTGTTCCTGTGCGGTCCGCTGCCGTTCATGCGGGAGGTGCGCGGACAGCTGCTCAAGGGCGGGGTGCCGGCACGCCGCATCCGCTACGAGGTGTTCGGTCCCGACATGTGGCTGCCCGACACCTCGGCCTGAGCCCGCGACGGCGGATTCCGGGGGGAGTCGATGTCCCCCTCCTCCCGGTACGGGGCTGAACGCCGGGCGCGGCCGTCGGGCACGCCGGCCGGGGCACGGCTCCCGCCCCGGTCCCGCCGTCCGCGCGGTGCGGGACCGGATCAGCGCTGTCCGGCCTGTCCGATCACGCCCCGGTCAGCCGGCGCCCGGTGACCATGTCGGACTCGATGCGCACGAAGACTCCGTTCCGCACGGGCATCCAGGAGCCGGGGCCGACGTGGGTGAGGCGTCGGTGCTCGGCCGGATCGGTCACGAGAGCGGCCCGGCCGGTCACGACCACGCTCCAGCCGGAGCGGGCCACCGCGTCGAACTCGTCCGCCTCGAACGCGACCACGGCACCGTCGACCGCTCGGACCAGGTCGGAGTCGGCCGAGGTGCGCAGCACCACGGAGCAGTCCGCGTCGAGAAGGAAGTCGACCGGCAGCACGGCCGGCAGCGCCCGCACGGTGTAGACGACCCGGCCGACGGGCGCCTCGCCCAGCAGGCGCAGGCACGCCTGCCGGTCGAGGGCGTGGAAGTCGGCGATCTCGGGCACCTGGCCATCGTGCGCTCGGGCCTCCCGAAGGGACAGGGCCCTTCGGCCCCTCTCCCGCCCGGACGCCGCACCGGCCGCCGCCGGGGCCCTCGGCGGCCCGTACGAGGGTGTCCACGGCCGGGCGCAGGTCCCGTCCGCCCGCCGGAACGCGTGCGCACGGTGGGGCGGCCACCCGTGCGGCGACCGCGGCCGGTCACCTGCGGTCGGCGGTGCCGGGGACGCGGGAGGGGCCGGATCCGCCCGTTCGCCGCCCGGCCCGGCCGTCGTGGAACCGCTCGGGCCCGCGCGCGGCCGGCCCCGCGATCCCCCGCGTGAACAGCTGCGCGCTACCCCGCCCAGGCTCCGTCGTCCTGCGTTCCGTCCGGCTCGTCGCGGTGGTGCGACGGCATCCAGTGGTGCTCGGTGAACCAGCGGCCGAACAGGGCGCCGCCGTAGATGACGAAGCCGACGCCGATGAGCCACGACTCGACGACGAGCACCGTGCCCACGGCCCCGTAGCTCAGCGCGTTGGTGACGATCAGCGGGGTGAAGACGAGGTGCGAGAAGGCGCGCAGGCCCCCCAGGCCGACGACCGTGGCCAGCGCGCCCGGCAGCAGGGCGCGCCAGTGGACCTGGCCGCCCAGCAGGAACCGCTGCCCCCACCAGAAGAACAGCACGCCGCTCACCGCGGACAGCAGGATCCGGTGGTCGCCCGGCAGGGCCGTCTTCGTCACCACCTCCTGGTACAGGTACGCGGTCAGCACCACCAGCCAGGTCGCCTGCCGCCACACCCGGTGCCAGGGGCCCGAGGCGAGGCCCCAGATCCGTTCGTAGGCGTTCTGGACGCTGCCGCCGAAGGCCACGCCGAAGACGGCGAGCAGCACGGCGCTCCAGGCGCTGGTGGTGCCGATCACCTTCCGGGGCGGGCTGACGACATCGGTGAGCACCCGCGCGGACCGGCCGGACAGTCCCATGCCGTCGGTGAGCCAGGAGGCGAAGCCGCCCCGCACCAGGGGGGCGGCCGCGGCCACCACGATCAGCAGCGGCGCCAGCGTGACCAGGGCCAGGGTGGCGAACCCCATGGCCCGGTGCATCAGCTCCAGCTCACGGCCGTGCTCGAACAGGGCCCGGACGCGCAGCCACTCCCACGCGCGATGCAGGCCGCGCCGCAACCGCCCCACGGCTCCTCCCGTGCTCGCCGCCCGCACGCTTCCCCGTGCCGGTCCATCCAGACTGGCACGTGCCGGGCGCCGCGCAGCCGGACCGCGGCCCCGGGACGGCTCGTGGCGGACGCCCGCGGCCGTCCGGTGCGGCGACACGGCCGCCGCGTCCGCCGTCCGGGCGCGACGGCACCGGAGAATCGGCCCCCGTGCACACCACCGACCCCGATGCGCCGGGCCGCCGGCGAAGGATCCTGATCGTGAGCGCGGGCATGGGAGCCGGTCACGACACCGTGGCCGCCGAACTGGCCCGGCGCGCCACGGCCCGCGGGCACGACGCCCACGTGGCCGACGTCCTGCGGCTGCTGCCGTACGGGCTCGGCACGGGCTTGCGCCGCGGATACCGCACGTCGGTACGGCACCTGCCGTGGGTCTACGCCGGCGTCTACCACGCCTTCCTCCGCGCGGGTCCCGGCCGGCGCCCCAGCGGGGTCCCGCTGGCCCGGCTCGCCGGCCCCCGGCTGACGGACCTCGTGGACCGGCTGGACGCCGACGTCGTGGTGTCCGTGTTCCACCTGGCCGCACAGCTCACCGGCGACCTCAGGGCCCGGGGCGTGCTGCGGGTGCCAAGCGCCGTCTTCCTGCTCGACTTCGCGGTGCACCGGCAGTGGCTGCACCCGGGCAACGACCGGTACCTGTGCCTCACGGACGCGGCGGCGGCCGAGGTGCGCCGGTTCCTCGACACGCCCGTGGTGACGACCGGGCCGGTGGTCGCGCCGGCCTTCCGTGCCCCGGCGCCCGGGGCGGCACGCTGGCGGGAGCGCTTCGCCCGGCGGGCGCCGGGCCGGCCCGCCGTCGTGGTGTCGGCCGGCGCGTGGGGGGCCGCGTCCCGCCCCGCCGCCACCGCCCGGCTGCTGGCGGGGGCCGGTTGTCTCCCGGTGGTGCTGTGCGGCCGCAACAGGCAGCTCCTCGCCCGGGTCTCCCGCGAGCCCGGGGCGCTCGCCCTGGACTGGGTGGACGACATGCCGGGGCTCCTGGCCGCGTCGTACGCGCTGGTGGACAACGCCGCCGGCCAGACCGCCGTGCAGGCCCTGGCCGCGGGCCTGCCCCTGGTCGGCCACCGTCCGCTGCCCGGTCACGGGGCGGAGGGCGTGCGCCGGATGGCCGAGCTCGGCCTGTCGGAACTCGCCCCCGACGGGGCCGCGCTGCTGAAGGCCCTCGCCCGCCTCACGGAGGACGGCCGCGAACGCGCGGAACGCGTGGCCCGCGGCCTCGCGCTGTTCCGGCGCGACCCGATGGAGTGCGTGGACGACCTGTGAGCCGACCGGGCCCACCGGTGCGGACGCTGCGGAGCTGCTCCGGCTCCGCCGACGGCGGCGGGCCGCGGAGCTGACCGGCGGCTGCTCCGGCGGTCGACGGCGGTGGGCTGGACCGACGACCGTCCGCTCGCCCGGTGATGCCCGCCGGCTCCGGAACGGACCGGGCACGGCTCCCGCCGAGCCGCCGCACCGGTCCACCCCGGGGCCGGTCCTCCGTGCACCCGGCGTCCGCCTCGGGGACGGGGCGGACACCGCCCGGCCCGGCCGGCCCGGGCGAGCGGCGGGCTCACTCCCTTCCTCCCGTGCCGCCACCGGCATCCGTGCGGCTCCGCGTCACTCCGGGCGGGCTGCTGCGGACGGTCCCGGACCGTGCTCGCGGAGGGGGCCGACCGTGAGGCCCGCCTCGCGGCAGCCCCGGACCACGGCCGGCAGGGCGCCGAGGGCCGCGCGCCAGCAGCCGGGGGCCGCGTGCCGGTCGGAGTCGTGCAGCAGGACGGTGCCGCCGCCGCGCAGGTCCGCCGCGACCCGGGCCCGTACGGAGTCCGGGGTGGCGTCGGCCGTCCAGTCCCTGCCCCACGCGGACCACAGCACCGTCCGCAGTCCGGCACGCCGGGCCGCCCGCCAGCGGCCCGTGGTGAGGATGCCGTACGGCGGCCGGTACCACAGCGGGCGGTGCCCGGTGACGCCGTGCACCGCGCGCACGGTCCGGGCGACCTCCGCCGCGTCCCGGGTGAGCGCGGGGAGCCAGGGGCGGTCGTGGGTCCAGCCGTGCACCCCCAGCTCGTGCCCGCGCCGTACCGTCTCCCGGACCACTTCGGGGTGGCGGACCACGCGCTCGCCGAGCACGAAGAAGGTCGCCCGGACCCCGAGCGCGTCCAGCGCGTCGAGGAAGCGCGGAGTCGACACCGGGTCCGGTCCGTCGTCGAAGGTGAGCGCGACGTGCCGGGCGTGTCCGGCGCCGCAGAGCCCGGGGCAGAACGGCAGCCGCACGGCAGGGAGCCAGGTGGCCGCCGGGCCGATGTGCGCCGCGGCGGCTGCGGCCGGCAGCAGCGCGGCCGCCGTCCGCCACGCGCGGCCGGACAGGGGGGACATCGGTGATCTGCCTCCTCGAAGCGGTGGGTCAGGGGCTGCGGGGCGCCGGCAGCCGTTCGCCGTCCAGGTCCGGCGGGCGGCCCCCGGCCGTGTCCCATTCCCCTCCGACGGCCGGAGCGTGGGCCAGGCCGATGCTGCCCGCGCCGATCAGGGCGATGCCGACCGCCTCCGGCAGCAGGCGCAGGCCCAGCTGGATGGTCTCGGCGAACAGCACCCAGCCGAGCACGACGCTGGTGAGCGCGTCGCCGAGGGTGAGGGCGGGCTGGGAGGCGGTCAGGGAGCCCGCCGCGAGCGCGCCCTGCAGCAGCAGGAAGGCGACGAGCCCGGCGGCGCCCGTCGCGTACAGCGACCAGTGCGCGAACATGGCCTCGGGCCCGCGCCCGAGCCGCCCCACCGCCTCCTTCAGCAGGGCCGCGGTCAGCGCGAAGGACACGGCGGAGGCGAGGCCTAGCAGCGCGGCGCGGGTCGCGCCCCTGACCGGCCGGGCGGCCGCGACGAGCAGGAGCACGCCGCCCAGCGTGCCGCAGCCGCCCAGCAGCCAGGCCCCCGGCGGCGCGGTCGGCCGTCCGGACGACGGCGCGGCGGCGAGGAGGAACAGGGCGAGCCCGCCGGCGAGCGCGAGGAACGCCAGCCAGGTCCGGCCGTCCGGGCGGCGCCGGAAGACGGCACTGCCGACGGCCAGCGTGAACAGCAGCTCGGCGGCGAGCAACGGCTGGACGAGGGACAGGCTGCCGACCGCCAGCGCACCGGCCTGCAGCAGGCTGGACAGGGCCAGCAGGGCCGCGCCGGCCAGCCAGGACCGCCGCCGCAGCATGTGGGCGAACCGGCGCACGGCCGGCCCCGCCCCGCTGCCCTCGTCCGGCTCCTGCACGGCGGCCCGGCGCTGCAGCACCGAGGCGGACGCGTTGGACAGGGCCGCGAGCAGGGCGAGCAGGACGGTGACGGCGGTCACGGCCGCTCACCCGAAGCGGACGGCGAGCCGCCGGTACAGTCCGGGCGCGGCGCCGTGCACCCGGGCGGGCAGGCGCAGCCAGCCGGGGACGTACACCTCGTCCCGGCCGCGACGGACGGCGGCGCAGACCGCGTCCGCCACGCGGGCGGAGGGCACGGGCCGCGGCCACGACCGGGTGTAGGGGGCGCCGCGGCGGTCGAAGAAGGGCGTGTCGACCACGCCGGGGATGACGTGGGTGACGCCGACCCCGGTGCCGTGCAGCTCGTAGCGCAGGGCGTCGGCGAAGGCGGCCAGCGCGGCCTTGGCCGCGGAGTAGACGGCCTCGCCGCGCACGCCCACGCTGCCGGCGAAGGAGCCGATGAGCACGATGCGCCCCGATCCGGCCGCGACCATGTGGGGCAGGAGGGCGCGCACGAGGTGGACAGTGGCGAGCAGGTCGACGCGGACGACCTCGTCGATGCGCGGGCCGGGCATGCCGGTGAAGTCCCCGGCCCAGCCCACGCCGGCGCCCGCCACCAGCAGGTCCAGCCGGCCGAGGTGGTCCAGGGCGAGGTCGCCGAGCCGGCGGTCGGCGCCGGGCCGGGTCAGGTCCGCGGGCAGGGCCGTCGCGCCGCACTCGGCGGCCACCTGCTCCAGCCGGGTGACGTCCCGCCCGTTCAGCGCCAGCCGCCAGCCTCCCTCGGCGGCCAGCCGACGGGCCACGGCCGCACCGATGCCGGAGGACGCTCCCGTCACCAGGGCGGCGCCTGCGCGGCCGGCCCGGCGCCCGGCGGCACGCGGCGCCCGGCCCGTCTCCGGGACGGCGGCCGTCACCGGCCTGGTGCGGTTCGACGGTCCTGCGGGGGACGGGGCATGGGACATGGTGGCGACCTCACAGCGACGGTGTGTTCGGGCTCGCGTGCGCTCGGGCTCGCGGACTCCGGGGGCCGAACTTTCGCGGTGTATCCAGGGCGCCACAGGATGAAACACCGCGCACGGCGAAGCCGCCCGGTCCCGTGACCCGCTGCCGCCGATCCGCCGAGCGGGTCCGCTCCGGCCGGGGCGACGCTTGAGACGGCCGTGACGGGCAACCCGCACGGGAGATCATCACGACGGCGGAAGGAGAGGCCATGCCGGGCGGGAACGAGCGCGAGGACCGGCCGCAGACGGCTCTGGAGGAGGTCCTCCGGGAGACCGAGGAGGCCGGGAAGCACGAGGGGGACGAGGGTGCTTCGGGCGAGGCGGGGGACGCGATCACCCCCAACGCCGGAGCGCAGGAGCAGGCGGAGGGCGACTGAGTCGGGCGGGACTCCGCCCCGACGGGACGCGCCGGCTCGCCCGGGCGGCCGTACGCCGTCCGCACACCGGCGGCCGCCGTGCCCCGCCCCCGCCGCGCGGCACGAAGGCGAGAGGGGCCGGGAAGGGTGAGCAGGCCGGTCCGGCAGGCCAGACGCGACAGACCGGTCCGGCCGGCGGACGGGCCCGCCACGCCGAAGCCGGGGAGACGGGCGGGCCGGCCCGGCGCCCGCCACTCCGTCCTCGCACCGCCGCCGGCCGCCCCGACCGGACCGGGCGGAAGGCGCGCGGTGACCGCCGCGGCGCCGCACGCCCACCACTGCTTCGCCGCACGCCCACCACTGCTTCGCCGCGCGCCGGGTACCCGAGCCCCATGAACCACCACCTGCGAGGACCCCAGCTGCCCCCGTCCCGTGGCCCGCTCTCCGCCGCGGTCACCGCGTACCTGCGCGGCACGGGCCCCCTGCCCCGCCCCGAGGACGCCCGGAGCGCCGACCCGTACGGCGACGACCTGCAGCTCGCCCTGTACCTCTGCTACGAGCTGCACTACCGCGGTTTCGCCGGTGTCCCGCCGCAGACCGAGTGGGACCCGGAGCTGCTGCGCGTCCGCGCGGCGCTGGAGCAGCGCTTCCTGGCCGCGCTGCGTGCCGACGCACCGGTCCACGACAGCCTGGACGACGCGCTCGGCGCCCTGCTGGTGGAACCGGCCCAGGGCACGGGGATCAGCCACTTCCTGTGCGACGAGGGCGAGTTGTGGCAGGTGCGCGAGTACGCGGCCCAGCGCTCCCTGTACCACCTGAAGGAGGCCGACCCGCACGCCTGGGTGCTGCCGCGGCTGTGGGGCCGGGCGAAGGCGGCGATGGCGGCGGTGGAGTTCGACGAGTTCGGCGGCGGTCGGGCCGAGCGGGTGCACGCCCGGCTGTTCGCCGACCTGATGAGGGATCTGGGCCTGGACCCGGCGTACGGCCGCTACCTGGGCGCGGCCGCCGCCGAGATGCTGGCCGTGGTCAACCTGATGTCCCTGTTCGGGCTGCACCGCGACCTGCGCGGCGCGCTGGTGGGTCACTTCGCGGAGGTGGAGATCACCTCCTCCCCCGGCTCCCGCCGGCTCGCCGAGGCGATGCGCCGCACCGGCGCCGGTCCGGCCGCGGAGTTCTTCTACGACGAGCACGTCGAGGCGGACGCGGTGCACGAACAGGTCGTCCGGCACGAAGTGATCGTCGGGCTGCTCGAGGAGGAGCCGGAGCTGGCCGCCGACGTCGCCTTCGGGATCGACGCGACCGAGTACCTGGAGGAGCGGCTGGCCCGGCGGCTGCTCACCGACTGGCGCGCGGGGAGGTCGTCCCTGCGGACACCCCTGGACCAGCAGCTGTCCCATACATCCTGAATACCGGGGTACCCGCGCGTTGTGATCGCATTGCTGCTCCCGGGTGTGTACGCCCCGCAGGACGATACGGAGCTGCTGGCCGAGGTCCTCCGCGAGGAGGCGCCGCCGGCCGGTGCGCAGGTGCTGGACGTGGCCACCGGAAGCGGTGCGCTGGCCCTGGAGGCGGCCCGGCGCGGGACCGAGGTGACCGCCGTGGACGTGTCGCGGCGAGCGGTGTGGACGGCCCGGCTGAACGCGTGGCTGACCCGCCTGCCGGTCCGCATCCGGCGCGGCAACCTGTTCGCGCCGGTCCGCGGCCGCAGTTTCGACCTCATCCTGGCGAATCCGCCCTATGTGCCGGCGCCCGACGCCGGACGCCGGCCGCGCGGCCGGTCGCGGGCCTGGGACGCGGGGCACGACGGGCGGCTGCTGCTGGACCGGATCTGCCGGGACGCCCCGGCGCTGCTGCGTCCCGGCGGGGTCCTGCTGATCGTGCACTCGGCGCTGAGCGGGCCCGAGCGCACCCTGGAACTGCTGCGGCAGGCCGGGCTGAAGGCCGCGGTGGTCCGGCGGCGCTGGATCGCCTTCGGGCCGGTGCTGCGCTCCCGGGAGGACTGGCTGCGCCGGCGCGGGCTGCTCGCGCCGGCCGACGACAGGGAAGAGCTGGTGGTCATCCGTGCCGAACGATCCTGCTGAGCGGGCCCGCCGGATCACCGTGCAGCGGCGCGGGCCGCTGTTGGTGGAAGGCCCCGTGGAGGTCGAGCTGGAGGACGGGACCACGGTCTCGTCGGACCGGTTCCGCGTCGCTCTGTGTACCTGCCGGCGCAGTCGCCGCTATCCCTGGTGCGACACCAGTCACCGGCGCAAGGCCTGAGCGCCTGGTCGAAACCGGTTGTTTCTCGCCGCTCCCCGGGGACGGCCCCCCACGGACCTCCCCCGGGGAGCGGCTGTGTGCCCGGGGCCGGCGGGCGGCCCCACTCCGCCCGCCCGGTCCCGGTGCGAGATCGCAGGTTCCCCGCTGCAGGGGCCGCACTCCCCAGTTGCGGGCCTGATCCGGCGTCCACGGGGACCCCTGCGATCCCGGTCCCTAGAACGCGAAGAGGCTGCCGCCGACGGCGTCCCTCGTGCACGCGTTGCCGAAGGTGCGCTCGTACGCCACGCGCTTGCCCTGGTAGACGCCCTGGACCGTGACGAAGACGGGGTCGAAGACCTTGGTGCACATCACGCCGTCCTCGGCCTTCAGGGTGTCCAGGTCGCCGCCGACGCCGCGCAGTTCGGCGCAGGCCTCGGCGGGCGCCGGATGGGTTCCGGAGGCCGTCGGGGCGCAGCTGAGGGTGACGGCGCGCTCCGGAGTGGCCGTGGCCGCGTCGGTGCCGTGGCCGGTGGTCAGCACCAGGGCCGAGGGGGCGTAGAGCGACGACGGGGCGGCGCCCGGTGCAGCGGCGGCGGCCCCGGTCAGGGGTCCGCAGACGGCGGCGGCCGTGAGGCCGAGGGCCGCTGCCCAGCGCGCGGTGTTCCGCATTGTGTGCATCCTTCCGCTCGAACAGACAGGGAGCCGGCTCCGGCCCGGTCGGGTGCCGGAGCGGCGAGCGCCACTCTGCCGAGTCCCCGGCCGAAACTCACATCGAACCCATAGGTTTCAGTAACATTTCGTGTTGAATCAGTGGCGTGAAGTCACGGAACCCGAACACCGTGGCCCCGGAACTGCACGGCTCCCCCGCCCTGGGACCGGCCGGATGGCTGAAAATGCGCTGTTCGTTAATCGTCCTGAAACATTCCGACTTCGCCCGCGTCGCGCTCCTTGATGACTCCTTGTGTTCATCAATTGATCACCGGGAGCCGCTCCTCACGGCGTCCGGTCGGATGACGCCCGACTTACCGGTCGGTATCGTCCCGGTGGACGCGGTCCGCGACGTGGGAGGGACGGATGGCGCGGCACTGGGCGGACTTCCAGTACGAGATCTATCTGAACGGGACGAGCGGAGCGGTGCCCCGGCTCCCGACCGACCTGACCCGGCTGGAGGAGTTGGCCGAGCAGCGGCTCGGGCCCGGTCCCGCGGGCTATGTCGCGGGCGGCGCGGGGGACGGCAGCACGGCCCGCGCCAACCGGGCGGCCCTCGCCCGGCGCCGGATCCTGCCGCGCATGCTGCGGGACGTGCGCGAGCGCGACCTGACGACGGAGGTGCTCGGCCGGACCCTGCCGGCGCCGCTCGCCCTGGCGCCGGTGGGCGTGCTGTCGATCGTGCACCCGGACGCGGAGTGCGCCGCCGCCCGGGCCGCCGCCGCGCAGGGGGTGCCGTACGTCCTGTCGTCGGCGTCCAGCACACCGATGGAGCAGGTGGCGGAGGCGATGGGGGACGCCGAGCGCTGGTTCCAGCTGTACTGGGGCAAGGACCGAGAGGTCACCCGGAGCTTCCTCACCCGGGCCAGGGCGGCCGGCTACTCGGTGCTGGTCGTCACCCTGGACACCCCGCTGCTGGCGTGGCGCCCCCGCGACCTGGACCAGGCGTATCTGCCGTTCCTGCACGGCGTGGGCACCGCCAACTACTTCACCGACCCGGCGTTCCGGGCGGGCCTCGCCGAGCCCGTGCAGGAGGATCCGCAGGCGGCGGTGCTGCACTTCCTCGGCCTGTTCGGGGACGCCGGCCACACCTGGCCGGACCTCGGCTTCCTGCGCGGGCTGTGGGACGGGCCGATCGTCCTCAAGGGCGTGCTGCACCCGGACGACGCCCGGCTCGCCGCCGACGCCGGGATGGACGGCGTGGTGGTCTCCAACCACGGCGGCCGGCAGGTGGCCGGCTCGGTCGCGGCGGCCGACGCGCTGCCGCGGGTCGCGGAGGCGGCCGGCGACCGGCTCACGGTGCTGTTCGACAGCGGGGTGCGCACCGGGGACGACGTGTTCAAGGCCCTCGCCCTCGGCGCCCGGGCGGTGCTGCTGGGCCGACCGTACGTGTACGGGCTCGGCCTGGACGGGCAGGCGGGCGTGGAACACGTCATCCGCTGTCTGCTGGCGGAGTTCGACCTGACGCTCGCGCTGTGCGGCCACACCCGCCCGGCGGCGGTGACGCCGGCCGACCTGACGGAGACCCCCGCCTGACCCTGCCGGAACACCCGCGCGCCGGCGCCGGGCCGACGCCGGCCGTCCCGCCGCAGCCACCGGCCCGCGGCACCCCCCGCACGACCGCCGGCACGAGCGGGAGCGACGCGGCCGTGGCGGAACGCGGGCGCCCGGGGCGGAGCACCGCCCGTGCACGCCGCCGTGCCCTTAGGGCGGGGCTGCCGCACCCGCCCCGCCCTAAGGGCCCGCGCCGGCCGCCCATGGGCCCGCCGCGCCCGGGGCGGGGCGCAGCCGCCGTACCACCCCTGTGCCGGAGGCGCGGGGGGCCGGGCGGTCCGGGGTGTGCTCGCGGCGCGCCTGCTACGTGCGCTGTTCCGGCAGTTGCGCGGGGTGGGCGGACGGCCCGCCGGCGCCGGCGGTCGGCAGGGAGCCGGGGCTCGCGGTCGGCGCGTCGGCCGTCCAGCGCTGGCCGGCGGAGCCGTCCCGGACCTTGGCGGCGAGGTCGCCGCCGGCCCGGTCGCCGGTGGCGGCCAGGGCCAGCGTCCGGTCCCACCGGGGCAGCAGCTCGCCCTGGCCGGTGAGGTCGTAACGCACGTCGTCGCCCCGCTCGTCACCGGCGTCGGCGCAGTCGCCGAGGATGACCACTCCGGCGTCGGCGTGGGAGTCCAGGCACAGGCTCGTGTCGGCCGCGCTGCGCAGCAGCCCGTCGGGCTCGTACGTCCACTGCTGCGTGACCGCCGTGGAGCAGTCGGCGACGACGGCGCTCGCCCCCGCCGCCGGTGTGCCCCTGACGTCCAGGCACAGACCGGCGGCGGCGTTGCGCAGCCGGGCCGGACGGCCGGCGGCGGGCAGGCCCGCCGTGCCGGGCGCGGCGGACGGGGATCCGGCGTGGGAAGGAGATCCGGCGTCGGTGCCGGGGGCCGCGCCGGTGGCGGCGGCCGGGCCGGTGCCCTCTCCGCCGGCCGGCCACACGCTGATCGCCAGGACCGCGGCGAGCAGCCCGGCCGAGGCCACGCCGACTCCGGTCAGCAGCGCCCTGGACGACCGGACCGGGCCCAGGGCGCGGCGGTCGGGCGGGGACAGCCGGGCCGCCGCGCCGGGCAGAGCGGATCCGCCGCGGCCGGAGCGGCGCCGTCCGCCGGGCGCGGCCGTGCGTGCCGATCGCCCGCCGCCGCGCCGGCGTCCGCCGGAGCGCCGGGAGCCGCCGCGGCCGCCGGCGGCGCCCTGCCGGCGTCCGGGACGCGAGTCGAGGTACGGGCGGGCGCCGCGGCCGAGGACGGCTTCGGCGAGGAGCACGCCCGGCGCGGCCCCGCTCTGCCCCAGCTGCTCGGCGGCGTGCCGGCAGTGGGCGCAGCCCGCCAGATGCTTCCGGACGTCGGGCAGCAGCGCGCCGCCCCGCCGTATCGGGACGTCGAGCAGGCGGTTGTAGTGGCGGCACTCCTGGCCGGGCGCGAGTTCCCGGTGGGCCCGCACCAGGCCCGCCCGGAATGCCTCCCGGGCCTGTTCGAGCGCGGCGGTGGCGTTCTCGGCGTCCATGCCGAGCAGTCCGGCGGGAACGTCGACCGGCTCGGCCTCGACCTCGGTGTGCCACAACAGCGCCTGCTCCGCCCGGGACAGGCTGTGGAAGGAGCGGTCGGCGAGGACGCGGTCGTCGGGTGTCCGCGGCTGTGCGGCACGCGGCGCGCGGCCCGCGGATCTCCCGAGTCCGGGCAGGGCGGCGGTGATCCGGTCGGTGCCGGACCAGTTGGCGACCGTGTCCCGGACGGCCACCAGCAGACGGGGCCGCAGCGCCTCGGCGGGTTCGCCGAGCGCCAGCCGGCCGAGGACCTGGTGGAAGGCGGCGGCGGTGACCATGTGGGCGAGTTGCCCGGGGGCGGCCAGGCAGACGACCGCGTAGTCCTGGACCGGCTCCCAGTGCCGGGCCATCAGGAGGGCGGCGGACCGGGAGGCCTCCGCGTCGGAGCCGGCCCGCAGCGGGCCGGCGAGCGACTCGTCGGGCTCCCCGGGGTCGCCGCCGGGCGGCGGACAGGAAGGCCGGGGAGGGTGGGGGGTGGGCACGGGGTGGATTCCTTCGCTGCGTGGTGCGTTGGTGCGTGTCCGCCGCGCTCGGGACGTGCAGAGGAGCGGAGACGCACCGCGGTGCGAACCTTCGCACACCTTCCACACCGGCAACAAGGCGCACGGGACGCCGGCAGACCGGAACAGGGCGGTGCGGACCGGCAGTCGGGCGGCGCCGGTCCGCCGGGCGGGCGCTTCCCCCGCGCCCCGTGTGAAGGGCGCGCACGCACGCCGCGGACGCGCACGCTCCCGGAGCGTGCGGCGCGGGTGGTGGACTGGACGCCGGCCCTGCTCCGCGGGCCCCGCGCGGGTCGGCGGCCTCCCCCGCGCGGCCGGCCGCCGGCCCCGTCCCTCCCGTTCTCGGCCGGCGGCCCGGCGGCTCCCCGCCCACCGGGGCGGGGGCCGCTGGCTCGAAGCGGGAAGCGTCGCGGTCCGGGCCGGCCGGTGCAGTCCGGACGCGGGCCGGTCCGGACGCGGTGCGGTCCGGAGCCGGTGCGGTCAGATCTGCCAGGAGCGGAGCCGGTCGGCCGCGCCGTAGACGTCGGTCTTGCCGGAGATCAGGTCGCGGGCGAGGTCGACGAGGGCGCCGTAGGGCGGGTCGATGCCGACGCCGCTGACGAACATGTAGGCGACGGCGGTGGCGCAGGCGAAGCGGGCGTTGGCCGCGGGCAGCGGCTTCAGCACGGCGAGGGTGTGCAGCAGCGCGGCGGCACGCCAGGCGGCGTCGGAGTCCACTCCGAGCCGGGGCGGGTCCACCCGGTGCCGGGCGACGGCGGCGACCAGCGCGGAGAAGTCGTCCACGGCGGGCTGGTCGGGCAGGACCTCCTCGTGCCGCTGGAGCAGCCAGGGGACGTCGATGTGGATGACGGAGGGCATCGCTCAGGCGGCCTCGCCCCTGGCGGGGGACTCGTCGTCGGGGAAGGCCACCGCGAACTCCTCGGCGTGGGCGGCGAAGAAGCGCCGGAACGCCTCCGCGCCCTCCTGCAGGGCCCGGTGCCGGGCTATGTCGGCGGCGGCGGCCTCACGCACCAGCGCCTTCATCGACGTACCGCGCTCCTTGGCGATCTGCCGCAGGTCCTCGAGTTCCCGTTCGCTGAACTCCACGTTGAGAGCTGGCATGTCCCTCACGGTACCGTGCGGGTACTCCCGCGTAAATACCCGCAGGTGGGAACGCATCCGCCACGGTACCGTCCGAATCCCGGCGCGGTGTCCGGCGGGTATAGCCGCCGCACGCCGCGGCGGTCGCGGCCGGGCCCGGCCGGACGCGGGGGAACGGCCGTCGGCGGCAGGCCACTTCGGGCCGGCCGCCCGGTGTGCGGCGCCGGGGCCCCGGCCGCACACCGCACGTCTCCCGGGCCGGCAGACCGCGGCCGCCGCACTCGGACAGCACCGGGAGACGCTCACCACGAGCCTGCGCCAGAGGGCTCCTGACGACACGTCAGGTACGGCTGGCCCGGAAGGTGTCCGGGGTCCCCCGCTGCGCACATCGGCCGGATCTCCCCTTGACCGCGGCCCCGCTCCTGTCCGTCCGGCCGGCCCGACGACCGGGGCCGGCGCTCACCGGCGTACCCGAAGCACTACGCTGGGACGCGAGTGGTGCCACCTGTTCACTGTGAGTGTGCGCTTGGGAGCGGCGACGATGAGCCGGGTCTATCCGTTCGACGACGCGGCGACGGCCCGGGCTGTCATCGACGACGACGGAACGCTGGTGGAGTGGAACGAGGGCGCACGGCGCCTGCTCGGCCACCCGCCCGACGCCGTGCTGGGCCGCCCCGCCGCCGAGCTGCTGGCCGGTGCGGGATTCCCGGCCGCTCCCGCGGGCCGCCGCTGGGAGGGCACGGTGGGATTGCGCCACCGGGACGGCCGTACCGTCTCGGTGTGGCTGCTCGCCCACCGCCGTCCGCCGCAGGAGGGGCGCCGGGGCGGCTGGCTCGTGGTCACCCCGCTCAGCGGTGCGCAGCCGCCCGCCGCGGACGACCCGCTCGCCGGGGCGGGTCTGATCCAGTCGCCGTGCGCGGTCGCCGTGTACGACGGGGAGCTGCGGCTGCGCCGGATGAACGCGGCGATGGCCGCCGTCGTCGGCCTGCCGGAGGAGCGGATACGGGGCCTCAGGGTCGCGGAGATCGGCGGCAGGCCGCAGAGCGAGGAGCTGGAGCTGGCCATGCTCCGGGTGCTGACCTCGGGCCGGGCCCAGGACGTGCGGACGTCCGTGTACACCACGGGCGAGGACCGGGCCCACGCCTGGCTCGCCCGGATGGCGCCGGTGCGGGACGCGGCGGGCCGGGTGCGGGGCGTGTGCCTGGCCGCGCACGACGTCACCGACAGCCACCGGGCCCGTGAGCGGCTGCAACTGGTGAACGAGGCGAGCGGGCGCATCGGGTCCACGCTCGACGTGACCCGTACGGCGCAGGAGCTCGCCGACATCTGCGTGCCCGCGCTCGCCGACTTCGTCACCGTCGACCTGCTGGACCCCGAGGACTACGGCGGCGAGCCCCCGGCGCGGGTCACGGCGCCCGTGACACTGCGCCGGGCCGCCCACGGCTCGGTCATCGGCGGTGTGCCGGAGGCGGTGACGGAGCCGGGCCGCACCGAGCGGTACCCGGCCGGCTCCCCGCAGGCCGACTCGCTCACCGCGGGCCGCACGATCATCGCCTCGGTGGCCGCGGGCGACATGGACGAGTGGCTGGCCTGGAACACCGCGCGCGGCGAGCAGGTGCGCGCCTACGGCATCCACTCCTCGATGTCGGTGCCCATCCAGGCCCGCGGCCTCACCCTGGGCGTGGCCGTCTTCACCCGGCACCGGAGCCCGGAGGAGTTCACCGCGGACGACCGGCTGCTGGCCGAGGAGATCACCACGCGTGCCGCGCTCTGCATCGACAACGCCCGCCGCTACTCGCGCGAGCGGGAGACCGCCCTCGCCCTGCAGCGCAGCCTGCTGCCCCGCTCCCTGCCGCGCACGGCCGCGCTCGACGAGGTCTCCTCGCGGTATCTGCCGGCCGCGCGGGCCGGGGTGGGCGGGGACTGGTTCGACGTGATCCCGCTGTCCGGGATGCGGGTCGCGATGGTCGTCGGCGACGTCGTGGGGCACGGCATCCAGGCCTCGGCCACCATGGGCCGGCTGCGCACCGCCGTCCGCACCCTCGCCGACATCGACCTGGCCCCGGACGAGCTGCTCACGCACCTGGACGACCTCGTGGTGCGGCTGTCGGAGGAGTCCGGCGACGGCAGCCCCGGCGAGGTCGGCGCGACCTGCCTGTACGCCGTCTACGACCCGGTGTCCCGCCGCTGCGCGCTGGCCCGCGCCGGCCATCCGCCGCCCGTGCTGCTGCGGCCGGACGGCGTGCCCCGGCTGCTCGACCTGCCCGCCGGGCCCCCGCTGGGCCTGGGCGGGCTGCCGTTCGAGTGCGCCGAGGTGGACCTGCCCGAGGGCGCCGTCCTCGCCCTGTACACCGACGGCCTGGTGCAGTCCCGGGAGCGGGACGCGGACGCCAGCCGCGAGCTGCTGTGCCGGGCGCTCGGCCGGAGCAGCGGCTCACTGGACGAGACCTGCGACCACGTCCTGCGGGCCCTGCTCCCGGACGGGGGCGCCCCCGACGACGTGGCGCTGCTGCTCGCCCGCACCCGGGGCCTGCCCCCCTCGCAGGTGGCGACCTGGGACGTCCCCGCCGACCCGGCGCTGGTCGCACCGATCCGCAAGCAGGTCGTGGACCGGCTCGACGCCTGGTCGCTCAGCGAGGCGACGTTCACCGCGGAACTGGTGGTGAGCGAACTGGTCACCAACGCCATCCGCTACGGCTCCCGCCCGATCCGGCTGCGGCTGATCCACGACGCGGACACGCTGATCTGCGAGGTGTCCGACACCAGCCACACCGCCCCGCACCTGCGCCGGGCGAAGACCTTCGACGAGGGGGGCCGGGGCCTGCTGCTGGTCGCCCAGCTCACCGAGCGCTGGGGCAGCCGGCACACCGCGGACGGCAAGACCATCTGGGCGGAGCTGCCGCTGTTCCAGGAGGACCGGTGAGGCGGGCCGGGGGCGTTCAGGACGCCGACAGCCACGGCCGTACCCGCCTGCGGGCCTCGTGCAGCCGGGACTTGAGGGTGCCGAGCGGGATGCCGGCGCGCTCGGCGGCCTCCGCGTAGTCCAGTTGGCAGACGTCCCGGTAGACCAGCGGCGCGACCAGGTGCGGATGCTCCCGCTCCAGCCGCTCCAGGGCCTCCAGCAGGTCCACCCGGGAACCGGCGATGACACTGGTCGTGCGCGGGTCGACGGCCTGCTCGGGCCGCAGGGCGGCGGGCTGTTCGGCGGCCCGCCGCTTCAGTTCGCGGTACTTCTGCCGGCAGCAGTTGGCGACCACCGTGTACAGCCAGGTGCCGAAGCGGCTGCGGCCCTCGAAGGCGGGCAGGTGGCGGGCCACTTGGAGCAGCACGTCCTGGGCGGCCTCCTCGGCGTCCTCCCGGCAGGGCAGGAAGCGCCCGCAGCGGCGCACGACCTCGGGCCGGATCTCGCCCAGCAGCCGGTCCAGGGCCGCGCCGTCGCCGGCGGCGGCGCGCCGGGCGAGGTCCTCCGCGGGCGCCTCGTCCTGCACGAGCGCCTCCCCTCGAAGTCGCCGTCGGGGCAGGCATGATAGTGGCATGCACCCCGTCGGGCGGATCGGCCGCCACCGCCTCGAACGGCCGCTGGGCAGCGGCGCCTTCGCCACGGTGTGGCTCGCGCACGACCCGGAGCTGCGGGCGCCGGTGGCGGTGAAGGTCCTCGCCGAGAACTGGGCGCACCGGCTCGATGTGCGGGAGCGTTTCCTCACCGAGGCGCGGCTGCTGCGCCGGGCCGCTTCCAGCCGGGTGGTGCAGGTCTACGACCTCGGTGAACTCCCGGACAGGCGGCCGTACTTCGTGATGGAGTACGCCGACGGCGGCACCCTCGCCGACCTGTCCGCGGGCGGTGCGCTGCCGGTGCGGGAGGCGCTCGCGCTGACCGCCGAGGCCGCGCGCGGCGCCGCCGCGCTGCACGAGGCGGGCATCGTGCACCGCGACATCAAACCGAGCAACGTGCTGCTGCGCACCGCCCCGGACGGCTCCCGCCGCGTCCTGCTGGCCGACCTGGGGCTCGCCAAGAGCCTCGCGCAGGCCTCGGGACTGACCCTGGCCGCGGGCTCGGCGGGCTACCGGCCGCCGGAGCAGGCCGAACCGGGCGCGGGCGTCGACGAGCGGGCCGACGTCTACAGCCTGGGCGCGGTCGGCTACGAGCTGCTCACCGGGACCGTGCCGGGCCCGCCGGGCAAGGTCGTGCCGCCCGGGCGGCTGCGGCCGGACCTCGGCGGGGACGTGGCGCGGGCGGTGCTGCGGGCGCTGGAGCCGGACCGGACGCGGCGCTGGCCTAGCGCCCTGGCCTTCGCGGACGCGCTGGACGAGCTGGCGGGAACGGCGCCGGTGCGGGCCGCTCGACGGCGTGACGGGGTCCGCGCCGGGCTCACGGCGGTGCGCCTGGCGCTCGCCGCGGTCCTCGCGGCCACGGCCGCCGCGGTCACGGCGACCGCGGTGCTCCACCGGGGCGGCCCGGCCGGCGAAACGGTGCCGGTCGCGGACGCCACCGGGCGGGTGACCCTGCGGGTACCGGCCGGCTGGGGCCGGGAGCTGCGCGCCTCCGGCTGGGATCCGCGCGCGCTCGGGCTGGCCGCGGGGCACGAGCCGGGCCTGGTGGTGGCCGGCGACCTGTCCCGCTGGACCGACCCCGGCGCCCCTGTGGACGGGGTCTTCGCCGGGGTCGTCGCGCACGGCGGCATCACCGCGAAGGTGAGGGCGCTCGCCCATCCCGGCTGCCGCTATCGGGGCGCCCGCACCTTCGCCGGCACGCGCTGGCACGGGCTGGTGCGGACCTGGGGCGGCTGCCCGGACGGCGGCTCGTTCACCGAGTGCGCGCTGGTCCCGGCGGGCGGTCCCGCCCGGCCGCAGGTGTACGTGCAGCTGCGTGAGCGGGGAGCGGGCGGCGCGGCCGACGGCGTACTGCGCTCCCTGCGAGTGGCGTGAATGCATGGCCCACGGTCAAGTGGGGGGAAAGAACCCGGTGTGTCCCGAACTTTTCCGGCGTCCCGTGCATCGGACCGAGAGGACGGCGCACCCGGCGCCGACGGCACGCCTCCGCGCGTGTCCGACGATCCTGGAGTGGTGAGCGACATGGTGTACACCCCCCGGTCCGCCCGGCACGGTGTCCTGCTCGTGGGCACGGTCGCCGTGCTGGGCCTCCTGACCGCCTGCGGCGACGGCGACGGAGCCCGCGGCAACCCCCCGATCACGGTGTCCGGTACGGCGGCGCCCGTGCAGGACGCCACGCGGGGCCCGGCGTCCGCGTCGGCGCCCGTCTCCACCCGCACCGTGCCGGTCGGCGCGGTCTCGTCCTCCGCCCCCGTGACGACGGCGTCCCCGGGCGGCGGCACCGCCGCGGCCGCCCGGCCCGCGACGGGCGGCCGCTGCCACACCTCGGAGCTGCGCGCCTCCGTGGGCCGCAACGACCCGGGCGCCGGGCAGGAGAACTTCCCCCTGGTGCTGACCAACAGGTCCGGCCGCACCTGCACCCTGCACGGCTATCCGGGGGCGGCCTTCGTCAACGCCTCCGGCGCGCAGCTCGGCCCCGACCCGAAGCGTGAACCGGGCTCCCCGGCGACCGTCGTGCTCAAGCCCGGGCAGAGCGCCTGGGCCGGGCTGACCTTCTCCAACCCGGAGATCACCGGCGCGAAGACGGCCACGCCGGCCGCCCTGCTGGTCACCCCGCCGGACGAGCGCGACCACCTGAAGGTGCCGTGGTCGGGCGGCCCGGTGCCGGTCTCCGGGAACTCCTCGTCCGTCCGCCTGACGGTGCTCAGCCCCGGCACCGGCCCCTGACCGGCCCGGCCGCGCGCGCCGTCGTCACCGGGCGCCCCGGCCCGGCGCCGCCGGTGCGGCGAGGACACCGCCTCGCCCGCCCGGCGTGCCTCAGCGGCGGCGCCGCCCGCCGTGTCCGGAGCCGCCGTCGTCCCGGTCGCAGGGCTGCGCGTGCGCGGCGCACCGCCCGGCGGCGGTGGGCGGAGCCGCCGCCGGGCGGCTCTTCGCCGCGGGCGGCGCGTCGGAGGCCGCCAGTGGGGTGTCGCCGCCGCTCCAGTTCACGTTCTCCATCCGCAGATCCGGGTGGGCGGTGTCGACGGACCAGCGCTGGGCGGCGCCCGGGGCGCGGGTCTTGAGCACGAGGGCGCCGGAGCCGTCGGTGGCGGCCGGGGTGAGGGCCAGTTCCGGGTTCCCGCGGGGCACCAGGGCGCCCTGGGGGGTGAAGTCGTAGCGGAGGGTCCGGGCGGCCTCGCCGGTGGCCGCGCAGGGGGCGAGGCGGACGGAGTAGCCGAGGCGCGAGTCCAGGCACAGGCCGGGAGCGGCGGCGTTGCGCAGCAGCCCGTCGGTCTCGTAGGTCCACTGCTGGGTCGGCGCCGCGGAGCAGGCGGCGAGTTCCGTCTCGGCGCCCTCGACGGCCTTCTTGCCGGTGACGCCGACGCACAGGCCGGAGGCGAGGTTGTGCAGTCTGCCGCGCAGGGCACTGTGTCCGGCACGGTTGCCGCCGGTCCAGGACCCGCCCGGGGAGCGGGTGTCCCCTCCCGGCCCCGCTGTGCGGGTGGGCGCGCCCGCGGCCCCGGGCTCGCGGGGGTCGCCGGAGCCGTGCGCCGACCACAGCACCAGGGGCACCACGACCAGCCCGCTGACGGTGAGGACGGCCAGGGCCAGGTTGCGGCGGCGGGCGCGTCGCGCGGCACGAAGAGCGGAACGGCCGGTGCCGCCGGGTGCGGCGGGGGCGTCGGGGGCGGGCTCGCCGGAGCGGGAGCGGGCGGCGGATGCCCCTCGGCCCGCGGCCCGGCGCCGGCCGGTGGACGCCGCGCGGCGCGCCGGCCGGCCGGCGCCGGCCTGCTCCCCGGGACCGGCGGAAGCGGCGCCCGAGGCGGCCCCGAAGCCGCCCCCGGCGGATCCGGCGGATCCGGTGGATCCGCCGGACTTGGCGATCGCGGCCGAGCCGGCCCACCCGGCTCCGGCGGCTCCGGCGGCTCCGACGCCTAGGGCGGTCCCGGCGGCGTCAGCGCCCTCGGCAGGCGCTGCGGACCCGGTCCACCCGGTGGATACGGCGAAGTCGGACCACCCGGCGGTGTCGGGCGCCACGGCGGGCCCCCGGGCCCCGGCGGGTGGGTGCGGGTCCGCGGGGGTGAATGCCTCGCCGCCGACGGGCGCGACCGCGGCGGCGGCCGGGGCCGGCTCGGCGGGCTCCTCGGCGCCGCGGGCCCGGGACTCCACATAGCCGCGCGCGCCCCAGCCGAGGACCGCCTCGGCGAGCGCGAGGCCGAGGCCGCCGTTGAACCGGTCGAGCTGCTCGCCGGTACGGCTGCAGTGGGCGCAGCGCCCCAGGTGCTCCCGCAAATCCGGATCGACGGCGGCGCCGCCGCGCCGGAAGGTCACGTCCAGCATCCGCAGATAGCGCCGGCACTCGTCCTCGGGGGCGAGTTCACGGTGCGCCTGCAGGCACTCCTCGCGGAGCCGTGCCCGGGCCCGGCTCAGTTCCACGCGGGCGCCCTCCTCGTCCAGGCCGAGCAGGGCCGCGGGCACGGAGAGGGGCTCCGCCTCGACCTCGCAGTGCCACAGCACGGCACGGGAGGTCTCGGGCGCCCGTTGGAAGGCGCGGGTCAGCAGCCGCCGGCCGGGCGGCGGCAGCAGCCGGGCCGCGGCGCGCTCCCCGGCGCCGCCGCCCGAGCGCAGGGCGGGGTGCAGGAGCTCCCTGCGGTCGTCGGCGTCCCACTCGGCGGCGAGCCGGCGCACGGCGACCAGTACGTGGGGCCGCCAGGCGGCGGCCGGGCCGGCCTGCCGCAGGGCCGCGCCGAACAGCCGGGTGAACGCCGCCGTGGTGAGCATGCCCGCGGCGCGCGGCCCGTCGGTGCACAGGCGGGCGTAGGCGAAGGCCGCCGCCCAGTGCCGGTCGAGGAGTTCGCCGACCGGGTGCAGCGCGGGTGCGGTCCCCGTCCACTTCTTCAGTTCGGCGCTCAATTGCTCGTCCGACGGGCCTGCCTCACGCACGGCTGCATTCCTCCATGAGCGACACGGAAATAAGTCCATACCAACGGGCGCGGTGAGGCGGTGAGGCAGCTCGAACGCCCACCCTGGGCGGCCTTGTCGAAGCGTGGGGGGTGTACGGGAGCGGCCTGGCGCACTGCGGGGGAATGCATGCGCCTGCGCGCCGACGACGCACACTTTTGCACAGCGGAACACCCCCGAACAAGTGACCCTCGGGTAAGCGGCATTCCCGTCCGGCATTCCTCATTGACATTCTGTCAACGCAACGCATTCGCTCCCTTTGCGGCCGGTCCTCGTCGACCGGGACGCGCCGGCGAGGGCCGCCGTCTGCGCTCCGTGGCCCGTCCGGGCCCGCGACATCAGCACGGGGTCACGGCGGAGCCCACGGCGTGCCCGGGAGCCGGCTTGACGGCGCCGGTGCGCGGGCGATGTGATCTTGACATGTGCCGTACGCCGTCCGGCGTGGGCAGGATGGAGCGGACGTGACCTCGACGGGTGTTCTCCGCGCCGCGGGGCGGCGCACGGTCCCGGGCGCCCTCCTGGCGGTGCTCGTCGCCGCGGTGACGGCCCTGGCCGGCTGTGCCGCGGGCGGTGAGCAGCCGGCCTCCCCGCCGAAGCCCGCCGCGGTGCGGCTGCCTCCGCGCAACGCGGGGTTCGACTACCAGATCGGCGGCGCCTACCCCCCGCCGGCGGGCGTACGGATCGTCAGCCGCGACCGGTCCGACTCCCCCGCGCCCGGCTTGTACAACATCTGCTACGTCAACGCCTTCCAGGCCCAGCCCGCCGAACGCGCCTCCTGGCCGGCCGGCCTGCTGCTGCGCGACGCGCACGGCAGGGTCGTCGTCGACCAGGACTGGGACGAACCGCTGCTCGACCTGCGCACCCCGGCCCGGCGGGAGCGGGCGGCGCGGCGGGTGAACCGGTGGATCGACGACTGCGCCCGCAAGGGCTTCGACGCCGTCGAGCCCGACAACTACGACAGCTACACCCGCTCCCACGGGCTGCTCGACGCGGCCGACGCGACGGCGTTCATGGCCCTGCTCTCCCGGCACGCGCACACCCGGCACCTGGCCGTCGCGCAGAAGAACACCGCGGAACTGGCCGGGCGGCGCGAGCGGGCCGGGCTGGACTTCGCGGTGACGGAGGAGTGCGGGCAGTACGACGAGTGCGAGGTGTACGCGAAGGCGTTCGACGACCGGGTGGTGGACGTGGAGTACACCGACACCGGACTGCGCAAGGCCCGGGCGCGCTGGGGCGACCGGCTGAGCATCGTCCGCCGCGACCGGAACGTGTCCACACCGGACCGGGCCGCGTACGTCCGCACGGTGCGCTAGGGGACGCCCGCGCGACCGAGGGCGCGCTCACCGGCACGCCCAGGTGCCCGGCCGCCGGGAGGCGGCGCGGGTCTCCGCCTCGCGGCCGGCCGCGCCGTCCGCCGGTCCGTCAGGGGGCCAGGGTGATCGCGCCCACCGGGCAGGCGCGGGCCGCCTCGCGGACCATCGGGTCGCCCGCGCCGTCCTCGCGGCCGGGCAGGAGGGTGCTGTACCCGTCGTCGTCCTGGGTGAAGACGCCGGGCGCGGCCAGTGCGCACTGCCCGGCCCCGATGCAGACGTCCTTGTCGATGTCGATGTGCATGCGCAGAGCCTCTTACCAGGTCACGGGGAGTTCCAGCATCCCCTGGATCGTGTCGCCGGGTTTGCACGGGATCTCCTCCGCCGGGACGGCCAGGCGCAGCCCGGGCAGACGCGCGAACAGGCTGCCGAGGGCGATCTCCAGTTCGGCGCGGGCCAGGTTCTGACCCAGGCACTGGTGGATGCCGAAGCCGAACGCCACGTGGTGGCGGGCGGGGCGGTGGAAGTCCAGGGTGTCGGGATCCTCGTACACGGACGTGTCCCGGTTGATCACCGAGGTGGAGAAGAGCACGCCCTCGCCGGCCCGGATCGTGGTGCCGGCGACGTCGATGTCCTCCAGCGCCACCCGCTGCAGTCCCTCGGCGATGGACAGCATCCGCATCAGCTCCTCCACCGCGGCGGGCAGCAGCGCGGGGTCGGCGCGCAGCTCGGCCAGCCGGCCGGGGTGCCGCAGCAGCGTGTAGGTGCCGAGGGAGATCATGTTGGCGGTCGTCTCGTGCCCGGCGACCAGCAGGATGAGGGCCAGCGAGACGAGTTCGGAGCGCTCCAGCTCGCCCGTGCGGAGCCGCTGGTGCACCAGTTCGCCGAGGATGCCGTCGCCGGGTCCGGCCTGCTCCGCCTTGGCGTCGATCAGCCCGCCGAGGTACTCCTCCAGCCGGATGCGCGCCGCCTCGGTGTCGTCGGCGGTCGGGCCGCGCAGCAGGCGGCGGGACTGCTCCTCGAAGAACTCGTGGTCGGCGTACGGGACGCCCAGCAGGTCGCAGATCACCATCGACGGCACGGGGAGCGCGAAGGCGGACACCAGCTCGGCGGGCGGCCCCTGCGCGATCATCGCGTCCAGCAGCCCGTCCACGATCCGCTGGATCCACGGGCGCAGTGCGGCGGCGCGTTTGACGGTGAACGACGGGATCAGCAGCCGCCGCTGCCGGTGGTGCTCCGGGTCGTCCACCCCCAGCAGGGCCACCTTGCGGTCGCGGGCGGTCTCGAAGCGCGCGGTGGGCACGGGGAAGCCGGGGTGGCGGCGGTCGGTGGACAGCCGGGGGTCGGCGAGCAGGGCGCGGGCCGCGGTGTGCGAGGTGACGACCCACACCTCGCGTCCGTCGTAGAGGGTGACACGGGACAGGGGGCGCCCGTCGCGCAGGGGGGCGTAGCCGGTGGGCGGGTGGTAGGGGCAGGTGCGGTCCTGGGGGAAGGCGACGGGTGCGGCCGGAGCGGCCGGGCCGGTGATGTCCGTCAGTTCCGTCATGGGAAGACCTCGCAGACGAAGAAGTGCGTGGTGCCGATCTTCATTAGATGCCCCAGGCATCTATGGGTCGACGGAAAGTTCGGCCACTTCGGTGACGCGCGCGATCTGGCCGAAGCGCGCCGGTCCGAAGGGGGAACCCCGCCCGCCCGTCGGCCGACCGCGGCCGCGAAAGGCCGCGCGCCTGCCCGGTCACGGCAGCCGCGCGCCGCCCGCGCCGGAGGCGAAGGCGCGGGCCACGGCGAGGCTGTCCTCGTAGACGTGGTGCCGTACCACCAGGCCGCCCCGGACGGTGAGGTGCAGGGCGAACCGGGCGGTGTAGGCGCGGCCGGTCGGTGCGGCGGTCTGCCGGATCTCGCCCAGCACGACCGCGTCCTCGCCGTCGGCCAGGATCCGCTCGACCGTGGTGGCGGCCTTCTCCGGGACGTGGTGGGCGGCCAGTTCCCGGTAGTGCGCGGCGGCGTCGGCGCGGCCGGAACGGTGCCGGATCCACGGCGTGTCGGCGCGCCCGTGGTCCTCCTCCGGCCAGTCCAGCCGCCAGTCGCAGCCCTCCGCGTACAGTTCGGCCACCGACTCGGGGTCGCCCTGGCCTATCCTGCGGAGCAGTTCCCGGACGGCGGAGCGGGTCTCGGCGGTGCGGTCGGCGGACATGGGCGGCTGCCTCCCCTGCGGGCGGTGATCGGGACGTGACCACTGTGCCGTGGCCGGCGGGCCGGCGCGATGACCCGCGAGGTAATCCCCGCGCCGGCGGACGGGCATCCGGTACGGACGAAGCGCGGCCCGCCGGGGCCGCAACCGGCGGCGGGCAGTCGCCGGACGGCGAAGGAGACGGAGTCCCATGCCTCTTGAGGGTGAGTACGAGCCCAGCCCCACCCAGTGGGTGCGCGAGCAGGTCGAGCTGTACGAGAGTTCCGGCGGGACGAAGGGGACGACCCTGCGGGACACCGGGCTGCCGGTGATCGTGCTGACCTCCCGGGGGGCGAAGAGCGGCAAGCTCCGCAAGACGCCGCTGATGCGGGTGGAGCACGAGGGCCGGTACGCGGCGGTCGCCTCCGTCGGCGGGGCGCCCGACCATCCGTTCTGGTACTTCAACCTGAAGGCCCATCCGCACGTGGAACTCCAGGACGGTCCCGTGAAGCGGGACATGAGGGCCCGTGAGGTCACCGGCGCGGAGAAGGACGAGTGGTGGGAGCGGGCGGTGGCGGCGTTCCCGCCGTACGCCGACTACCGGAAGAAGACGTCACGGGAGATCCCGGTCTTCGTGCTGGAGCCGCTCGACGCGAGCTGAGAAGGGCTCGCGGGCCGGCGCGTCCGGCCCGGCGCGGCGCATCCGCGCTCCGCGCCGGGCCGTGTCCGGAGAAAGTGACCGCCCCCGAAGCGTGTGAAGCCGCTTCGGCACGGGCACCCGTGCCTCAGGCCCCGCCGCGCTCCCCCGTCGCGGCGGGGCTTTCGCGTGCTTCGCCCGCGGGCCGGTCGGTGACGTCGAGGAAGATCTGGTCGGCGTCCGGGAACGTCCGGGCGAGGGACCGCTTGATGCGTACGGCGACCTCCTCCACGCGTTCGCTGTCCAGGCCCGGCGCCAAGTCGATGCGGGCCGCGACCAGGGTGGAGTCCAGGCCCATCTTCATCGTGAACAGCGCCTCCACGCTGTCGATCTCCGGCTGCGCCTGCAGCAGCGACCGGATACGGCCGCTCAGTTCCGGGTCGGCGGCCTCTCCTATCAGCTGGGCGCGTGCGTCGCGGCCGAGCCGGTAGGCGACGTACACCAGCAGCACGCCGATCGCCAGCGAGGCGGACGCCTCCCACACCACCTGACCGGTCGTCATGTGCAGCGCCATACCGACCAGCGCCAGGGTCACGCCGAGCACCGCCGTGCCGTCCTCGGCGATCACGGTGCGCAGCGCGGGGTCGCGCAGTCCGCCGAGACCGCCGCCCTGCCGGCGGACCTGGTGCAGGGCCCGCAGCAGGGAGGCGCCCTCGGCGACCAGGGCCACGCCGAGCACGATCAGGCCCGCCACATAGCCGCTGAACGTCTCCTCGGCGCCGTTGTGGAGGGCCTCGAAGCCCTGGAAGAAGGAGAAGCAGCCGCCCATGACGAAGATGCCCACGGCGGCGAGCAGCGACCAGAAGAAGCGTTCCTTGCCGTAGCCGAAGGGGTGCCGCGCGTCGGCGGGGCGGCGGCTGCGGCGCAGCGCGGCCAGCAGGAAGACCTCGTTGAGGCTGTCGGCGACGGAGTGCGCGGCCTCCGACAGCAGCGCCGGCGAGCCGGCGAGGACGCCGCCGACCGCCTTGGCCACGGCGATCACCAGGTTGGCGGCGAGCGCCACGAGAATCGTGATCTTGGTGTTCCGGTCGGCCTTGGACTCGGTCCGGCCGTCGGTGGGGCCGCCCGGCCTGCCGTCGTCCCGGGCGCGGGCGGGCGGCGCTCCGTCCTCCGCGGCCCGTGCCGGTGTCGTTGCGCCGTCCCCGGCCGTCCGTGCGGCCGTCTCCCGTTCCGAAGATGCTTCGCTCACCTATCGCCGACTGCCCGCGCCCCGGCGGCTCACACCGGTGGGGAACGGGGAAGGCTGTGTCCCGGACAGACGGATCGCGACGAGGAGGAGACATGGGCGAGGACGGCAACACGGCGCACGGACGGAAGAAGTTCAAGCGGTCCCGGAGCCACTTCACGGACCGGATCACCGCCGACGGCCGGGACGGCTGGCCGGTCGAGGCGGGCCGCTACCGGCTGGTGGTGTCGCGGGCCTGTCCGTGGGCGAGCCGGGCGGTCATCTCGCGCCGGCTGCTGGGGCTGGAGGACGCGCTGTCGCTGGCGATCGCCGATCCGATCCAGGACGACCGCAGCTGGCGGTTCACCCTGGACCCGGACGGCCGGGACCCGGTGCTCGGCATCCGGTACCTCAGCGAGGCGTACGACCGGCGGGAGACCGGTCATCCGGGCGGGGTCAGCGTGCCCGCCGTCGTGGACGTCCCCAGCGGGCGGCTCGTCACCAACGACTACCACCAGCTGACCCTGGACCTGGCCACCGAGTGGACGGCCCTGCACCGGCCCGGCGCGCCCGATCTGTACCCGGCGGACCGGCGCGACGAGATCGACGAGGTGATGGCCGAAGTCTACGAGGACGTGAACAACGGCGTGTACCGCGCCGGGTTCGCCACGGAGCAGAAGGAGTACGAGGAGGCGTGCGCGGCCGTGTTCCGGCGGCTGGAACTGCTCGGCGAGCGGCTGGCCGGACAGCGGTACCTGGTCGGCGACACCCTCACGGAGGCGGACATCCGGCTGTTCACCACGCTGGTCCGGTTCGACGCCGTCTACCACGGCCACTACAAGTGCAACCTCTGGAAGCTGTCGGAGCACCCGGTGCTGTGGGCCTACGTCCGGGACCTGTTCCAGACGCCGGGCTTCGGTGACACCGTGGACTTCGACCACATCAAGCGGCACTACTACCAGGTGCACACCGGCATCAACCCCTCCGGCATCGTGCCGCTCGGTCCGGATCTCACCGGCTGGCTGAGCCCCCACCACCGCGAGGAGCTGGGCGGCCGGCCGTTCGGGGACGGTACGCCGCCGGGACCGGTGCCCCCGGGCGAACGGGTGGCCCCGCAGGGACGGCCTGCATGAGGACCGTCTGACGAGGAAGGAGTCAGACATGGCCAAGAAAAAGAAGAAGAAGCTGCCTCTCGCCTACCAGCCGGTCGGATTCGTGCTCAGCTGGGCGGGCGGTGCCCTGGCCGGCATGGCCTTCCGCAAGGCATGGATGGCGATCCGGCACGAGGAGGACGCGCCCGACGCCCTGGACCCCGACCGCAGCTGGGGTGAGATCCTGCTGGCCGCGGCGGTCCAGGGCGCGATCTTCGCGGTGGTGCGCAGTGCGGTGGACCGCACCGGCGCGAAGGCCATCGCACGCTCCACGGGCGTGTGGCCCGCGACCGACAAGGGCGGCCGGGACTGAGCCGGCCCCTCAGCCCTGCTTCGGCGCCGTCGCAGGCAGCAGCCGCAGGGTGAACGAGTGCCCGGCGGGGTCGGCGTACCCGCGTTCCTCGTACGGCCCCGCCGCGTCCCTCGTCTCGGTCGGCCGCCCGCCCAGCCCGACCACCCGGCGCTCGGCCTCGTCCAGATCCTCGACCAGGAAGTCGAGGTGGGCCTGGAGGGAGTTCTCCGGGCGCGGCCAGCTGGGCGGGGTCGCGTTGACGTCGCGCCGGAACGCCAGCCGCATGCCGTCGGCGCCCCGGATCTCCACCAGGTTGGCGGACTCGACCGTCCGCTCGCCCTCCAGCAACTGCCGGTAGAACTCGGCCAGTTTCTCGGGTTCGGCGCAGTCCAGCACGACCACGCCGGCTTTCACCAGTGCCATGTTCCCTCCCGGGGTGTGTCCTCTTCCCCAGCGGATATCCCGGGCCGCCGGATTCAGTCGGCGGGCGGCCAGGCCCTGTCGTTGCACGGCTCGCCCCCTCCGGCTCCCTCACCCCGCGCCGGGCACGCCCCCCTCCCTACGTGGACAGGTGTCTGGTTATGCTGGACACCTGTCCAAGAAGGTGAGGTCCGCCGGTCATGGAGATCGTGGCGCGCGTCCTGGTCGGTCTGGTGGCCGCCCTGCACGTGTACATCGTGGCGCTGGAGATGTTCCTGTGGCAGCGCAAGCCGGGGCGCTCCCTGCACGGCTTCTCCCCGGAGGTGGCCCGGGTCACCGCCCCGATGGCCGCCAACCAGGGCCTGTACAACGGGTTTCTGGCGGCGGGGCTGGTGTGGGGGCTGGCCGCGGAAGACCCGACCGGGTTCCGGGCGCAGGTCTTCTTCCTGTCCTGCGTGGTGGTGGCGGGCGTGTTCGGGGCGGTCACGGCGAACCGCCGCATCCTGGTCGCGCAGGCCCTGCCCGGGGCGCTGGCCCTGGCAGCGGTGCTGGCCGCGCGTTGAGCGGGACCCCGGCCGAGGATCCGCGGGCGGCCCGCACCCGGGCCCGGCTGCGGGCGGCCCTCCTCGCGGAGTGCGCGGAGCGCCCGCTGGAACAGGTGGGCGTGGCCGCGCTGGCGCGCCGGGCCGGCGTGGGCCGGGCCACCTTCTACGTCCACTACGACGGGCTGGAGGCGCTCGCGGTGGACGCGTGCGCGGACGTCGTACGGCAGGCGGTGGACGCCCTGCACGCCTGGCGGGGGCGGCCCGATCCGGTGCACGCCCCGCCCGCCCTGCGGGAGTTCTTCGCGGATCTCGTCCCGCACGCGGCCCTGTACCGGTCGCTGCTCGCACCGGGCGGCGGCGGGCCGCTGGGCCGGGTGCTGCACCGGGACCTGCGGGCCCGAAGCCTCGCCGAGCGGAAGCTGGCGGGCGCCGCGGACGCCCCGCTGGTCGCCTCGGCCGTGGCCGCGACCTTCGCCGGGGTCCTCGCGGACTGGCTGCACGGACTGCTGGCGGCCGAGCCGGAGGAAGTCGCGGACCAGGTGTGGCAGTTGCTGATCGCCCTGCACCGCAGCCGCTGAGCCTCTGCCGCGGCCACCGCCCTTCCCGGGCGAACGGCGCCCGTGCGGGCGCGGATCCGAGGGGCGGCGCCGCCCTCGTGGGGCCTCAGCACCTCCAGTCGCTGCGCGGCAGCAGCGACTTGAACGCGTAGGGGGTCCCGCGCACCTTCCCGCCCGGCTTCACGATCTCCTTCGCCCCGCTCGCGCAACCGGGGTTGTACCCCAGGCACCATGCCTCACTCGTCCGGTTCCACGCCGACCGGCCGCCCCGCGTGAGGCCCTGACCGGCCACATCGCGGCTTCCCTTGGTGCAGGGAGCCATCGGGCCCTCGAACCGCCCGCGCCCCCACAGGCAGAAGTGCTCCACGTGGCAGGGCTCGGCCGCCTGCGGCGCCGGCGCGGCCACGGCGGCCGGAGAGGCGGCCGGCGCGAGCGAGGCCGCGACGAGGGCGGCTTCGCGGAACGGACGGGTCAGGGACACGGAGCCTCCTTGGACGCGGTCGCCGTTTCCCCGCCGATCGTCCCGGACGGCCGCGGACGCGCCCATCGCCCCCAGGGGGAATGCGGCGCGCCCCGAGTTGCCGTCCCCGCCGCTCGGCCCCCGGCGCACCCCGCCCGCCTGAGGGCGGCGGGCGGCGGTCGGCGGGCTGCGCCTTCCGCTCGGGGTGCGTCGAGGTGCGGCGGGGCCGGTGCGAGGGGGGTCAGCGGGTGCGTTGGAACGTGCGGCGGTAGGTCTGCGGCGACACCCCTATCGTCGCGTGCAGGTGCTGGCGCAGGGAGGCGCCGGTGGCGAAGCCGACCTCGGCGGCGATCCGGTCCACCGGCAGGTCGCTGGCCTCCAGCAGATGCCGGGCTCGGGCCACCCGCTGCTGGATGAGCCAGCGGCCGGGGCTGAGGCCGACCTCGTCGTTGAAGCGGCGGGCGAAGGTGCGCAGGCTCATCCGGGCGTGCCCGGCGAGGTCGGCCAGGGTGAGGGGCTGGTCCAGGTGTTCCAGGGCCCAGGCCCGGGTGGCGGCCGTGCTCGCGGCGCCGCTCTCGGGCACCGGCTGCTCGATGTACTGGGCCTGGCCGCCGTCCCGGAACGGGGGCACGACACACCGGCGTGCGACCGTGTTCGCCAGCTCGCTGCCGTGGTCGGTGCGCACCATGTGCAGGCAGACGTCGACGCCGGAGGCCGCCCCGGCGGAGGTGAGGATCCGGCCGTCGTCGACGAAGAGGACGTCGGGGTCGAGGTCCACCTGCGGGTAGCGGCGGCGGAACAGGCCGGCGACCTGCCAGTGCGTGGTCGCCCTGCGGCCGTCGAGCAGACCGGCCGCGGCCAGGACGAAGGCGGCCGTGCAGATGGAGACGATGCGGGCGTCCGGGCGGATCCGGGCGAGCGCGGCGGCGACCTCGCCGGACAGCTCGGTGGGGATGTGGGCGGTCCCCACGGAGGCGACGACGACCGTGTCGGCCGTCTCCAGGAGCTCCGGGCCGTGGGTGACACCGACGGTGAAGTCGGCGTTCGTGCGCACCGGCAGGCCGTCGACCGAGCAGGTGAGGACCTCGTAGTGACCGTCGGCCGCGCCGAAGATGCGGCTGGGGATGCCCAGTTCGAAGGGGTAGACGCCGTCGAGGGCGAGCACGGCCACGCGCTCCGGGCGCCGGGCGCGCAGCTGGATGTCGGGCATGGCACGATCTTATCGAAGGTTGGCAATCATGCCATTTCCCCGGCGGGCGGCCTCCGGCAGGCTGGGGCACCATGAGCGATGTGAACACGATGCGAGCCATCAGCCAGGACGTCCTCGGCGGTCCCGAGGTGCTGAGGGAAGTGCGGATCGAGCGGCCCAGGCCGCGTCCGAACGAGGTGCTGGTGCGGGTACGGGCGGCCGGGGTGAACCCCACCGACTGGAAGCACCGGGCCACCGGCGGGTTCCTGGGCGAGCCCCCGTTCGTCCTCGGCTGGGACGTGTCCGGCGAGGTCGTGGAGACCGGGATCGGCGTGGCCGCCTTCGCGCCCGGCGACCAGGTCTTCGGGATGCTGCCCTACCCCTTCGGCCACGGCTCGCACGCCGAGTACGTGATCGCCCCGGTCCGCGCCCTGACGCACAAGCCGGCCTCTATCGACCACACCCAGGCGGGCGCGCTGCCGCTGGTGTCCCTGACCGCCTGGCAGGCGCTGACCGAGCACGCGGACGTGCGGCCCGGCCGGCGGGTGCTGATCCATGCGGCGGCCGGCGGGGTCGGGCATGTGGCCGTGCAGATCGCCAAGGCGCGCGGGGCGTACGTCATCGGCACGGCGAGCGCGGGCAAGCACGACTTCCTGCGGGAGATCGGCGTGGACGAACCGGTCGACTACCGCACCACCGACGTGACGGAGGCGGTGCGGGACGTGGACGTCGTCCTGGACACGCTCGGCGGCGACACGTCGGTGCGGTCCCTGCGGGTGCTGCGGCCGGGCGGTGTCGTGGTGTCCGTCCTGCCGGTGGGTTCCCCCGAGTTCCACGAGGAGGCGGAGCGGCTGGGCGTGCGGGCGGTGCGGATGCTGGTGGACGCCGACCGGGAGGGGATGCGGGCGGTCGCGGAGCTGGCGGAGTCCGGGAGGCTGAAGGCGACGATCGCCGGGACGTTCGCGCTGGCCGACGCCGCGAAGGCGCACGAGATCGGCGAGACGGGCCGGACCACGGGCAAGCTGGTGCTGCTGGCGGACTGAGCGGCGCCGGCGTCCGGGACGGGCCGCGCCGCCCGGCTCGTCCCGCGACACGCGTCGAACGCGAAGACATATGCCGAACGAACATGCTCAAATTTCTTCCACCGAGGGTAACTTGACGATCGGAAACCGACGTCCGGGCGCGGCTGGGAGGTGGTGGCGAGGTGCGACACGAGCGCGTGCCTCTCCCCCGGCAACTGAGCGTGTACGCGTGCCGCGGGCACACGGTGGTGGAGTTCCGGGGTGACATCGACATCGTCGCGGCCACCGAGCTCGGCCCGTTTCTTGACCGGGTCACCGGGCGCGACGGCCTCCGCCTGGTGGTCGATCTGCGGCCGGTGGAGTTCTTCGACGCTTCGGGGCTGCGGCTGCTGCACCGGGCGCGCACCCGGGTCATGGAGCGCGGCGGGCAGCTGCGCCTGGTGTGCACGCATCCGCTGACCCTGCGGATCCTGCGGGTCACCGGCCTGGCCCGGGCGCTGCCCGCGTATCCGAGCCTGGACGCGGCCCTGGCCCGCTTCGAGGCCGCCTCCGGCCCGCTGTGAGCCCGGGCGCCCGCCCTTGCGGACGGCCGGCCGACAGCGGGACGGCCGCCGGGCCCGGCCCACGGGTCTGACCCGGCTGTCGGCGGGAATGCGGTCAGCAGGAAGGAGGACCGTCGCGATGACGACTTCCGTCAGACGCCTGCCCGGCTGGGCCAAGGCCGTGGCCGCGCTCGTACTGGTGCTCGTGGTGCTGTTCGCCGGGATCCGGCTGGCCGTGGTGCCGGGCATCAAGGATCTGTTCGGCACCGAGACCCACGACCGTTCGGGACCCGCACTCCTCAAGTCCATCCAGGACATGAGCCGTTACAACGCCGCATCCGGCAACTTCCAGGTCGTGGTGGACCTGGAGAAGGACGCGAAGCTCCTGCCGGACGCCATCCGCGGCACCCGCACCCTGTACGTCGGCGCGGGCACCGTGGACGCCTATGTCGATCTCGGCCAGGTCGGTGAGAACGACGTGACGGTCGACGGCGACCGCACGTCCGCCACGCTCCGGCTGCCGCACGCGCGGCTCGGCAGGCCGGCCCTGGATCCGGACCACTCGTACGCCGTCTCCAAGCAGCGCGGGCTGCTGGACCGGCTCGGCGACCTCTTCTCGGGCAACCCCAACGGCGAGCAGGCCGTGCAGAAGCTCGCCGTCCGGCACATCGGCGAGGCGGCCAGGAGCAGCGGGCTGACCGCCCGCGCCGAGACCAACACCACCGGCATGCTCCAGGGGTTGCTGCGCTCCCTCGGCTTCGAGGAGGTGCACGTCTCCTACGGCTCCTGATCGAGGCGGCCGGGCCGGATCTCCCGGGCCGGCGCGCTGTTCCCCGGCCCCCGGCACGCGACCCGTGCCGGGGGCCGGGGCGTGCGCGGGGGCCGGGGCGTGCGCGGGGGCCGGGGCGTGCGCGGGGGCCGGGGCGTGCGCGGGGGCCGGGGCGTGCGCGGATGTGGCCGGTGCGGAACGGGCGGCGGCATCGGGGGCGGTGCGGTGGGTAACCGGCTTACAGCATCGGCACGTTGACGACTGGAGGATCGAATGCCCCGTACCGCCCTGCGTCTGCCCGCGGTGCTGCGCACCGCCAGGAAGCCGCAACCGGCCGAGGAGACCCGCCCGCCCGCCGTGCACCATGTGTGGCCGCTTCCCGTCCGGCTTCTGGTGGTCCTGGCCGCCTTCGGGTTCATGGTGGCGTTCGCGGTCGTCCTGGCCCGGATCACCCTGCAGCCCTCCCCCGCGTCGGTGCCCCTGACCCACAGCAACCTGCACCCCGGGCGCTCGCTGCGGGCCTATCTGGAGCAGGGCTCGCTGCGGGACGTGCTCCGGCAGGTCGGCGGCAACGTGCTGCTCGGGGTGCCGTTCGGGGTGCTGGTGCCGGTGCTCGCCCCGCGCGCCCGGGGAGCGTTCCAGGTGCTGGGGCTGACCGCGCTGGTGATGCTGATGGTGGAACTGGTGCAGGGCGCGCTGGTGACCGGGCGGGCTTTCGACATCGACGACGTCATCCTCAACACCACCGGGGCCCTGCTGGGCTGGCTGCTGCTGGGGCGGCGGCTCGGGCGCGGGGTGCACCGGCGGGTGCCGGAGGAGCCCGCGGAATGAGCGCGGCCATTCAGGTCTGTACCAGAGTATTGACGCGCCCTTATCTCATTCCTTAAATCAAGAGGCACTCGCTTCTCCGCAGCGTCCCCACGGCGCCCCCACGAATGGAGAGCCATGGCCTCCCCACGCCTGCTCCGCCGATGTCTCCTCGCCGCCCTGTCCGCCGCCCTGATCGGCTCCGCGGCCGTCGGCCCCGCGCGGGCCGGGACCGCCGCCCCGTCGGCCGCGGCCGTCACCGCCTTCTCGGACACCTTCGACGGGCCCGCGGGCGCCGCGGTCGACGCCTCGAAGTGGACCCTGGAGACCGGCGACAACGTCAACAACCACGAGCGGCAGTACTACACCTCCGGCACGAAGAACGCGGCACTGGACGGCCAGGGCCATCTCGTGATCACCGCCCGCAAGGAGAACCCGGCCGGCTACCAGTGCTGGTACGGCAGCTGCCAGTACACCTCGGCCCGGCTGAACACGGCCGGCAAGTTCCACGCCACCTACGGCCACGTCGAGGCCCGGATGAAGATCCCGCGCGGGCAGGGCATGTGGCCCGCGTTCTGGATGCTCGGCACGCCGGTCAACTGGCCGGACTCGGGTGAGATCGACGTGATGGAGAACGTCGGCTTCGAGCCCTCCACCGTGCACGGCACCATCCACGGGCCGGGCTACTCCGGCTCGGGCGGCATCGGCGCCGCCTACACGCTGCCGAACGGGCAGGCCTTCGCCGACGCCTTCCACACCTTCGCCGTCGACTGGGCGCCGGGCTCCCTCACCTGGTCCGTGGACGGCACCGTCTACGAACGCCGCACGCCCGCCGACCTGGGCGGGAAGACCTGGGTCTTCGACAACAAGCCGTTCTTCCTGATCCTGAACCTCGCGGTCGGCGGCTACTGGCCCGGCGACCCCGACGGCTCCACCCAGTTCCCGCAGCAGCTGGTGGTGGACTCCGTGTCGGTGACGACTTCCGGCGACGCCGCCGGCGTGCCCATCCGGGGCCTCGCGGGCAAGTGCGTGGACGTGGCCGGCGCGAATCCGGCGAACGGCACTCCGGTCCAGCTCTACGACTGCAACGGCACGGGCGCGCAGGCGTGGACCGTCGGCTCGGACGGGACGCTGCGGGCGCTCGGCAAGTGCCTGGACGTGACGGGCAACGGCACGGCGGACGGCTCGACCGTCCAGCTGTGGGACTGCACCGGAGGCCCCAACCAGAAATGGACCGTCACCGGGGCGCACGACATCGTCAACCCGCAGGCGGACAAGTGCCTCGACGTCACGGGCAACAACGCGGCCAACGGGACACGGCTGCAGATCTGGACGTGCACGGGCGGCGCCAACCAGAAGTGGACGGTCGGCTGAGCCGGCCGCGCCGGACGCTCAGTGCACGGTCCAGGTGTACTTGTCCCCGCCGACCCAGCGGACCACATCGGGGTCGTCCAGGTCGTGGATGGTGATGCCGTAGGCGGCCGCGGCCTCCAGCACGTCGATGACGGCCCTGGCCTCACCGATCACCTGACCGTCGATCTCCATGATCCTGAACGGCGGCTCGCCCGGCCTGCCCGGGCACACGCCGAGGACCAGGATCCGCGGGCGGGAGATGTAGGGAGCTGCTTGTTCGGTCATGTCTTCGAGGGTAGAACGCCCTTCCCCGCGGCGGGCCGTCCACCGGCGCCGTCCAGATGATCGCCCGCCGCCTGGCGCGCTCCCATCGGCGGGTCAGGGGCGACGCCAGTCGTCGGCGGTCAGGTGCGAGCCCGCCATCGGGCCCATGCGCAGCATCCCGCCGTCCACGCTCCACGAGGCGCCGGTGACGTAGGAGGCGTCCGGGCTCGCCAGGAACGCGATGACCGCGGCGACCTCGCGGGCGTCGCCGGGCCGCCCGAGCGGCACGCCGGGCCGGCGCTCGGTGCGCACGTCCGTGTCCTCCTGGCCGGTCATGGGCGTGGCGATCTCGCCCGGTGCGACCGCGTTCACGGTGATGCCGTGTTCGGCCAGCTCCAGGGCCATCACCTGGGTGAGCAGCCCCAGTCCGCCCTTGGCCGCGCAGTACGGTGCCGCGCCGACGCGCGGCTGGTGCTCGTGCACGGAGGTCACGTTGACGATCCGGCCGCCGTCGCCCTGCCGGATCATCTGCCGGGCCGCCCGCTGCCCGAGCAGGAACGGGCCGACGAGGTCGACGTCCAGGACCCGGCGCACGTCCGCCAGGGCGAGGTCCAGGAAGGGGGTCATGGTGCCCGTGCCGGCGTTGTTCACCAGGACGTCGAGGCGGCCCAGTTCCGCGCACAGCTCGTCGACCGTGTCGGCGGCCTCGGGCAGCCGGGTGAGGTCCAGCCGGGCGACGGCGGCCCGGCGTCCGTGCGCCCGGACCTCCTCGGCCGTCTCCTCGGCGCCCTTCTCGTCGGAGTGCCAGGTGATGCCGACGTCCAGGCCCGCCTCGGCCAGCCGTACGGCGGTGGCACGGCCGATGCCGGAGTCCGCGCCGGTGATCAGCGCCGTTCGCTGCGCACCCGGTGTGGGCATGGCTGAACCTCCTCGGGGGTCGGTCGCGTGGACGGGTCTTCGCAGTACCCGGGGCGGGGCGGGGCAAACGGGGGCGCCGAGCGGTCCGCCGGGCGCGGGGACGGCGCCCGCGCGGTTCGCCGCGCCCCTCGGGGGCGTCCGGTGTGAACCTGGTGTGCATGGAACCTGTCGCCGCCCTGGACCGCATCGCCTTTCTGCTGGAGCGGGCGCTCGCGCCCACCTACCGGGTGCGGGCCTTCCGCACCGCGGCCCGGGTGCTCGCCGCGCTGCCCGCGGACGAGGTCGCCGAGCGGGCGGCGGCCGGGACGCTGGAGGCGCTGAAGGGGGTCGGTCCGAAGACCGCCCAGGTGGTGCGGGAGGCGCTCGCCGGCGAGGTGCCTGGCTACCTGCGGAAGCTGGAGGAGGAGGCCGGGGCGCCGGCCGGCGCGGAGACTCCCGGCGCCGCGCTGCGGGCGCTGATCCGCGGGGACTGCCACACGCACTCGGACTGGTCGGACGGGGGCAGCCCGATCGAGGAGATGGGGCGGGCGGCGGCCGGGCTGGGACACGAGTGGACCGTGCTGACCGACCACTCGCCCCGGCTGACGGTGGCCCGGGGGCTGTCGCCCGCGCGGCTGCGGGAGCAATTGGAGGCGGTGGCGGAGCTGAACGCGCGGTGGGCGCCGTTCCGGCTGCTCACCGGCATCGAGTGCGACATCCTGGAGGACGGCTCGCTGGACCAGGAGCCCGCGCTGCTGGAGCGGCTGGACGTGGTCGTGGTGTCGGTGCACTCCAAGCTCCGGATGGACGCCCGGTCCATGACCCGCCGGATGGTGGCCGCGGTGCGCGATCCGCACGCCGACGTCCTCGGGCACTGCACCGGGCGCCTGGTGACGGGCCGGGGACGTCCGGAGTCGGAGTTCGACGCGGACGAGGTGTTCGCCGCGTGCGCCGAGTCGGGTACGGCCGTGGAGATCAACAGCCGTCCCGAACGGCTGGACCCGCCCCGGCGGCTGCTGCGCAGGGCGGTGGAGGCGGGGGTGCTGTTCGCGGTCGACACCGACGCGCACGCGCCCGGCCAGCTGGACTGGCAGATCCTCGGCTGCGCGCGGGCCGAGGAGTGCGGGGTGCCGCCCGAGCGGGTGGTGACGACCTGGTCGGCCGGGGAGCTGCTGGACTGGACCCGGGAGGGCCGGCTGCCGGCACGCGTGGCGGAGGCCGGGCGTGGTACCCGGTCCGGGAGCTGAGAGAAAGGATCCCCGGATGGACCGCGCCGCCGTCTTCGACGTCGACGGAACCCTCGTCGACACCAATCACCTGCACGTCGTGGCCTGGTGGGAGGCGTTCCGGCAGGCGGGTCACACGGTGCCCATGCACGCCGTGCACCGTGCCGTCGGCCTGGGTTCCGCCGACCTCGTCGCCCATCTGCTGGGCGAGGACCGGGACACGGAGCAGGACGCCGAGCTGGACGCGGCGCACAAGGCGCTGTACGGGCAGTACTTCGACCGGCTGCCCGCCCTGCCGGGGGCGGCGGAGCTGCTGCGGCGGCTGCACCGCGACGGCTGGGCGGTGGTCCTGGCCACGTCGGCGAGCGGTGCGGAGCTGGGCGCGCTGCGCCGGGCGATCGACGCGGACGACGCCATCTCGGGGATGGCGAGCGCCGAGGACGTGCAGGAGGGCAAGCCGGCCCCGGATCCCGTGGAGCACGCGCTGGAGCTGGCCGGGGTGCCGGCCTCGCGGGCGGTGTTCGTCGGGGACACCGTGTGGGACATGCGGGCGGGCGGCAAGGCCGGTGTGCGCTGTGTGGGCCTGCTGTGCGGCGGGATCCCGCGCGCCGACCTGGAGGAGGCGGGGGCGGAGGCGGTGTACGCCGACCCCGCCGACCTGCTGGCGCGGCTGGCCGGGAGCCCGCTGGCCTGAGGGGCGCCGAAGGTGACGCGGGTCACGTGCGGGACGGAACACCCCGCAGGACGGCCGGCGTCCCGCGCCCCCTCGACCGCCCCGGCCGTGATTCCCCCCGTCACGGCCGGGGCTCTTCTCGTCCACCGGGGACGTCCGCCGCGCCCGGCGGTCCCGACGGTCGCGCGGCGGGGGGCGGCGCAGTGATCGCCTGCCGTGGCGTGCCGGGGTGTGCGGGCGGGGCGGCCGGGTACCCGGCCGCTCGTCGCACCCTCCGCCGTGACGACGTAAGGAGCCTGAGGTGAGCAGCTCAGCGGGCAGCAGGATCGTCGTGACCGGAGCCACCGGCAATGTCGGGACGAGTGTGGTGCGTCTGCTCTCGGAGGATCCCCGCGTCGGATCGGTGCGGGGACTCGCCCGGCGTACGCCCGAGTGGTCACCGGCGAAGACCGAGTGGTCCGCCGTCGACCTGGCCGCCGACCGGGCGGACCTCGTGGAGTGCTTCCAGGGCGCCGACGCCGTGATCCATTTGGCCTGGGCGTTCCAGCCGACGCACGATCCGGCCACCACCTGGCGGACCAACGTGCTCGGCGGCATCCGGGTGTTCGAGGCGGTCGCGGCGGCGCGGGTGCCGGTGCTGGTGCACGCCTCCTCGGTCGGGGCGTACTCGCCGGGGCCCGAGGACCGTCCGGTGGACGAGTCCTGGCCGACCCACGGCTGGCCGGACGCCGCGTACTGCCGCGAGAAGGCGTATCTGGAACGCACCCTGGACGTGTTCGAGCGGGACCATCCGGAGGTGCGGGTGGTGCGCATGCGCCCGGCGTTCCTGTTCAAGTGGCAGTCGGCGAGCGAGCAGCGGCGGATCTTCGGCGGGCGGTTCCTGCCCGGTCCGCTGGCCCGGCGGGAGCTGCTGCCGTTCCTGCCCGACGTCCCCGGCCTCAGGATGCAGGCACTGCACACGGACGACGCCGCCGAGGCCTACCGCCTCGCGGTGCACGCGGACACCGCCCGCGGCGCCTACAACCTGGCCGCCGATCCCCCGGTCGACGCGCACGTGCTGGCCGGACTGCTCGGGGCGCGGCCGGTGCGGGTGCCGCGCACGGCGGCCCGGTCGGCGATCGCCGCGGCGTGGGGGCTGCATCTGCTGCCCGCCTCCCCGCACCTGTTCGACGCGGTGCTGCGGCTGCCGCTGATGGACTGCGGGCGCGCGCGCACCGAGCTGGGCTGGCAGCCGCGGCGCACGGCGACCGAGGTGCTGCAGGAGTTCCTGGACGGCCTGCGCAAGGGCGGCGGGATGGAGACCGAGGTGCTGCGGGGGCGGAAGGTCGGCTGAGCGGGCCGGACCGAGCGGACGCGCCCGGCACCGCGCCGGACGCCGGCGCATCGACGGCCCGCGCCCCGGACAGGACCCGTACGGACCCGAACGAGGAGGAGAACACATGGCAGTGCAGGAACCCGGTTCGGAAGCCGGACCCGAGGAGCGGCCGGTCCCCCGTGACCTGCCCGATCAGCAGGCCGGTCCCGGCGAGGATCCGTGGGAGGTGGTCCCCGGCCGCACGCTCGGCGACGAGGCCGGGGAGGAGTCCGTGCCGGACACGGACGAGGCCGGCAGCGGCCCCCGCGGCACGCAGGGTCCCGGCACGTCGCCCGCGGAGCAGCCGGGCCCGGACGAACCCACGGCCTGACCGGCCGGCCGGCTCAGCGCGGCGCGCGTTCGCGCAGCGCGGCCCGCCACGCCGGCAGGCGGGCCTCGCCGGCCGGCTCGGGGCGCCGGCCGCCGCCGGCGAAGAACGCGGCCAGCGGCAGGATCGCGGCGCCGACGGTGACCGCGTCGGGGCCGAGCCGCCCCAGGTCGATCGTCACCCGGTCGGCCGGGTGCCGCAGGGCGTAGGTGGCCGCGTGCCGGCGTACGGCGGGCAGGAAGCGGGTGCCGAGCTGGAGGCCGGCCCAGCCGCCGATGAGGATCCGCTCGGGCTGGAAGAGGTTGATCAGATCGGACAGGCCCGCGCCGAGGTACTCGGCGGTCTCCTCCAGCACGGCGAGCGCGACCGGGTCCGGGGCGCCGCCCTCGGGCGGGTAGGCGGCGGCGAGCATCGCGGTGAGCGCGGTCTCCTCGTCGGCGTCCTCCGGCGGCCGGCCGCCCTCCTCGCGCCAGCGGGCCAGCAGCGACTCGGCGCCCGCGTACGCCTCCAGGCAGCCCGGCGCACCGCAGCGGCAGCGGCGCCCGCGCACCCGTACCGTCAGATGGCCCCACTCCACGGCCCGCCCGTGCTCCACCTCGGGTGTGACCAGGCAGGCGCCGACGCCGGAGCCGAAGAGCACGACCACGGCGTTGCGGGCGCCGCGACCGGCGCCGAACCACATCTCCGCCTGGCCCAGGGTCTTCGCGCCGTTGTCGATGAAGTACGGCACCTCGTCGGGCAGCGGGGAGGCCGAGCGGAGCAGCCGCTCCAGCGGCACCGCGTCCCAGCCGATGGTCTGCCCGTGCACGACGGCGCCCCGGTCCGGGGAGCGCTCCACGATGCCGGGGACGCCCACGCCGACGCCGAGCAGCCGGTCGGGGGCGGCCCGGCCGGAGGTGAGGACCTCGGCGACGCCGTCGCGGATGTGACCGGCGATGACGTCGACGTCGTAGCCCTGCGGCGTCAACGGCCGCTCGGTGCGGGCGAGCTCGGTGAGCGCCAGGTCGAACAGCTCGACGCGGACGCGGGTCTCGCCGACGTCGACGCCGATCATCTGCCCGCTGTCCGGGGCGACGCGCAGCAGGGTGCGGGGCCGGCCGCCGTCGGAGTCGACGCTGCCGGCCTCCTCGACCAGGCCGTCGGCGATCAGGTCCGCGACCACGTTGCTGACCGAGCCGGAGCTCAGCCCGGTGGCCGGGCCCAGCTCGAAGCGGCTGAGCGGCCCGTCGAAGTAGAGCCGCTGCAGCACCGCCGTGCGGTTGCCGCGTCTGAGATCGCGTACCGTGCGTCCGTTCCGCCCCGCCATGCGGCTCCCTTCACAAACCCTGCCCGACCTGCAACATACCCCTTCGGGCAGCTGGGTGGGGAGATTCCCGCCACCTTAATTCAGGGTATGAGCTAAGACGGAGCGACCGGATACCGCCCCCGCGGGCGGCCACGGGCCCAGGAACGGGCGCTTCCGGAGGTCCGCGGGCACGGCGGCACGAGCCGGCCCGGTGTCCGGCGGGCGGGCTGCCCCGGAGTCCCGCACTCCACGGACGGGGGGAGCGCGGGGCCGGGGCGGGGAGGGGCGTCGGGACCGGAGCCGTGCGCCTCGCCCCTCCCCCGGCGCTCAGCCGGCCGCGTAGACGTCCTCGATGTAACGCCCGTCCGCGACCAGCGAGTCCAGCCACCGCTGGGCCGCGGCCTCGTCGGCGCCGGGGGTGCGGTCCCGGTAGAGGGTGCGGAAGGCCGCGCGGACGCCGGGCGCCATCCGGGCGCCGTCGCCGCAGACGTAGACGCGGGCGCCCTCGGTCAGCAGCCGCCACACCTCGTCGGCCTCGGCGGCGATGCGGTGCTGGACGAACGCGGCCCCGTTCACCGGCGCGGCGCTGAAGACGGGACGCAGCCCGATGGCGCCCTCGGCCTCGGCGGCGCGCAGTTCACCGGCGTGCAGGAAGTCGGCGTCGGGGGCGTCGCAGCCGAAGTAGAGCAGCGCCGGGGGCAGTCCGGCGCCTGCGCGGCGGGCCGCGACACGGTCGGCGACGGCGCCGCGGAACGGCGCGAGCCCGGTGCCCGCGGCGACCAGCACGGCCGGTGCCGAGCCGTCCACCCGGAACGCCTCACGGCACGGCTGGACGCGGGCGTACACGGTGTCGCCGGGCCGCAGGGAGGCGAGATGGCCTGATCCGGTGCCGCGGCGGCGGCCCCTGACGGCGGGGCTCCCCGCGCTCGCGGACGGCGCGGAGCGGGCCGGGGCGGGGACGTCCAGCACGGAGACCATGAGGTCGGCGTGGTGCGCGTCGACCGCGGGCGAGGAGGAGATGGAGTAGGTGCGGGGGCGCATCGGGGGCAGCAGGTCGAGCAGCAGCGGCCAGTCGAGGGCTCCGCGCAGGGCGGGGTGGTCCTCGGCCAGTTCCACCAGGGTGCGCGGGTCGTCGCCGGCCAGGGCGGCCAGGGCGGCCCGCTCGGGCGGGCAGGGATTCGCCTCGGCGAGCAGGGCCGCTTGCCGGGCCGTCGGCCTCCTGCCCAGCTCCACGTGGTGGGTGAGCAACTGGCGCACGGTCAGCGGCCGGTCCACGGCGAGGCCGTCGCGGCGCGGGCGGGTGGACCGGATGTCCAGGACGGCGTCGGCGTCGAGGCCGAACGCGGCGACGGCGCGGTCCACCAGGGCGGGCGCGTTGGCCGGGAGCACGGCGAGGTGGTCGGCGGTGCGGTAGGCGACGCCCTCGGGCAGGGCGATGCGCAGGAACCGCTTGGTGCGCGGGTGGTCCGGCGCGGTGAGGTCGTACGCCTCGGCGACGGTCATCGCGACCATGCCGTGCCGCTCGGCGAGGGCGGCCAGCGGGCCGCCGGTCAGGGCGCGCACCTCGTAGGCGCGGGCGGGCTCGTCCGGGGCGCCGCGGGGGGCGTCCGGGTCGCCGTACCCGGTCAGCAGGGCGGTGCGCAGGCGGGCCGTGAACTCCCGTACCGTACCGCCGAGGTCGCCGGACGCGTCGGCGGCGGCGCGGGCGGTGAGCCGGGTGGCGCCGAGTTCGGCGAGGCGGGCGTCGACGCGGGCCGGGACCTGCTGGTAGGTGGCGGCCCAGTTGCGGTCGCCGACGCCGAGGACGGCGTAGGTCACACCGGTCAGGTCGGGGGAGCCGTCGAGCCATGCGGTGAAGGCGCGGGCGTCGTCGGTGGGGCGGCCGTTGTAGGAGGCGGCGGTGATGACGACGGGCCGGTCCGTGGGCAGCCCGCCCGCGTACGCGTCGAGCGCCGCGGTCTCGCTGGCGCAGCCGACGGCGGCCGCCTCGTCGGCGAGCTGGGCGGCGAGGTCCCGGCAGGTGCCGTAGTTGCTGCCGTGCAGGAACAGGGCGCGGCTTCCCGGGCGGACCCGCGCCGGCAGGGTGTCCGGGGCCGGGCCGTCGTCGGCCGGCGCGGCGCCGCCGCCGGGCAGCGGGGCGTGCACCCGGTCGGCGGAGGTGCGCGGGGTGAGGGTGAGGGTGAGGCCCTCGGGCTTGAGGGTGAGGGTCTCCTTCACCCTGAGCCGGTAGCCGGCGTGGTCGTGCAGCCGGTAGCGGTGGACCAGCATCGCCAGCAGCATGGTCGCCTCGTGCAGTGCGAACTGCCGCCCGATGCAGGCCCGTTCGCCGGTGCCGAAGGGCTTGAAGGCGTGCACCGGGCGCGCCGCCTCAGCCTGCGGGGCGAACCGTTCCGGGTCGAACAGCTCCGGGTTGTCGCCCCAGACGGGCCGGCGGTGCAGCATCGGGGTGAGCACGGTGACGGCCTGCCCGGCGCGCAGCGGGATCCGGCCGCCGAGCAGGGTGTCCTCGCGGGCCTCCCGGCTGAACGCGGCGGCGGTGGGCCAGAGCCTGAGCGCCTCGTTGAGCACCTGCCGGGTGTAGGCGAGCCGGCCGATGTCCTCGTACGACGGCTCGGGGTCGGGCGTGTCCCCCCACAGGGCGTCGGCCTCGCGCTGCACCAGACGCAGGACGGCCGGGTTCCGGGCGAGGTAGTGGAGGGCGAAGGACATCGCGCCGGACGTCGTCTCGTGGCCGGCGATCAGGAACGTGATCACCTGGTTGCGGATGTTGGCCGCGTCCAGGGTCGTGCCGTCGGCGGGGTGCGGGGCGCTGAGCATCAGCCCGAGCAGGTCGCCGGCGCCGCTCTGGTCGGTTCCGGTGCGGGAGGCGATGACGTCGTCCACGACCCCGGCGAGGTAGTCGGCGTCGCGCCGGAAGGCCGCGTCGGCCGCCGCGTGGTCCTCACCCGGGGTGCGGGCGAGCCGGGTCATGCTCCACTCCAGGCAGCGGACCATCGCCTCCACGAAGGGGTGCGGCTCGGCGCGTTCGAAGGAGCCGAAGTCGTAGCCGAACCCGGCCAGTCCGATGGTGTCGAGGGTCATCCGGGTCATGTCGTCGGGCACGTCGACGGGACGTCCGGCGCGGGCCGCCCGGTCCCAGGAGTCGATGAGCCGCCGGGCCACCTTCAGCATGACGGGGTGGTAGGTGCGCATCGAGCCGAGCGCGAAGGCGGGCATCAGGATGTCGTGCGCCTTGGCCCAGTTGGGTTCGTCGTTGTACGCGGTGAACAGGCCGTCGGCGGCGAACTCCCGGACGTTCTCCAGCGCGGGCCCGATGTGCTTGGCGAACCGCTCCTCGTCGGCCAGCTCGGCGACCAGGTCCGTGTCGGCGACGAACAGCACGTCCCGGCCGTGCAGCCGGCGCACCAGCACCGGCCCGTGGGCCCGCATCAGCTCCATGACCTGCTGGATGGGCGTGCGGCCGGGACCGGTGGGGGTGATGTCGACGACGGGGACGCCGGGCAGGGTGCCGGCCGGCTCGGGGTGCGGTGCGGTGGGGGGCATGGCGCGCCAACTGCCTTTCAAGAAGCGGACGTACTGCTTCCAGGGTGGTCGACGCGCGGACCGCCTCCGTGCCACGGCACTACACGATCGTGCAGGGGAATCCGGGCGGCGGGACTTGCGCAGCGCCGCTGCGGGGGTGAAGTGCGCGGCCGGCCGGGCCGAGTTGCCGATGACCTGCCTCGTCCTCTTGGATGGCGGGCGGCCGGCGGGCCGGGAGGTGTCGATGGAAGCGGGCCGGGACGAGGCGGTGGTGTGGCGCAACCGTGCGCTGACCCTGTTCGACCGGGTGTCGCTGCCGGTGGCGGTGTGCGACGTGTACGGCCGGGTGGTGCTGGCGAACCCGGCGATGGCCGCGGAGTGCGGCACGACTCCGGGGGCGCTGCGCGGCCGGGAGGTGCTGGAGCTGTTCCGGCCGCAGGAGGCCACCCAGGTGGAGCGGATCGCCGAGGCGCTGCGGCTGCGGCACCGCTCCCGCTACCAGGTGTCGGTGTGCTGGCCGGCGCCGGGTGGAGGCTCGCGGTACGGGGAGCTGACCGCGGATCCGGTCAGCGACAGCGCGGACGAGACCCCGGCGCTGCTGGTGATGCTTCGGGTGCGGGGCGAGCGGCCCGCGCCGCAGCCGGAGCGGGCGCGGGTGAGCGCGACGGAGGGGCGGGTGCTGGCCCTGCTGGCGGGGGGCGCCACCACCGCGCGTGCCGCCCGCGAACTCGGCCTCAGCAGGGACGGTGTCGCCTACCACCTGCGCCGGCTGTCGGCGCGGTGGGGCGCGGCCAACCGCACGGAGCTGGTCGCCCGCGCCTACGCCTCGGGCGTGCTCGCCCCCGGCACATGGCCGCCGGAGGCGAGGACGGCGGACGCGGAGTAGCCGAACCGGCGGACCCGCACACGCCGGAGCCGCTCCCGCGCACGCGGAGCCGGACCGGCGACGCCACACACAGCGGAGCCGAACCCGCGGACCCGCACACGCCGGAGCCGCTCCCGCGCACGCGGAGCCGGACCGGCGACGCCACACACAGCGGAGCCGAACCCGCGGACCCGCACACGCCGG
>NZ_JBEXTB010000011.1:114361-169873 GCF_040613915.1 Streptomyces sp. NPDC006193
GGAGCCGCTACCGCGGACCCGCACGCGCGGAGCCGGACCGGCGGACCCCGCGCGTCGGAGCCGGTCGGGGACGCGCCGCCCGCGCGAGCCCCGCCGGAAATCCGGTGGCCCGCTCAGCCCCCTGCTCCTTAGGGTGACGCGGTGACCATGAACCTAGACCCTCTAGGTTCCCTGCACCGCATCCGGAAGGACCCCCACTCATGCGACCGCTCACCGAGCAGGACATCCGCGGCTCGTTCGTCAACTGTTCGAAGGGCGAGGCGAAGCGGCTGGCGGTCCCGCGCGATCTCGGCGAACGCCCGTGGGACGACCTCGACTTCCTCGGCTGGCGCGATCCCGGGGCGCCCGACCGCAGCTATCTGGTGACCGAACGGGACGGCCGGCTCGTCGGCGTCGCCCTGCGCTTCCCCGCCTCGCAGCGCGGCTTCCTGCACCGCAGCATGTGCTCGGTGTGCCTGACCACGCATCCGGGCGGCGGGGTGTCCCTGATGACCGCGCGGAAGGCGGGGGCGGCCGGCCGGGAGGGCAACTCGGTCGGGCTGTACATGTGCACCGACCTGGCATGTTCGCTGTACGTACGCGGGAGGAAGGTGCCCGAGTCCGGCGCCCGGTTCGAGGAGAGCCTGACCCTGGAGGAGCAGATCGCCCGCACGACGGGCAATCTCTCCGCGTTCGTCGACAAGCTCTACGCATGACCTCGGCCCGCACCGCACTGGCCGGTTGTCACCCGCCCGATCGGGTGCACGCTCCCGACTGCACACCCGGGCGGAGGGACGGCACCCCCGCCCACCTGCCCCTGCGCGGACGGTCGTGAACAGCTGCGAACAGATGCGAACAGAAGTCGTTCGCAAGCGAGCACGTTCGACGCACCCTGGGAGCGGGAACAGGCCAAGGGATGCTCGACGTACGTAAATGGAACGAGGGACTGGCCCGCCTGGTGAAGCGCCACCGGGAGCCGGTGGTGGTGCAGACGCTGCGGTCGGCGGCGGCCGCGACCGTCGCCTATGTCGTCGCCCTGCGGCTGAGCCCCGAGCCGGCGCCGCTGACCGCGCCGCTGACCGCGCTGCTCGTCGTCCAGGTCACCTTCTACGCCACGCTCACCAACGGCATCCGCCGGGTGAACGCGGTGGTCGCCGGCGTGCTGGTCGCCATCGCCTTCAGCGTGCTGGTGGGGCTGACGTGGTGGAGCCTGGCGCTGCTGATCGTGGCCGCGCTGGCCGTGGGGCACCTGGTGCGCGTCGACGAGTACGTGGCCGAGGTGGCGATCAGCGCCATGCTGGTGCTCGGGGTCACCTCGGTCGGCTTCACCGCGTGGGCGCGGATCGTGGAGACCCTGATCGGCGCGGTCGTGGGCACGGCCTGCAACCTGCTGCTGCCGCCCCCGGTGTGGGTGGACGAGGCGGGCCGGTCCATCGAGGACATGGCCCGCCGGGTGCGGCAGCTGATGCTGCGCATGGGCGAGGAGGCCGCGGGCCGGATCCCCTGGCAGCAGGCGGCCGAGCGGCTGCACGAGGCCCGCCGGCTCGACCACGACATCGTGCAGGTCGACGCGGCGCTGCGGCAGGCCGAGGACAGCCTGCGGCTCAATCCGCGCGTCAAGGAAGGGCTGCTGCACCGGGTGGTGCTGCGCACCGGTCTGGACACCCTGGAGATCTGCACGGTGGTGCTGCGGGTGCTGGCCCGCTCGTTCACGGACCTGGCGAAGGCCCGCGGGTCCGAGGAGCTGTTCCCGCCGCGGGTGGGGGCGGTCGTGGAGCAGTTGCTGTCGGAGATCGCCGACGCCGTCGTCAGCTTCGCCGTGCTGGTGACCACGCATCTGAGCGAGAACGCCGAGTCGGCCGAGGCCCGGCTGGCCGCCGAGCTGAGCACGGCGGCGGGCACCCGCGACCGGCTGGCCGAGCTGCTCCGGGAGCAGGTCGGCAAGGACTGGGCGCACTGGCAGCTGCTGGGCGCCGTGCTGACCGAGACGACCCGGATCATCGACGAGCTGGACACCGAGCACCGCACCGGCCGGCTGCTGGAGGAACTGGACCGGGTGTCCCGGGAGCAGCGGGCGAAGCTGCCGCGGATGACGCAGCTGCGGGACCGCCTCGGCGTCCAGGAGAAGCTGTGGCGGAACCGCGCGGGGTTCGGCGAGCGTTCTCGCTGAGGAAGGTGCCGGAGCGGCCGGCACGGGAAGCGGGGCGGCGGTCGGATGAGCGGTACGGGAGTGCGGGTCGACGGGAACGCGCTGCGGCTGCCGGGCGGGGTGGCGGTGCGGTTCGTGCGCACGCTGCGGCTGCCGGAGACGGGCACGCATCCGCTGCCGCCCGGGCTGGGCGAGTTCCCCGTCCGGCGGGTCGCGGACTACGCCGACAGGGTGCCGGAGCGGTGGCGGGCGCGCGGCGGCGTGATGCTGCCGGTGTATCTGCGCGAGGCCATGTGGCTGAGTTTCGCCGGCACGACGGAGCCGGCCGCGCTGCAGGTCGGTGTGGGCAAGGTGTGCGCCGTGTCCGGTGAGCCGTGGAGCGACCGGCTGACCCGGCGTCCGCAGAACTACGTGGTGCTGCCCCGCCAGCCCTGGCTGGACGGCATCAACTCCGGGCGGGGCACGGTCCGCCAGTTCGTGGCCGTGCCGCTCGGGCTGGGCGCGACCGTGGAGGGGCAGGTCACCGGCGAGGAGGTGTGGGGCGGTGTCCAGCTCCGGTCGTACCCGCTCAGACAGGACGTCCTCGCGCGGTGGCGGCGCGCGGAGCGGGAGCGGCTGGAGCGGGAGCGGGCGGCCGGACCGGCCTACGGGTACGCGGGAGCGCCGCCGGCCGCGACGGGAGCCCCGGGGGCGGCCCCTCCGGCGGCGGCGCCCGCCTTCGGCGCGGCCCCTGCGCCCGCCGCCGCGGCCGCCGCTCCCCCGCCGCGCGCCGCGGCCATGGGTCTCGGCGCCGGCGGCTCGATGCGGCAGGAGGTCTACCGGGACGACCGGCCGCTCGGGGACTGGGCCGAGCAGCCGGCCGGGCGGGTCTTCGTGCACCTGGTGACGCCCCCGGAGTGGCGCCGGATCACCGGCGAGGCGCCCCCGCCGTCGCCGGTGGACCGGGCGGCGTACACCCGGGCCGGCCTGCCCTGGTACGACTACTACGACGCGGACGCCGAGGACCTCGCCCCCACGGACGCCCTCCGCGCGGTCAGGCCCGTCGGCGACTGGCTCGGCAACGACCTGGACCCGTGGCAGGCGCCGGCCGCGGGCCAGGTGGCCCCGCTGAAGGACGCGCCCGGCAAGCCGGTGGACGACGGGGAGTGGTGACCGCCGCCCGGCCGGCCCCGCCCCGCCGGGGTCGCGCGGGCGCGCCACCGGCGCGGACCCGGCTCTGCGCAGGCCGGTGCGCCGGCTGAGCGGTCCCGCGGTTCCTCCGGCGAACGCCCGCCGCCCCGGACGCCGGCGCCCCGCTGCCGTGGCGGTCGTCGGCGTGCCGCCGGCGGTCCACCGGATGCCGTTGCGCCGCGCGCAGCCGTTGTCGCCCGGCTTGCCCCGGACGGGACCCGCAGGCCAAGGTGGCTGGCACGACCGGGACAACCGACGACCTGAGGTGCGGGCATGGACACGGAGGCGGGGACGGCACGGCGGAGCTCTCCCCCGCCGGGGAGCGGCCGGCGGCACGGCGACCTGAGCAGGCGGCGGTTCGTCGGCGCCGTGGCCGGCACGGCCGCCGTGGTGGCGGTGCCGTCCCCGGCGGCCCCGCCGGCGGACGGCGAGCCGGCCGCGCGGGAGCGGGCGGCCGCCGCGCCGCCCCGCGGACCGTCCGGGCCGCGCCCGCTGTACGTGGGCACCTACACCTCCGCGGAGGGCGGCGGCGCCGGCATCGCGCTGGCCTCGTACGACCCGGAGTCGGGCCGGATCACCGGGGCGGGCACGCTGACCGGCGTCCCCGACCCGTCGTACCTCGCCGTGCACCCGGACGGCCGCACGCTGTACGCGGTGGACGAGCGGCAGGACGGCGGTGTGACGGCCGTGCGCCTCCGGGACCGGCGTGTCCTCGGCACCCGGAGCACCGGCGGGGCGGGCCCGTGCCATCTGTCGGTGCACCCCACCGGACGCTGGCTGCTCAGCGCGAACTACGGGTCGGGCAGTGTCGCCGTGCACCCGATCCACGGCTCGGGCGCCCTCGGCGAGCGCACCGGCCTGGTCACGCACTCGTCCCCGGAGCCCGGCCCCGGGCAGCAGGGCCCGCACGCCCACCAGGTCGTCACGAGCCCCGACGGCGGGCACGTCCTCGCCGTGGACCTCGGCACCGACACCGTCTACACCTACCGCCTGGACCGGGTGAGGGGCACGCTCCACCAGGTGGCCCAGGCGCACACCCGGCCCGGCGCGGGACCGCGCCATCTGGCCTTCCATCCGGGCGGCCGGTACGCCTACCTGGCCAACGAGGTGGACGACACCGTCGCCGTCTGCGCCTACGACCCGCGGTCGGGCCGGCTGAGCGTCGGCGAGCCGCAGCCGACGGGGGCCGGCGGCGGCACCAACTATCCGGCGCAGATCCTGGTGACGGCGAACGGCCGGTACGCGTTCCTCGCCAACCGGGGCCACAACAGCCTGGCCCGGTACGCCGTCGAGGACGACGGGGCCCGGCTGCGGCTGCTCGGCACGGTGCCGGTGGGCGGGGACTTCCCGCGGCACATCGCGTTCTCCCCGGACGGCCGGCTGCTGTTCGCGGCGAACCAGCGCTCCGGCACGGTGACCGTCTTCCACGTCGACGCGGGCAGCGGCGAACTGCGCCCGGCCGGCGAGCCGTTCGCCTCACCCGTCGCCGTCTGCGCGCTGCCGCTGTAGCGCGCGCGGGCAGGCGGCGGCGCCCGCCTGGGCCAGCAGGACGTGGAGGCGCCGGGTGAGCTGGGCGACGTCGTCGGCGGGCGCGTGGAAGGGCAGCCGTACGTCGCCGTATGCGCGGCTGCGTTCGATGCGCAGGGTCAGTCCGTGCCGGTCGACGGCGAGGGGCGCCACCCTGGTCGCGGCGTGCAGGCTCTCGGGCCGCACCAGGCGGGTGAGGCGCTCGACGGCGTCCGGGTGGGCGTCGGCGAGGTGGGTCAGCAGACGGGGCTCGGCCTCGGCGAGGGGGTCGGGCCGGGCGGCGGCGAACTCCTCCGGGTCCACGACCACGGGCCCGGCGGACCGGCGGAGCACCACGCGGGTGGGCCGGAACAGCAGCGCGCCCCCGCTGGGGGCGAGCGGGCCGGAGAGGTGGAGCCGGGCGCGGATGCGGCCCCGCACCGGGACGGGCGCCACGTCGGCGAACTCCAGCAGGGCGGGGGGTTCCTGGCGCGGGGCGCACAGGACGGCCGCGAACAGGGCGCTGTCGTCGGGCACCGCCAGGCGCACCGCGCCGTCGTCGGTCACGGTGTGCGCGCCCACGTACTCCTCCCGGGCCCCGTCCGCGGTCACCGCGCACGACCAGGCGGTGGCCAGCACCGAGCGTGCCTGTTCCGCCGCGCCGGGTGCGGCCGTCCAGTCCTGTGTGTCACCCATCCCGAACCTCCATTAGGTAAGCCTCACCTAACCTATAGGAGATCGGGGTGTGCGCCAACCCGCCCCCGCCGGGCCCTGCCGCCGGTGCGGCGCGCTCAGGCGAGGACGCCCAGCAGCGCGCGGGCGCACAGGTCGCGCACCTGCTCCCGGCGCAGCTCCCCCGCGCCGCCCAGCCATTCCAGGCAGACGGCGGTGGTGAAGGCGAGCCAGCCGCGCACGGCCACTCGCACGTGCGGCGCCTCCTCCACGACCGGTCCGAACTCGGGGTCGGCGGCGAGCGCGGCCAGGATCTGCCTCTCCTGCGCGGCCAGGGCGCGCCGGTAGACACGGCGCACGGCCCGGTCGCCGGCCGCGTCGGCGCGGTGGAAGGCGCGGAAGCCGTGGGCGTGGGTCTCCACATAGCCCAGGTAGGTGTCGAGACCGGCGGTGAGCTGCTCGCGGACCGGCACCCCGGGGACGGCGGCGGTCATGCGCAGCATCCGCTCGCTCTCCCGCTCCACGACCGCCGCGAAGAAGTCCCGCTTGGCCGGGAAGTAGTGGTACAGCAGCCCGCGGGAGACCCCGGCGATCTCCGCGACCCGCTCGATCCGCACCTCGTCGTAGGGGCTCTCCGAGAAAAGGGTCGCGCCGACCGACAGAAGCTGCTCACGGCGTTCCCCGGTGCTGAGCCGGCGCCGGGCGCGCTCCCCTTGGTCCGCGGGCATGGCGTCACCTTACTTGACGCCGGTCCGACGCCGGGACGACACTGGAACCGCTTATTGAACCCACGTACAACACGCGCCATCGCTTCGACCGTCCGCTGGACCAAGGGAGATCGCGTCATGGCGGGGACGACGGAGACCGGACTGCCGAGGGGCTTCAGGGGCGCGGAGCAGGGCTGGCCCGAGCTGCGCCGCATCCCGCGTCCGCCGCACCGGCTGCCGCTGCTCGGCGACGTCCTCGGCGCCGACCGGCACCGCCCGCTGCAGGACTCCCTGCGCCTGGGGCGCGAGCTGGGGCCGATCTTCCGGCGCCGGGCGTTCGGCCACGAGTTCGTGTTCGTGTGGGGGCCGCGGCTCGTCGCCGACCTGGCCGACGAGACCCGGTTCGCCAAGCACGTCGGGCTGGGTGTCGCCAACCTGCGGCCGGTGGCCGGCGACGGCCTGTTCACCGCCTACAACCACGAGCCCAACTGGCAGCTGGCGCACGACGTCCTGGCGCCCGGGTTCAGCCGGGAGGCCATGCAGGGCTACCACCGGACGATGCTGGCGGTCGCCGGCCGGCTCACCGACCGTTGGGACAGCATGCTGGCGGCCGGGAGCACGGTGGACGTGCCCGGTGACATGACCCGGCTGACCCTGGAGACGATCGCGCGGACCGGCTTCGGGCACGACTTCGGTTCCTTCGAGCGGGACCGGCCGCACCCCTTCGTCACCGCGATGGTCGGCACGCTCACCTACGCGCAACGGCTGAACAGCGTGCCCGGGCCGCTGGCCCCGCTGCTGCTGCGGGCCGCCGCCCGGCGCAACGCGGCCGACACCGCCGCCCTCGACCGCACCGTCGACGAACTGGTCGCCGCCCGGCGCCGGTCCGGCGGCGGCGAGGGCGACCTGCTGGACCGCATGCTGGCGACGGAGCACCCGGTGACCGGTGAGAAGCTGTCCCTGCAGAACGTCCGCAAGCAGGTGATCACCTTCCTGGTGGCGGGCCACGAGACCACCTCGGGCGCGCTCTCCTTCGCCCTGTACCACCTGGCCCGGCACCCGGAGATCGCGGCCCGGGCCCGCGCCGAGGTGGACCGCGTCTGGGGCGGCGCCCCGCAACCCCGCTACGACCAGGTCGCCAGGCTGCGCCACGTCCGCCGGGTGCTCGACGAGTCGCTGCGGCTGTGGCCGACCGCGCCCGCCTTCGCCCGGGAGGCCCGGCAGGACACGGTCCTCGCCGGTGAGCACCCCATGCGCCGGGGCGCGTGGGCGCTGGTGCTGACGCCGATGCTGCACCGCGCGCCGGAGGTGTGGGGTGAGGACGCCGACCGGTTCGACCCCGACCGCTTCGCCACGGCGTCCGTACGCTCCCGGCCGCCGCACACCTACAAGCCGTTCGGCACCGGAGCGCGGGCCTGCATCGGCCGTCAGTTCGCCCTGCACGAGGCGACCCTGGTCCTCGGCCTGCTGCTGCGCCGCTACGAGCTGCACCTCGACCCCGGCTACCGGCTGACCGTCGCCGAGCGCCTGACGCTGATGCCCGAGGGACTGCGGCTGCGGCTGGAACGGCGCAGTCCGGCGGCCGCGGACGGCGGATCAGGCGCGGGCCGTCCAGTGCGCCGGGCGGGCGACTGACTCCGGCAGGCGGGTGCCGGCGCTGCCGCGGGCCGCGTCGACCTGCGGCTGGGTGAGGAAGAAGGCCCCGGTGAGGTCCGCGTCGGTCAGGTCGGCGCCCCGCAGGTCGGCCCCGATCAGGTCGGCGCCCCGCAGGTCGGCGCCGGTGAGGTCGGCGGCGATGAGCCAGGCCCCGCGCAGGGTCGCCCCGCGCAGGTCGGCGCCCCTGAGGCGGGCGCCGACGAGGTCCGCGCCCCGGCGGTCCCTGCGCCCGCCCCCGCTCCGGCCCCCGGCGCCCGCCCGGACCAGCTCGCTGGTGCGCAGCAGGAGGACGTCCACCTCCCGGCGGTGGGCGGCCACGTCCAGCGCGGCCAGCTCCTGCGGCGTTCGCCGGGTCAGCCGCTCGGTCCGCTCCCGCATCCGTCTCAGGTCGGGGTGCACGGGCCGGGCGGCGGGCAGGCCGAGCGCCTCCGTCAGGTACCACAGCAGCTCGTGCAGCTGCCGGACGACCGGGAACACGTCGAACATCCGCCGGGCGTGCTCCCCGGAACCGGTGCGCCAGTCCTGCCCGCCGAAGGTGACCTGCGAGACCTTCTGGCCGGCGCCGAAGCAGTCGTAGACCGTGCAGCCGGCATAGCCCCTGGCCCGCAGGTCGGTGTGGATGCCGCAGCGGTGGTCGCCGCCGAGGTTCGGGCACGGCTTGCCCGCCGGCTTGTTCCGCGCGAAGTCGGAGGAGGCGGCGAAGGGCAGGGCGACGCAGCACAGTGCGAAACAGCGGGCGCAGTCCCCGCGCAGCTCCGCAAGGCCGGCTGTCCGGTCTGGCATGGGGGACAGCCTAACCGGCCCGGTCCCCGCCGGAGATCCGGCCCGGGCCCCGCCCCGAGCAGGCGCGACCGGCGCCGGGCGGCGCGAGACGCCGGAGAGGGGCCCGTGCGTCCGCCGTCGAAGTCACCCCGCCTCGTCGCGGGCCAGGGCGAGCAGCCGGTCCAGGACACGCGGCGCGCCCGCGCGCAGGCCGTCGTGCTCGTACTCGTTGGTGACCCAGGCGCGCAGGCCGCGGATCGCGCCGGCCGTCTCCAGGGAGTGAGCGGTGTCGACGTACATGTCGTCGTGGTAGACGGCCGCGGCCACCGGGACCTCGTTGGCCGCGAGGCGGGCGGGATCGTACAGCGGAGGCCAGTCGGCGCGGGCGGCGAGCAGGGCGGCGGTCTCGCGCAGGGGGCGCAGCGCCGGGTCGGTGTCGAACATCCAGGGGTGGATCGTCTCGCCGGTGAAGAGGACGGGAGCGTCGCCGGCGAGCGCCTTGGCCGCGTCGAACTGCGGGAACTCGGCGCGGACGCGTTCGGCGGCCCAGGCGGTGGGGCGGGCGTCCTGGCCGTAGACCGCCTCGTGGAGGAGGGCGTAGAGGGGATGTCCGGCGAACGACAGCAGGGCCTGGGCCTGCTCCTGGAAGGCGTCGGACAGTTCGAGGCCGGCCGGGGTGCGCACGAAGGCGTCCTCGAGCAGGTGGTGCAGGCGGTGGCTGCCGTCGCTCGCGCCGAGCATCAGGCCGAGGGACTGGAAGGCCTCGACGGTGAAGCGGTAGCCGTTCGGGAGGACCACGTCGCGGGTGAGGAGGTGGTCGGCGATCCGGCGGGCCCGGTCCACGTCCTGCGGGTAGCGGGCGTAGTGCGCGGTGACCTTGCGTTCGACGCGCGGGTAGGCGGCCCGGTAGACGTCGTCGGCGTGGGCGTGCAGGGAGGGCAGGCCGCCGGTGACGATCGCGGTGTCGAGACCCTCCGGGGCGAGGGAGAGGTACGACACCGTGCAGAAGCCGCCGAAGCTCTGGCCGAGCACGGTCCACGGGGCGCCGCCGGTGACCTGTCGCCGGACGGCCTCGCAGTCGCGGACGATGGAGTCGGCGCGGAAGCGGGTGAGGTAGTCGGCCTGCGCGGCGGGGCCGCCGCGCAGGGGGAGCGTCTGCCGGGTGGCGGGGGTGGAGCGGCCGGTGCCGCGCTGGTCGAGCAGCAGGACGCGGTACTCCCGCAGGGCCCGGTCGAGCCAGGCCTGACGTCCGACGAAACGATTCGCCCCGAAGCCGGGGCCGCCCTGCAGATACACCAGCCAGGGCAGTTCCCGCCCGGCCTGCTCGCTCGCCACCGCCTCGCGGGCGTACAGCTCGATGGTCTCGCCGTCCGGATCGGCGTGGTCGAGGGGGACGGTGAAGCGGCGGTCGGTGAGGACGACGCCGGGCTGGCGGTAGCTGAGGCTCAAGGGGTCTCCCGGGACGGACGGGCTGGACGCGTCCCAGTGCAGCACAACAGCGGGCGCGAACCGAGCCCCGGGGACCAAGGTGCGCCACCGGACGACGGTCAGCGCGCGGCCAGGCTGGAGTGGCGCACCACCAGCTCCGGCCGGAGCACCACCCGGCGGTGCTCGTGCGATCGCTGCCCCGCCGCCTGCTCGGTCTCCTCCAGCAGCAGTCCGGCGGCGAGGGCGCCCATGGTGACGGCGGGCTGGCGCACGGAGGTGAGGGGGACGGCGGCCGCGGCGGCGAACTCGATGTCGTCGTAGCCCACGATCGCGAGGTCGTCCGGGACGGTGACGCCCGCCGCGTACATCGCCTGCAGGACACCGAGGGCCAGCAGGTCGTTGGCGCAGAACACCGCGGTGGGCCGGTCGGCGAGGCCGAGCAGGCGGGCGCCCGCGTCGCGTCCGGCGGCCACGTCGAGGCGGTCGGTGGGCAGCTCGCGCAGGGCGTCCTCGCCCAGCCCGGCCTCGGCGAGGGCGTTCAGCGCGCCGGTGCGGCGGTCGCGGACCTGGTTGAGCCCGGGCGGCCCGCTGACGTAGGCGATCGAGCGGTGCCCCGCGTCCACCAGATGCCGCACCGCGAGCGCGCCGCCCGCGACGTCGTCCACGGAGACGGAGCACGCGCCGGCCCCCTCGGCGACCCGGTCGACCAGCACGAAGGGGATGCCGTGCCGGCGGAAGGCGGCGATGTTGCGGCCGCTGGCGTCGGCCGGGGTGAGCAGCACCCCGCGCACCCGCTGCTCGGCGAAGAGCGACAGGTACTCCGCCTCCTCGGCCGCGTTCTGGGCGCTGTTGCAGACCATCACACCGAGCCCGGCCTCGCGCGCGGCCCGCTCGGCGCCGCGCGCCACGTCCACGAAGAAGGGGTTGCCCATGTCCAGGACGAGCAGGCCCATGATCCGGCTGCGGCCCGCCCGCAACTGCCGGGCGGACTCGCTGCGGACGTAGCCGAGCCGGTCGATCACGGACAGCACCCGGGCCCGGGTCTCGCTGGCGACGGTGTCCGGGCGGTTGATGACGTTGGACACCGTGCCCACCGACACTCCGGCGGCGCGGGCGACGTCCTTGATACCCACCGACTGGGCCATCGGGCAGGGACCTCCAGGGAACGAGGGCGGCGGGACGACCTTCACATTACCGTCACGCCGGGAGGGCGAAGCGGGCCCCGGGCCGGCCGACGAACGGGCCGTCCACGCGCGGGCGACGGCGGCAGGCGCAGGCCACAGCGCACGCGCGGGCCGCAGCGGCTCGTGCGGGCGCAGCCGCTCGTGCGGACCGCAGCGAGCAGCCGTGCCCGCCGCCCCCGGGGCGTCGGCGGCCGCGTCGGACGGCGGGCCGCCCGCGGCACGCGTCGGTGCGGCCCCCGGCACCCCCGGCGGGAAGGCGCGCGCCGCGTCCGGCGTCCGGCGTCCCGCCTCCGGCCTCCGGTCAGAAGTGGAACCGGTCGATGTTCTTCGCGTCGAACACGGTCGGCCTGCCGAGGTCGATCACGCCGTTCTCGCCGAGGGTGTACGTCCTGCCGCCGGCCTCGAAGGTCTCGCCCTGTCTGCCGGTGATCCGGCCGGAGGCCAGCGCGACGGCGGTGCGGGCGGCCAGGTCGCCGAGCCTGGCCGGGTCCCACAGCTCGAAGGCGTCGACGGTGCCGTTCTTGACGTACCGGCGCAGGTCGTTCGGGGTGCCGAGACCGGTCAGCTCGACCCTGCCCTTGTACTTCGACCCGGACAGGTACTGGGCGGCGGCCTTGATGCCGACCGTGGTCGGGGAGATGATCCCCTTCAGGTCGGGGTGCTCCTGGAGCAGGCCCTGGGTCTGCTGGAAGGACTGCTGGGCGTCGTCGTTGCCGTAGGCGATCTTGACGAGCTCGATGTCGCGGTACCTGGGGTCCTTCAGCTCGTCCTTCATGTAGCCGATCCAGGTGTTCTGGTTGGTCGCGGTCTGGGCGGCCGACAGGATCGCGATCTTCCCCTTGTAGCCGATCTGCCGGGCCAGCAGTTGCACCTCGGTGCGGCCCAGGTCCTCGGCACGGGCCTGCGAGACGAACGCGTTCCGGCAGCCGGGGCCGGTGTCGGAGTCGTAGGTGACGACCTTGATGCCGCCGCGCATCGCCTGCTTCAGCGCGGTGCACAGGGCGCCGGGGTCCTGCGCGGACACGGCGATGGCGTCGACCTGCTGCTGGGTGAGCGTGTTGACGTAACTGACCTGGGCGGAGGTGTCGGTGGCGCTGTTCGGGCCCACCTCCTTGTACCGGGAGCCCAGTTCGGCGAGCGCCTTCTCGCCGCCCTTGTCGGCGGCGGTGAAGTAGGGGTTGTTGACCTGCTTGGGCAGGAAGCCGACCGTCAGTCCCCTCTTGGTGGGGGCGTCCGGATCGGCCGTGCCGGCGGACGCGGCGGAGGCGTCGTCGGCCTTGACGTCGTTCTTGGTGGTGCCGCCGCAGGAGGTGAGGGCGACGGCGAGGGCGGTGCCGGCGGCGAGGGCGGTGCCGGCGCGGCGCAGGGACGGTGTGAGCATGGCGAAGGCCTCTTGTCGTCAGGAGGGGGGTGCGCCCCTTGCGGGACGCGGGGGTACGGCGCGGCCGGCCCGGGCGGGCGCACCTGCCGGGGGTCTCGTCCGGATCAGGCCGGCGGCACCGGGCCGGTCCGGACCGGCCCCCTAGGTCGGCCGCCGCCGGGCCGCCCGCCGCGCGGCGGCGATCTGCCGGGCGACCCGGGGCCCGAGCACGGAGACGACGAGCAGCACACCGGTGACGACGATCTGCGACTGCGCGGAGACGTTCAGCAGGCTCATCGCGTTCTGCAGCGCGCCCAGCAGGAAGACACCGGCGAGGGCGCCGCCGATCGTGCCCCGGCCTCCGTCGAAGTCGATGCCGCCCAGCAGCACGGCCGCGACGACGGACAGTTCCAGTCCGGTGGCGTTGTCGTAGCGGGCGCTGGCGTAGTGCAGGGCCCAGAAGACACCGGTGAGCGCGGACATGAACCCGGTGGCCGCGAAGAGCATGAGCCTGGTCCGTCTCACCCGGATGCCCGCGAACCACGCCGCCTCCTCCCCCGCCCCGACCGCGAACAGCGACCGCCCGAACGGCGTGGCGTGCAGCACGACCGCGGCGATCGCGAGCAGCGCCAGGAAGGGCGGGAAGGCGCGGGGGAGGAAGGAGTCCCCGATGCGGCCGGCCGCGAAGTCCAGGTACGGCGCCGGGAAGTCGGTCACCGCGTCGGAGCCGAGCACGATCTGGGCGATGCCCCGGTACGCGGCGAGCGTGCCGATGGTGACGGCGAGCGACGGCAGCCCGAGCCGGGTCACCAGCACACCGTTCACCAGCCCGCACACCACGCCGAGCAGCAGGCAGAGCGGGATGATCGTCTCGATGGCCATGCCCGCGTTCCAGAGCCTGCCCAGCACCGCGCCGGACAGCCCGGCCGTGGACGCGACGGACAGGTCGATCTCGCCGGCGACGACCAGGAGGGTCATCGGCAGGGCGATCAGGGCGATGGGCAGCGTGTTGCCGATCAGGAACGACAGGTTCAGCGCGTTGCCGAAGCCGTCGACGAAGCCGAACGACAGCAGCAGCAGGACGATCAGCAGCGCGCCGACGACCGTGTCCCAGCGGATCGCGCGGGTGAGCGACTCAGGCACCGGTCTTCTCCTTCGCCACGGCGGTCCTCCTCGGGGCCCGTTTCCTCCGCAGGGCGGCGGCCACGCGCAGCGCCACGACCCGGTCGACGGCGATGGCGAGCAGCAGCAGCACGCCGTTGATCGCGAGCACCCACACGGAGCTGACGCCGAGGGCGGGGAGCACGCTGTTGACCGAGGTGAGCAGCAGGGCGCCGAGGGCGGCGCCGTAGACGCTGCCGGAGCCGCCGGTGAAGGCGACGCCGCCCACCACGACCGCGCTGACGACGGTGAGTTCGTAGCCGGTGCCGGTGCCGGAGTCGACGTTGCCGAACCGGGCCAGGTAGAGCGCGCCGGCGAGTCCGGCGAGCGCCCCGCACACCGTGTAGGCGGCGAGCACGCGCCTGCGCACGGGGATGCCGGCGAGCCGGGCCGCCTCCGGGTTGGAGCCGAGGGCGTACAGCTCCCGTCCGCTGCCGTAGTTCCTGAGGTAGTACGCCGTCGCCACCAGGACCACGAGTGCGACGACCGCCTGCCACGGGAGCGCCAGGACGCCGCCGGAGCCGAAGTCCAGGAAGCCGTCCGGGAGGTCCGCGGCGGTGATCTGGCGGGAGCCGACCCAGATCGAGTCGACGCCCCGGACGACGTACAGGGTGCCGAGGGTGACGACGAGGGCGGGTACCTGGCCGATGCCGACGAGCAGGCCGTTGAGCAGTCCGGCCCCGACGCCCAGCGAGACCGCCAGCGCGACCGCGACGACCGCGTTCCCGCCGCCGTCGAGCCAGGCGCCGGCGGCGAAGGCGCTGATGCCGAGGGTGGAGCCGACGGACAGGTCGACGTTGCGGGTGAGGACGACCAGCGTCTGCCCGGTGGCGACCAGGACCAGGACGGTGGCGTTGAGGAGCAGGTCCTTGACGCCCTGCTCGGACAGGAACGCGCTGTTGCCCGCCCGGGCGACGGCGATCATCACCAGGAGGACGGCGAGGACGGCGAGTTCGCGCGTCCTGAGGACGCGGTCCAGGAGCCGGGCCCCGCCCGGCCCGGACGCCCCGGCGACGGGGGGATCGTCCGTGGTGGTCACCGTCATGCCGCGGCCCTCCCGGTGGCCGCGGCCATCACGGCCTCCTCGGTGGCCTCCGCGCGGGGGATCTCCGCGGTGATCCGGCCCTCGTGCATCACCAGCACCCGGTCGGCCATGCCGAGGATCTCCGGCAGGTCGGAGGAGATCATCAGCACGGCGACCCCGTCGGCGGCCAGCTCGCCGAGGAGCCGGTGCACCTCGGCCTTGGTGCCGACGTCGATGCCGCGTGTCGGCTCGTCCACGATCAGCACCTGCGGGCCGGTGGCGAGCCACTTGGCGAGGACGACCTTCTGCTGGTTGCCGCCGGACAGGGTGGAGACGGCGTCCGCGAGGCGGGTGTACTTCACCTGGAGCTTCAGCGCCCAGTCCCGGGCGCGGCCGCGTTCGGCGCCGCGGTCCACCAGTCCGGCCCGGACGGTGGTGCGCAGTCCGGTCAGGCCGATGTTCCGTTCCACGGACAGGCTCGTCACCAGCCCCTGGGCGCGCCGGTCCTCCGGCACGAGGGCCAGCCCGGCGGCCATCGCGGCGGACGGCGCCCCGCCGGTGAGCCGGCGCCCGGCGACCTCCACCTCGCCCGCGTCCCAGCGGTCGACGCCGAAGACGGCCCGGGCGACCTCGGTGCGGCCGGCGCCGACCAGCCCGGCGAGGCCGACGATCTCGCCGCGCCGCACCTCGAAGGACACGTCCGTGAAGACGCCCTCGCGGGTCAGGCGGCGCACCCTCAGCGCCACCTCGCCCGGCGTCGCCTCCCGCTCGGGGTAGAGCTCGGCCAGGTCGCGGCCGACCATCCGGCGCACCAGGTCGTCCTCGGTCATCCCGGCGAGCGGCTCGCCGGCGACCAGGGCGCCGTCCCGCAGCGTGGTCACCCGGCGGCAGATCTCGAAGATCTCCTCCAGCCGGTGCGAGACGAACAGGACGGCGGCGCCGTGGTCGCGCAGGGTGCGGACGACGCCGAAGAGCCGGGCGACCTCGCTGCCGGTGAGGGCCGCGGTCGGCTCGTCCATGATCAGGACCCGGGCGTCGGTGGAGAGCGCCTTGGCGATCTCCACCATCTGCTGGTCGGCGATCGACAGGCCGCGGGCGGGGCGGTCGGGGTCGATTCGGACGCCCAGCCGTCGCATCAGGGCGGTCGTGGCGGCACGGGTGGCCGGGTGGTCGATCCGGCCGTAGGTCCGCTTCGGCCGGCGGCCCATGAAGATGTTCTCGGCGATCGACAGGTCCGGGAAGAGTGTGGGTTCCTGGTGGATGACCGCGATGCCGGCGTCGCGGGCGTCGCCGGGGCCGTGGAGGACGACGGGTTTGCCGTCGAGCAGCACCTGGCCGGAGTCCGGCCGGTGCACTCCGGCGAGGATCTTGATCAGCGTCGACTTGCCCGCGCCGTTCTCCCCGGCGAGGGCGTGCACCTCGCCGGGCAGCAGTTCCAGCGAGACGTCCCTGAGCGCGCGGACGGCGCCGAAGGACTTGGAGACGCCCTTCAGTGCCAGCACCGGTGCCGGTCCCTTGTCAGGCGGGTGGGTCATGGGGGCTCCTCGACGGCACCGGCACCAGGGCCGCGAGACCGCCACGGTGTCGTGAAAGGTTTCAACGGATTGCCGGGACCGTAGGCAGCGCAGCCATCCCGCGTCAATGGGTCGGACGCAAACCCGGCGTCCTGACGCCCAGCTCGCCTCGGGCTTGCAACCCCGGCCGGAATGCTTGACACACCTGGGGGCGGACCCTAGCTTGCCTTTCTGAATCGTTTCACCATTCTCCGCATTCCGTCGTCCCGGCCGACACCACAGGAGCCCCGAAGTGACCGACCTCGCCGCGGTGAAGGCCGCGCTCAGGACCCAGGCCGTCGAGACGCCGTCGTGGGCGTACGGGAACTCGGGGACCCGCTTCAAGGTGTTCGCGCAGGCCGGGGTGGCGCGCTCGCCGTGGGAGAAGCTCCAGGACGCCGCGCAGGTGCACGCCTTCACCGGGGTCGCGCCGACGGTCGCGCTGCACATCCCCTGGGACACCGTGGAGGACTACCGGGCGCTGGCCGAGTACGCCGGGGACCGGGGACTGCGGCTGGGCACGATCAACTCGAACACCTTCCAGGACGACGACTACCGGCTGGGCAGCGTCTGCCACCCCGACCCGGCGGTGCGGCGCAAGGCCGTCGGTCACCTGCTGCGGTGCGTCGACATCATGGAGGCCACCGGCTCGCGGGACCTGAAGCTGTGGTTCGCCGACGGCACGAACTACCCCGGGCAGGACGACGTGCGGGCGCGGCAGGACCGGCTGGCCGAGGCGCTCGCCGAGGTCTGCGCACGGCTCGGGGACGGCCGGCGGATGCTGCTGGAGTACAAGCTCTTCGAGCCCGCGTTCTACACGACGGACGTGCCCGACTGGGGGACCGCGTACGCGCACTGCCTGAAGCTGGGGCCGAAGGCGCGGGTGGTGGTGGACACCGGGCACCACGCTCCGGGAACCAACATCGAGTTCATCGTCGCGGTGCTGCAGCGGGAGGGCAGGCTCGGCGGCTTCGACTTCAACTCCCGGTTCTACGCGGACGACGACCTGATGGCGGGCGCGGCCGACCCCTTCCAGCTGTTCCGGATCATGTACGAGGTGGTGCGGGGCGGCGGACTGGCCGCCGACGTCGCCTTCATGCTCGACCAGTGCCACAACATCGAGCCGAAGATACCGGCGGTCATCCGCTCGGTGATGAACGTGCAGGAGGCCACGGCGAAGGCGCTGCTCGTCGACCGGGAGGCGCTCGCCTCCGCGCAGCGCGAGGGCGACGTGCTCGGCGCCAACGCCGTGCTCATGGACGCCTACCACACCGACGTGCGGCCGCTGCTGGCCGAGGTCCGCGAGGAGGCGGGCCTCGACCCCGACCCGGTCGCCGCCTACGCCCGCTCCGGGTGGGCCAAGAAGATCGCCGCCGAGCGGGTCGGCGGCCGGCAGGCGGGGTGGGGGGCGTAGGGGACCCCGTCCGGATCGGCCGCCCTCCGACCCGGTCCGGACGCCCCCCCGCCCCGCCGCCCCCCTGCACGCGCCCCGCGCGCCCTCGTCCGGAAGGGAACCGCAACCGATGACCGTCCACCCCGAAGTCGCCGCCCTGCTCGGCCGCTCCCGCCGTCTCGGCTCCGACCCCCGCAACACCAACTACGCCGGCGGGAACGCCTCCGCCAAGGGCGCCGCCGCCGATCCCGTCACCGGCGGCGAGGTGGAGCTGATGTGGGTCAAGGGGTCCGGGGGCGACCTCGGCACGCTCACCGAGCAGGGACTGGCCGTACTGCGGCTGGACCGGCTGCGGGCGCTCGCCGGCGTCTACCCGGGCCCCGAGCGCGAGGACGAGATGGTCGCCGCCTTCGACTACTGCCTGCACGGCAGGGGCGGGGCGGCTCCCTCCATCGACACCGCCCTGCACGGGCTGGTGGACGCCCCGCACGTGGACCACCTGCATCCGGACTCCGGTGTCGCGCTGGCCTGCGCCGCCGACGGGGAGAGGCTGACCGCCGAGTGTTTCGGCGACAGCGTCGCGTGGGTGCCGTGGCGGCGGCCCGGGTTCCAGCTCGGCCTGGACATCGCCGCGGTCAGGGCGGCCCACCCGCGGGCCGTCGGCTGCGTCCTCGGCGGACACGGGATCACCGCCTGGGGCGACTCGTCCGAGGAGTGCGAGCGCAACTCGCTGTACATCATCCGGACCGCCGAGGCGTTCCTCGCCGAGAAGGGCGATCCGGAGCCCTTCGGCCCGGTCGTCGCGGGGTACGAGGCGCTGCCCGGGGACGAACGGCGGGCGCGGGCCGCCGCGCTCGCCCCGTACCTGCGGGCGCTCGCCTCGCGGGACGAGCCGCAGGTCGGGCACTTCGACGACGGCGAGGCGGTGCTCGACTTCCTGGCGCGCGCCGCGCATCCCCGGCTGGCCGCGCTCGGCACCTCCTGCCCGGACCACTTCCTGCGGACCAAGGTGCGGCCGCTCCTGCTCGACCTGCCGCCGAGCGCGCCCCTGGAGGACGCCCTGGCCCGGCTGCGGGAACTGCACGCGGCCTACCGCGAGGAGTACGCCGCCTACTACCGGCGGCACGCCCTGCCCGACTCCCCCGCCATGCGGGGCGCCGACCCGGCGATCGTGCTCGTGCCCGGCGTGGGCATGTTCTCCTTCGGCCGGGACAAGCAGACGGCGCGGGTGGCGGGCGAGTTCTACGTCAACGCCGTGAACGCCATGCGGGGCGCCGAGGCCGTCTCCACGTACGCGCCGATCGGCGAGGCCGAGAAGTTCCGCATCGAGTACTGGGCGCTGGAGGAGGCCAAGCTGCGGCGGCGGCCGGAGCCGGGGGCGCTCGCCGCGCGCGTCGCGTTCGTCACCGGCGCGGGCAGCGGGATCGGGAAGGCGATCGCGCACCGGCTGGCGGCGGAAGGGGCCTGTGTCGTCGTCGCCGACCGGGACGGCGGGAGCGCGGCGCGGGTCGCCGCGGAGCTGGGCGGTGCCGACCGGGCCGTGGCGGTCACCGTGGACGTGACCGACGAGGAGCAGATCGCCGAGGCGTTCCGGGCGGCGGTGCTGGCCTTCGGCGGGGTCGACCTGGTCGTGAACAACGCGGGGCTCTCCCTGTCCAGGCCGCTGCTCAAGACCTCGGCCCGGGACTGGGACCTGCAGCACGCCGTCATGGCCCGCGGCTCCTTCCTGGTCTCGCGGGAGGCCGCCCGGCTGATGATCGCGCAGGAGCGGGGCGGCGACCTCGTGTACATCGCCTCGAAGAACGCCGTCCTCGCCGGGCCGGACAACATCGCCTACTCCGCCGCCAAGGCCGACCAGGCGCACCAGGTGCGTCTGCTGGCCGCCGAGCTCGGCGAGCACGGGATCCGGGTCAACGGGGTCAATCCGGACGGGGTGGTCCGCGGGTCGGGCATCTTCGCGGGCGGCTGGGGGGCGCAGCGGGCCGCGGTGTACGGCGTGCCGGAGGAACGGCTCGGGGAGTTCTACGCGCAGCGCACCCTCCTCAAGCGGGAGGTGCTGCCCGAGCACGTGGCGGACGCGGTGTTCGCGCTCACCGGCGGGGACCTCGCCCGCACCACCGGGCTGCTCGTCCCGGTGGACGCGGGTGTGGCGGCCGCGTTCCTGCGATGAGCTCGGGCCCGCGGTCGTACGCGGCCGTCGACCTGGGCGCGTCCAGCGGGCGGGTGATGATCGGGCGGGTCGGCCCGGACACGCTGGAACTGGCCGAGGCGCACCGGTTCCCGAACCGGCCGGTGCGCGTCCCCGAGGGCCTGCGCTGGGACGTCCTGGCGCTGTACGGCGGTGTCCTGGACGGGTTGCGGGCGGCCGGCGCCCGCTGCGACGGCCGGCTCGCCTCCGTCGGCATCGACGGCTGGGCCGTCGACTACGGCCTGCTGGACGCCGACGGGGCCCTCCTCGGCAACCCGGTGCACTATCGCGACGCCCGCACCGAGGGGGTCGCGGAGCAGGTGTGGGCGACCGTTCCGGCGGCCGAGCTGTACGCGGCGACGGGCCTGCAGCACGCCCCGTTCAACACCCTCCACCAGCTCGTGGCCGCCCGTTCGGCCGTCCAGTCCGCCCACGCGGCTCGGGTGCTGCTCGTCCCGGACCTGCTGGCGTTCTGGCTGACCGGCGAGCAGGGCACCGAGCTCACCAACGCCTCCACCACCCAGCTCGTCGACCCGCGCACGCGCACCTGGGCGTACGCGGTCGCCGACCGGCTGGGCATCGACCTGGGCCTGTTCGCGCCGCTGCGGCAGCCGGGCGATCCGGCGGGCGCCCTGCGCCCGGAGGTGCTGGAGGAGACCGGCCTGACGGGTCCGGTGCCGGTGACGGCGGTCGGCTCGCACGACACCGCGTCGGCGGTGGCCGCGGTCCCGGCGACCGGGGAGCGCTTCGCCTACGTCTGCACCGGCACCTGGTCCCTGGCCGGCCTGGAGCTGCACGCTCCGGTGCTCACCGAGGAGAGCCGGGCCGCGAACTTCACCAACGAGCTGGGCCTCGACGGCACCGTCCGCTACCTGCGCAACATCATGGGGCTGTGGCTGCTCCAGGAGTGCGTACGGGCCTGGGGCGAGCCGGATCTGCGGGTGCTGCTGCGGGAGGCGGCCGGCGTGCCGGCCCTGCGCGCGGTGGTGGACGCCCAGGACCCGGCCTTCCTGGCGCCGGGGCGGATGCCGGAGCGGATCGCCGAGGCGTGCCGGGCGTCGGGGCAGCCGGCGCCCCGGACGCCGGCGCAGGTCACCCGGTGCGTCCTCGACTCGCTGGCCCTGGCCCACCGGCGGGCCGTGCGGGACGCGCAGCGGCTGACCGGCCGGACGGTGGACGTGGTGCACCTGGTGGGCGGCGGCGTCCGCAACGCGCTGCTGTGCCAGCTGACGGCCGACGCCTGCGGGCTGCCGGTGGTGGCCGGCCCGGCCGAGGCGGCGGCCTTCGGCAACGTCCTGGTCCAGGCCCGCGCGCACGGCCTCGCCGGTGACCTCGCCGCCGGGCGCCGGCTGCTCGCCCGCACCCAGCCGCTGACCCGGTACACGCCCCGCGGCGACACCGGGCGGTGGCGCCGGGCCGAGGCGCGGCTGGCCGCGCGGTGAGCCGCGCCCGCGCCCGCCGCGGGAGCCGCCCACTACCCTGCACTCGTCAGACGACCGACACCGAGGAGCCGCGATGCGTGTCGCCCTGTTCCTGACCTGCGTCAACGACACGCTGTATCCGGGCACCGGCCGGGCCGTGGTGAAGCTGCTGACCCGGCTGGGCGTCGAGGTCGACTTCCCGGCGGCCCAGACCTGCTGCGGGCAGGCGCACTACAACACCGGCTACCGGCACGACGCCGAACCGCTGGCCCGGCGTTTCGCCGGCGTCTTCGCGCGGTACGAGGCGGTCGTGACCCCCTCCGCTTCCTGCGCGCTGATGGTGCGGGAGCTGTACCCGCGGCTGGGCGAGCGGGCCCGGGCCGAGGGGCGCGGGGACGCGCTGGCCCGGACGCTGGCGCCGGTGGCGCCCAGGACGTACGAGCTCACGGAGTTCCTGGTGGACGTGCTGGGGGTGACGGACGTCGGTGCCCACTACCCGCACCGGGTCGCCTACCACCCGACCTGTCACGGACTGCGCGGCCTCGGTCTCGGCGACCGGCCGTACCGCCTGCTGCGGGCCGTCCGGGGACTGGACCTGGTGGACCTGCCGGGCGCCGAGGAGTGCTGCGGGTTCGGCGGCACGTTCGCGCTGAAGAACGCCGACGTGTCGGCGGCGATGGGCGCGGACAAGGCGCGCAGCGCGGAGTCGACGGGCGCACAGGTGCTGTGCGCGGCCGACAACTCCTGTCTGATGCACATCGGCGGCACGATGAGCCGGCTGCGGACGGCGGTGCGGCCGGTGCACATCGCGGAGATCCTGGCGAGCACGGAGGAGGAACCGGCGGCATGAGCGGAACGTTCATCGGCATGCCGGACTTCCCCCGGGCCGCGCGCGACGCCGTCCACGACCCCGTCCTGCGCGGCAACCTGCGGCACGCCACGCACACCATCCGCGCCAAACGGGCCGGCGCGGTGGGCGAGTTGTCCGACTGGGCGGCGCTGCGCGAGGCGGGCCGCCGGATCAAGGACCACACCCTGCACCATCTCGACCGCTACCTCGTGCAGTTGGAGGAGTCCGTCACCGCGGCGGGCGGCACGGTCCACTGGGCCGCCGACGCCGGCGAGGCCAACCGGATCGTGACCCGGCTGGTCCGGCAGACCGGCGAGTCGGAGGTCGTGAAGGTCAAGTCGATGGCCACGCAGGAGATCGGGCTCAACGAGGCCCTCGAGGCCGCGGGCATCCGCGCCTACGAGACCGATCTCGCCGAGCTGATCGTGCAGTTGGGCGGGGACCGCCCCTCGCACATCCTGGTGCCCGCCATCCACCGCAACCGCGGCGAGATCCGGGACGTCTTCCGCAGCGAGATGGGCGCGTGGGGCCGCCCGGCCCCCGAGGGCCTGACGGACGCGCCCGCCGAGCTCGCCGAGGCGGCCCGGCTGCACCTGCGGGAAAAGTTCCTGCGCGCGAAGGTCGGCGTCTCCGGCGCCAACTTCATGGTCGCCGAGACCGGCACGATGGTCGTCGTGGAGTCCGAGGGCAACGGCCGGATGTGCCTCACCCTGCCCGAGACGCTGATCTCGGTCGTGGGCATCGAGAAGGTGGTGCCGACCTGGCGGGACCTGGAGGTCTTCCTGCAGACCCTGCCCCGCTCCTCCACCGCCGAGCGGATGAACCCGTACACGAGCATGTGGACCGGCACGACGGACGCCGGCACGGCCGACGGGCCGCGCGCCTTCCACCTGGTGCTGCTGGACAACGGCCGCACCGACGCCCTCGCCGACCGGGTCGGCCGCCAGGTCCTGCGCTGCATCCGCTGCTCGGCCTGCCTGAACGTGTGCCCGGTGTACGAGCGGGCGGGCGGGCACGCGTACGGCTCGGTCTACCCGGGGCCCATCGGCGCGGTCCTCAGCCCACAGCTGCGGGGCACCGCCGGCAGCGTCGACGCCTCCCTGCCGTACGCGTCGACGCTGTGCGGGGCCTGCTACGAGGTGTGCCCGGTGGCCATCGACATCCCGGAGGTGCTGGTGCACCTCAGGGAGCGGGTGGCGGAGGGCGGTCCGGCGGTGCGGAGGGGCGAGAAGGTGGTGCTCCGGCCGGCCGGGGGACACGCGGCCGAGCGGGCGGCGATGCGGGCGGCCCGCTGGGCGTTCACGCACCCCGGCGCCCTGCGCGCGGCCCAGCGGCTCGCCTCCCGGACCCGCCGGCTGCACCCCCGCACGCTGCCGGGCCCGGGCCGCGCCTGGAGCGGCGCCCGGGACCTGCCGGCCGTCCCGGCGGAACCCTTCCGGGACTGGTGGCGGCGCACCCGCGGCGACAGCTCCGGGAAGGGGGCCGCCGAGTGAGCGGCAGGGAGCGGATCCTGGGCCGGGTGCGGCGGGCGCTCGCGGACGTGACACCGGACGAACGGCCCTACGAGGAGGCCGTACGCCGGGAGTACCTGCGCGAGCACGGGCGGCGGACCGTCGAGGAGACGGTGGAGCTGCTGGCCGAGAACCTGGCGGACTACCGGGCGGTCGTGCACCGCGCCGCCCCGCGGGAGCTGCCCGCACTCGTCCTGCGGCTGCTGCGGGCGCGCGGCGCGCGGGAGGTGCTGGTCCCCCCGGGGCTGCCGCCGCAGTGGCTGCCGTCCGGCGGCCCGGTGAAGGTTCCCGAGCGGGCGGAGGACACCGCGCAGCGGCTGGACCGGGTGGACAGCGTGGTGACGGCGTGCGCGCTGGCGATCGCCGAGACCGGCACGATCGTCCTCGACGGCTCACCGGACCAGGGCCGCCGCCGCATCTCGCTCGTCCCCGACCACCACATCTGCGTGGTCCGCGTCCCGGACCAGGTGGTGGCCTCCGTCCCGCAGGCCCTCGGGCGCCTGGACCCCGCCCGCCCGTCGACGTGGATCTCCGGTCCGTCGGCGACCAGTGACATCGAGCTGGAGCGGGTGGAGGGAGTGCACGGCCCCCGGACCCTGGAGGTGGTGCTGCTCGGCTGACCGGACACCGCCGCCACCACGGCCGTGTCCCGGCGCCGGAGCGGGCGCGCCCGCGCGCCGCGACGGCGGGGTCCGCCGGACGGCCGGCGAGCGACCGCTCCCGCACCCCTGCCGTCCGCAGCCGGGTGCCCCCCGGCGCGGCGGGCCCTCACCGGCTGAGCCGGCCGCCGCCCGGCCCACCGCCGACGCCCCGGCCGGACAGCCCCGCTCTCGCCGTGCCGGGCCACCCGCCCGGCGAACCGCCACCGCCCTCGAACGCGCCCCGACCACCCCGCTCCGCGCGGCACCCGACGGGCCGGTCTGGGGCTGCGGGGCCACCCCGCCCGGCGCCCCCGGCGGACGGCCACCCCGCCTCGGTCCCGCCCCGACGGCCTCGGTCCGCGCGGCACCCGGGCCCGGCTGGGGCCGGTCTCGGGGTGCGAGCCGCCCGCCGACGACCCCGGCGCACCGACAGCGCCCTCGGACGCATCCCGACCGCACCCCGATCCGGACACTCCGCACGCACCCGGCCCCGAGCATGAGCCGATCTACTGGTTCAGCTCCACCCGCCCGGCGAACCGCCACCGCCCTCGAAACGCCCCGACCGCCCCGCCCCGCGCGGCACCCAACGGGCCGGTATCGGGGCGCGGGGCCACCCCGCCCGGCGCCCCCGGCGGACGGCCACCCGCCGTCCGGGGCGGAGACCGCCACCCGCTTCCGACCCGCCCCGACGGCCCCGCTCCGCGCGGCACCCAGGCACGGCTGGGACCGGTCTCGGGGTGCGAGCCGCCCGCCGACGACCCCGGCGAACCGACAGCGCCCTCGGACGCATCCCGACGGCCCCGGTCCGGACACTCCGCACGCCCCGGCCGCGAACTAGCGCACTCCGGCGGCGTCCAGCAGGGCGGCCGCCGTGGCGGTGGCGAGCCCGTCGTCCAGGCGCTCCACCCGGGCCCCGGACCGGGCGCTGGCGCCGTCGAAGAGGAGCAGGAGCTGGCGGGCGAGCAGCCCGGGGTCGCGGGCGCCGCCTCGCTCCGCCTCCCTGCGGAACGCCGCGGCCAGGTCCTCCTTGACCCTGCGGGCGACCTTGCTCGCCGGGTGCTCGGGGTCCTTCAGCTCGACCAGCACGGCGAGGTAGGGGCAGCCGTGGTAGTCGGCGTCCGCGGCCGCGTCCTGAAGCCGTTCGAAGACGTACAGGATGCGCTCGCGGGGGGTTGCGGACTCCGGGTCGGGATGCGTGAACAGGGCCTCGTACTCCGGCACGCGCCGCTCCAGGCCGGCCGCCAGCATCGCGTCCTTGCTGTCGAACAGCTGGTACATCGACCGCTTGGACACGCCCGCCGCCCGGCACAGGGCCTCGATGCCGACGGAGACGCCGTCGCGGTAGGAGAGCCGGGCGGCGGCGTCGAGCAGCCGGTCGCGCGGGGACGCCTTCTCTGTGGTGGCCATACGGCGAGGTTACCGCGGTGCGGGCCGGGGGAAACCGATCGGTGTTCTCCTGGCGCCGGCCTTGAACAAGCGCTTAGATAGGAGCCTGGACCTGTCGCCCCACCGCCGGAGGCCCCGTTGTTCACGTCCGTCGACGACGTCTCCGCCCGCCTCGCCGGGACCGGCTACCTCCCCTCCCCCGCCGTCGCCACGACCGTCTTCCTCGCGGACCGGCTCGGCAGGCCGCTGCTGGTGGAGGGCCCGGCCGGCGTGGGCAAGACCGAACTGGCCAAGGCCGTCGCCCAGGCGGCCGGGGCGCGGCTGGTACGGCTCCAGTGCTACGAGGGCGTGGACGAGTCCCGGGCCCTGTACGAGTGGAACCACGCCAAGCAGCTCCTGCGGATCAGCGCGGGCCGCGGCGAGAGCTGGGACGAGACCCGCACGGACGTCTTCAGCGAGGAGTTCCTGCTGCCCCGCCCGCTGCTCACCGCGATCCGCGGCGACGAGCCGACGGTGCTGCTGATCGACGAGACCGACAAGGCCGACGTCGAGATGGAGGGACTGCTGCTGGAGGTCCTCAGCGACTTCCAGATCACGGTCCCCGAGCTGGGCACCGTCACCGCGACCCGCCGCCCGTTCGTCGTGCTCACCTCCAACGCCGGCCGGGAGCTGTCCGAGGCGCTGCGCCGCCGCTGCCTGTTCCTGCACATCGGCTTCCCGGACGAGGAGCTGGAGCGGCGGATCGTCCGGCTGAAGGTCCCCGGCCTCGGCGAGGCGCTGACCGCGTCGGTGGTCCGCGTGGTCGGGGCGCTGCGCGCCATGGACCTGCGCAAGGCGCCCTCCGTCGCCGAGACCGTCGACTGGGCGCGCACCCTGCTGGCCCTGGGCGCCGGCACGCTGGACGAGACGGTCGTGCGCGACAGCCTCGGGGTGATCCTCAAGCACCAGGAGGACATCCAGAAGGCGGCGGCCGAACTCGCCCTGGACGCGCTGTGACCGCCGTCGCCGAACGGATCACGGGCCTGGTCGGGGCCCTGCGCGCGCACGGCATGCGGATCGGCACCGGGGAGACCGTGGACGCGGCCCGCGCGGTGGCGGCGCTGGGGCTCGCGGACCGGGAGCTGCTGCGCGAGGGGCTGGCCGCGACGCTGCTGCACGGGCCGGGTCAACGGGCGCTGTTCGACTCGGTCTTCGACCTGTACTTCCCGCGGGGCGTCGGCGGCCCCGACGACGCGCCCCGCAGCCGGGAGGAGCTGCGCGACCGGCTCGCGGAGGCACTGGCCGCCGACGACCGCGCCCAGCTGGCCCGGTTGGCGGCGCAGGCCGTCGACGCCCTGGGCGGGTACGGGAGTTCACCGGGCTCGGACGGCTGGTCGGCGTACCAGACCCTGGACCGGCTGCGCCCGCAGACCCTGCTGGCACGGGTGCGGGCCGACGTGCGCGGCCGGGACGGCGGCGCGGGGTTCGCGGACCGGCTGCTGGACGACGAGATCCGGCGCCGGATCGAGGAGTTCCGGCGGATGGTCGGGGCGGAGGCGCGGCGCCGGGTGGCCGAGCGGCGCGGGCGGGACGAGATCGCCCGGCGCGGCGTCCGGCCGACCGCCGACCGGGTCGACTTCCTGTCCGCGGACCGGGAGCGGCTGGCCGAGCTGCGCAGGACCGTGCAGCCGCTCGCCCGCAAGCTGGCCACCCGGCTCGCCGCACGCCGCCGACGGGCCGCCCGCGGCACGATCGACCTGCGCCGCACCCTGCGGGCCTCGCTCTCCACGGGCGGCGTGCCGATGCGGCCGGTGCTGCGCCGGCGGCGCCCGGTCCGCCCCGAACTGGTGCTGCTGTGCGATGTGTCGGGGTCGGTGGCCGGCTTCTCGGACTTCACGATGTTGCTGGTGCAGGCGCTGCACGACCAGTTCAGCAAGGTCCGGGTGTTCGCGTTCGTCAACCGGCTGGACGAGGTGACCGGGCTGCTCGGCCACGGCCGCGCCGACCCCGAGGGGCTCTCCGCCCGCATCCGCGCCGAGGCCACCCTCACCGGCTGGCACGGCAGCAGCGACTACGGCGTGGCGCTGGGCGAGTTCACCGAACGGTACGGCGCCGCGGTCGGCCCGCGCACGACGGTGTTCGTCCTCGGGGACGCCCGCACGAACCGGAGCGACCCGAACCTCGCCGCCGTACGCGACCTCGCCCGGCGGGCCCGCCGCGTCTACTGGCTGAACCCCGAGCCGCGCGACCGGTGGGGCACCGGCGACTCGGCCGCGCCCGCCTACGCCGAGTCGGCCGAGATGCACGAGTGCCGCACGGCCCGGCAGCTCGGCGCGCTGATCGGCCGCCTGCTGCCGGTGTGACGCCGGACGGCCGGCCGTGGTCCACTGGCCCCCACGCCGACCACTCGCCCAAGGACGCCCCATGAGCCACCCGCCCGTGCCCCTCGGCACCTTCCCCACCCCCGTCGAACCGGCGCCCCGGCTGGCCGCCGCGCTCGGACTGGAACCCGGCGACCTGTGGGTGAAACGGGACGACCTGACCGGCCTGGGCGGCGGCGGCAACAAGGTGCGCAAGCTGGAGTGGACGGCCGGCGCGGCCCTCGCCGAGGGCGCGGACACGCTCGTGACCACGGGCGCCCCGCAGAGCAACCACGCCCGGCTGACCGCCGCGGCGGCCGCCCGGCTGGGGCTCGGCGCCGTGCTCGTGCTGCGCGGCTCGCCGGACGCCTCCCGGTCCGGGAACCTTGCGCTGGACGCTCTGTTCGGGGCGCGCCTCGCCTGGGCGGGCGACGTGGACCGGGCGGGGCTGGACGCGGCGGCGGCCGACGTGTGCGCGCGGCTGCGGGCGTCCGAGGCCCGGCCGGCGCTCATCCCGTTCGGCGGTTCCAGCGCGCAGGGCGCACGCGGCTACGTGCGCTGCGGCGAGGAGCTGCGCGAGCAGGTGCCGGACCTGCGGACGGCCGTGGTCGCCCTCGGCTCGGGCGGCACCATGGCCGGGCTGGTGGCGGCCCTGGGCGCCGGGTCGGTGCTCGGCGTCGACGTGGGCGCGCTGCCCGACCCTGCCGCGGCGGTGGCCGCATTCGCGGCGCCGCTCACCGCGCAGGAGGTCACGGCACAGGGGCTGCGGGTCCGCCGGGACCAGGTGGGCGCCGGGTACGCCGCGCTGACCGGCCCGGCCGGCGAGGCGCTGAGGCTGGCCGCCCGCACGGAGGGGCTGGTCCTGGACCCTACCTACACGGGCCGCGCCCTGGCCGGTCTCCGCGCGGCCGTCCGGGACGGCGAGGTGCGGCCCGGTGAGAAGACGGTGTTCGTGCACACCGGCGGTCTGCCGGGCCTGTTCGGGCACGCGGACGCGATCGACTTCGCCGAGCGCGGCGCGCAGGCGTTCGACGGCTGACGGCCCCACGCGTGGCGTCCCGGTGAGAAGACGCCCGGGCAGTCCGGCGGATGGAGCCGCCGGCTGCGTCGATAGTCTCTCCGAAACGGCCGCGACGAATTGCGAGAAGCCAGTGATCCGAGACCTGTACAACGTCCGTGTGCAGCCGGCGGAAGGCGGTCCCACGCCGCTGACCGAGGAGGAGGAGCAGCGTGCGCGCAGGGTGCTGTTCAGCGACCTCGGCAACGCCATCGCCGAACGAGGCTGGGTCCGGTTCCCCGCATACTCGCCGGAGGAACGCCGCCGGCTGGTCGATGTCGCGCACCGTCTCAGCGCTCACTGGGGGCAACAGGTGTTCATCGAGGCAGAGGATCAGTGTGCCATGAGGCTCTATCTCTCCGGGCACGGATCGCAGCCGACGAATCCCCCGCTGCCGTAGGCGGACGGGCGGCGTCTGTGTGAGGAAGCTGTTGCCAAGACGCGCAAGCGTGTCCCCGGCGGAGCCGACCGCGGTGCGGTGCTGCTCTGCTACGCGGCGGTCCGGGCGGCGGCGTCGGCCACCAGCCCGCTCCGGAAGGAGCGGAGCTCGTCGGGGAGGTCACGCCCGGGTGGGTCGGTGCGGTGGTTCCACGCGATGGCCTCGCGTGCGGCGGTGGCCGGCCCATCGCCGCACGCGGACCGGATCGGCCGGCATCAGCGGCTCGATCCGGTCCCGCATCGCCTCGGTGATCACCTGCCGGACGGACGCACCGATCGGCCGATCAACCCTGCCCGGAGACGCTGCCTAGCCCTTCGCGTACTCGTTCGCCATGGTTCCGGCGAAGTCGTACAGGACGACCGGCTCGTCGCCGACGACCCAGGCGTCGTGACCGGGCGGGCACACGAACACGTCGCCCGGCCCGACCTCCCGCTCCGCGCCGTCGTCCATGCGCAGGTGCATCCGCCCCTGCACCACGTACCCGTTGTGGTGGACCATGCAGGTCTCGGTGCCCGCGATCGGCGCCACGGACTCCGTCCACCGCCAGCCCGGTTCGAACGTGCCCACCGCGAAGTCGAGCCCGGTCAGATGGAGGGCCTCCAGGTGGCCGCGGGGGAAGTCGCGCCGTTCGTCCGGCTTCTCGACCGTCTTCACTTCCAGCATGACGGTTCTCCCTTCCGGCCGCTGACCGCGGCCGGGGCCGGCTCCCGTTCCCGGCTGCCTCGGACGGCGCCGTGCCACGGCGGCCGCACCCCATGACTCCATCGTCGGCCCGGCGCCCGGGCCCCGCCAATCAGGGCGGAGACCGGCGCCCGGCTACCAGGTGCGTGCCGCCCTCAGCAGCAGCGCGCGCACCCGGGCCACGTCGGGGTTGTCGGAGGCGCCGGGGCGCTGGACGAGGAAACCCGTGTTGATCGGCGGGTCCTCCGGCTCCAGCAGCGCCACGAGCGCGCCGGACTCCAGCAGGTCCTGGCACAGGTAGCGCGGCAGTACGCTGAACCCGGCGCCCGCCGCGACGGCCGCGAGGACTCCGCGCAGGTCGGGCACGGTGACGGCGGCGGTACGGGACAGACGCCGGCCGAAGACGTGCCGCCAGTAGCGGCGGGCGATGGGGAGATCCTCGGCGTAGGTGATGAGCGGAACACCGTGGAGGTCGGCCGGGTCCAGGGCCACGTGGGCCGGGGCGGTCGGGTCGGGGTCGGCCGGGGCCGGGGCGGTGGGGTGGGGGTCCGTGGCGCCCGGCGCGTGCGCGCCCGGTGTCGTCGGGGCGGGGGACGCGCCGTCCGGGGCGACGGCGGCCCGCGGCGCGGCTCGCGGGGCCGCGGGAGCCGGTGCGGTCCGTCCGGCTGCCAGGCGTTCGGCCCACACCGGGGCGGCGACCAGCACGAACTCCTCGTCGGTGAGGGGCACGGAGTGCAGGGTGCGGCCGCGGGGCCGGGTGGTGGCGATCACCAGGTCGTGGCGGCCGGCGCGCAGTTCCTCCAGCAGCGGATCGGTCAGCCCGGTCGCCACCCGCAGCCGTACGCCCTCGGCGACCAGCGGTGCGAGGGCCGGCAGGACGCTGGTGCACAGCAGTTCCGCCGGGCCGGCCAGGTGCACGGGCTCGGCCCGGCCGCCGGCCGGCGGGGTCGGTCCGGCGACCGCGGCCAGCTCGTCCAGGGGCGCGGCGATCCGGGCCGCCAGCTCGTCGGCCACCGGGGTCGGCGTCACCCCGCGGGGCAGGCGTTCGAACAGCTCCCGGCCGGTCTGCCGCTCCAGCGCGCGCATCTGGGTCGTCACCGTGGGCTGGGACAGTCCGAGCACGCGGGCGGCGCCGGTGAAGGAGCCGGAGCGGTACACCGCGAGGAAGGTGCGCAGCAGGTTCAGGTCGAGGACAGGGGTCTCCACGGCACCGAGTATCCCCCGCCCGGTATTCCCCACGACCCATAGGAGATCCGATGCCAGCCATAGGTCAGATCATTGGATGCCTATGGGTCCGGTCGCCTACGGTCTCTCTCGCAGACGCGAGTTCCGCGGCAACAGCAAAGCCTTCTGGAGAGAACCACCATGTCGAAGATCCTGTTCGTGATGACCGGCGCGGACCGCCTGACCCTCGCCGACGGCACCGCGCACCCGACCGGTTTCTGGGCCGAGGAGGCCGTCGTCCCGCACCGCGCGCTGACGGCCGCCGGTCACGAGGTCGGCGTCGCCACGCCGGGCGGCGTGGTGCCGCCGGTCGACCGGGCGAGCCTGGCCGCGGAGGTCAACGGCGGCCAGGACAAGGCCGACGAGCTCACCCGCGCGGTGGAGGAGATGACCGAGCTGCGCACTCCGGTGAAGCTCTCCGAGGTGGACCTGGACGACTACGCCGCCGTCTTCTACCCGGGCGGGCACGGTCCCATGGAGGACCTGGCCGTGGACGCCGAGTCGGGCCGGCTGCTGGTGGCGGCCCTGGACTCGGGCAAGCCGCTGGCCGTGGTCTGCCACGGTCCGGCCGCCCTGCTCGCCGCGGTCCGGGCGGACGGCGCCAACGCCTTCGCCGGCTACCGCGCGGCGGCCTTCACCAACGAGGAGGAGACCCAGGGCGGCCTCGCCGGACGGGTCCGGTGGCTGCTGCAGGACCGGCTGACCGAGGCGGGCGTCGAGGTGCAGGCGGGCGAGCCGTGGGCGCCGCACGTCGTGGTCGACCGCACCCTGGTGACGGGCCAGAACCCGGCGTCCTCGGCGGGTGTCGCGGAGGAGCTGCTCAAGAAGCTCGGCTGAGGACCCCCCGGCGGCGGCGTGCCGGTCGCGGGCGGCGGTCCCCCGGGGTCCGGGCGGCGGCCGCCGCCCCGGCCGCCGCCGGCCGTGCGGGAAGGCGGGCCTCACGGCCGGCCCCGGCCCGCCTGCGGCCTGCGGCTGCGGCTGTGGCTGCGGGCGACCGCTCCGGCCGCGCGGCCTGCGCGCGGCCCGTCAGGGACGCCGACGGGCGTTGAGGCGGGCGGCCTGGCGTGTCAGGTGCCGGCGTTCGGCGAGGTCGGGCGCCTTGTGGGCTGCTTCGGCGTACAGCCGCGCCGCCGTCGCCAGGTCGCCGTCGCGCTCGTGGAGGTACGCCGCCACCGCGGTGTGGCGGGGCAGCGAGGGGTCCAGGGCCGCGAGCTCCGCCAGCCCGGCGCGCGGTCCGTCGGCCTCGCCGACGGCGACCGCGCGGTTGAGCCGGACGACCGGGCTGTCGGTCAGGCGCACCAGCTCGTCGTACCACTCGACGATCTGCACCCAGTCGGTCTCCCCGGCGGTGGGCGCGTCGGCGTGCAGGGCGGCGACGGCGGCCTGGGCCTGGAACTCGCCCAGCCGGTTTCGGGCGAGGGCCGCCTGCAGGATCGCGACGCCCTCGGCGATCGACCGTGTGTCCCAGCGGCCGCGGTCCTGCTCGGCGAGCGGCACCCGGCTGCCGTCGGGCGCGGTCCGGGCGTCGCGCCGGGCGTGGTGGAGCAGCATCAGGGCGAGCAGTCCGGCCACCTCGGGATGGTCCACCCGGGCCGCGAGCTGCCGGGTGAGCCGGACGGCCTCGGCGGCGAGGTCGATGTCACCGGAGTGGCCCTCGTTGAACACCAGGTAGAGGACGCGCAGCACGGTGGCGACGTCGCCGGGCCGGTCGAACCGCACGGCCGAGACGGTGCGCTTGGCCCGGCTGATGCGCTGCGCCATGGTCGCCTCGGGCACCAGGTAGGCGCGGGCGATCTGGCGGGTGGTGAGCCCGCCGACGGCGCGCAGCGTGAGCGCGACCGCGGACGACGGCGTCAGCGACGGGTGGGCGCACAGGAAGTAGAGCTGGAGCGTGTCGTCCACCGCGGGTACGGGCCCGGGCGGCGGCTGCTCCTCGACCAGGCCCTCGCGCCGGCGGCGGGCCGCGTCCGCCCGGGCCTGGTCGAGGAACTTGCGCCAGGCGACGGTGACCAGCCAGCCCTTCGCGTCCCGGACGGGCTCTCCCCCGCCCGGGCGAGAACCGGGGGACGAGCCGGCGGGCCGGACGCGGAGCGCCTCAAGGAGCGCCTCCTGCACGGCGTCCTCCGCCGCCGCGAAGTCGGCTCCGCGGCGGACGAGGACGGCGAGCACGCCCGGCGCGAGGCTGCGGAGCAGGGCCTCGTCCATCGGTGGGGTCACTCCGTGACAGTGGGCGGCGCGGCCAGGAAGGGGCGCAGCTCGAGCCACTCGTGGATCGGCTTCCCGCCCGCCCCGGGGGCTGCCGACAGCTCCCCGGCCAGCTCGACGGCCCGCTCGTGACTGTCGACGTCGATCACCATCCAGCCGGCGATGAGGTCCTTGGTCTCGGCGAACGGGCCGTCGGTGACCGGCGGGCGCCCCTCGCCGTCGTACCGGACCCAGGTCCCCTCGGGCGCGACCGCCTGAGCGTCCACGAACTCGCCGGTCCTCTCCAGCCGGGCCGCGAAGTCGTGCATGTACTGCATGTGCGCCGAGATCTCCTGGGGCGTCCACTGGTCCATCGGCACGTCGTTGACCGCTGCCGGAGCGCCGCGGTAGTGCTTGAGCAGCAGGTACTTGGCCATCGTGCTTCTCCTCGGTGCTGGTGCGACCCATTGTGGCCGCCTTCACCCCGGGGACGGAGCCGATCACGGGTTCTCGACATCGCCGTCCGAGATTTTTTCGGGAGGGGCGCGAGGCGCGGGCGGCCGGCGTCGCGGGGACGCGTCCGCGGGCCGGCCGCGACGGCGGTCAGGGGCTGTCGCCGGACCAGTCGAAGCGGGTGCCGTCGCCGGGACGCGGGTCGTACAGCGCACGGCCGCCGGCGCCGAACCGGCCCAGGTCCGTCGTCAGGGCGGCGCCGGCGTCGATCTCGTCCCGCGTCCAGCCCGTGACGTCCAGGAGCAGTCCGTCCAGCGGGCCGCCGACGAGTTCGACGTACGTCCGGCCCGGCCGCGGTCCGGGACGGCCGGGGTCGGTGCCGTAGACCCGGCCGCGCAGCAGTTGCTCGTCGTCTCCGTTCATGCCGTCCAGCCTCGCAGCCGCCACTGACAGCGCGGGCTCGCCGAGGGACGCCGAGCATGGCCCGGGCTCCGCCCCGGCGCCCAGGGCGGACCACCCGTACCGCCCATCAGCGGAGGCGGCGGGCAGGCGAGTCTGACAGCGTCGGACGGGGGGCGCCAGTGCTCAGGCAGGGACGTCACCCCACCCCATCGACGCAGAGGTGAGCCATGACCAGTCAGCCCAACGACCTGACCCCGAAGTACACCGTCCCGGGCATCGAGCGGGAGGCGGCCGGCCGGCTGATCGGCCTGCTCCGGCTGCGCCTGCACGCCCTCAACGACCTCCACCTGACGCTGAAGCACGTGCACTGGAACGTCGTCGGACCGCACTTCATCGCCGTGCACGAGATGATCGACCCCCAGGTCGACCGGGTCCGGGACATGGCCGACGACGTGGCGGAGCGCATCGCCGCGCTGGGCGGGGTCGCCCAGGGCACACCGGGCGCGCTGGTGCGCGAACGCCCCTGGGACGACTACTCCATCGGCCGGGCCGACGCCATCGCGCACCTCGGCGCGCTCGACGTCGTCTACACCGGGGTGATCGAGGGCGTCCGGGCCGCGGTCGAGGAGGCGGGAGAGATCGACGTGTCCACGGAGGACCTGCTGATCGGGCAGTTGCGCGATCTGGAGCAGTTCCAGTGGTTCGTCCGGGCGCACCTGGAGAGCGCGCGCGGCACGCTGGCCACCGGCGACGCCCGGTCCGAGAAGGAGGCCGCCGCCAGGGGGGCCGAGCTGAGCTGACCGTGCGGGCGCGCCGCACCGCGCGCCCGGCGGCCTGCGGATGCGGACCGCGGCACACGCCTGCAAGGTGGAATTCCGGACGCCCGGACCTTCGTGCAGCAGGAGACGCGCCATGGCCAAGTCGAAGAAGTCCTCGGGGAGCAACGAGCCGTCCAAGGGCGACAAGGTCGCCTGGAGCAGTCACGGGAGCGAGACCACGGGCACCGTGGAGCAGAAGATCACCGAGCGGACGGAGGCGGCGGGACGCACCGTGGCCGCCTCGCCCGACGACCCCCAGTACGAGGTGCGCAGCGACAAGTCCGGCCGTACGGCCGTGCACAAGCCGTCGGCCCTCAAGAAGAAGAAGTAGGGCCGGCGTGCCGGGCGAGCACGAGCACCGCGAGACCTGGGACGCCTTCCGCGAACTGGTGAACATGTCCCCCACCGCGCTGGAGAAGTGGCTGGCGACGGACGAGTCGCAGCAGGCCGGGCAGCACAAGGACGGAGGCGAGTCCACGGGTCACGCCTCCGGCCGTGCCATCGTGGACATCCTCCGCAAGAACAAGGACGACCTGTCGGACGCGGACTACGCGCACATGCGCAAGGTGACCGGCTACATCCGCCGCCACCTCGCGCAGCGCCCCTCCGGGGACGTACGGGACACCCGGTGGCGGCACTCGCTGATGAACTGGGGGCACGATCCCCTGGACGACGGCTGAGGCCGGCGCGGGACCGCCGCCGCCCGCTTCACGTGCCGCCCAGCCGCCGCGCCGCCGCCCGCTTCACGTGCCGCCCAGCCGACGCGCCGCCGCCCGCAGCAGGGCGGTGCGGCCCCGGTCCGGCACCGTCCACAGCGTCTGCCCGCGCACCCCCCACCGCTCCAGGAGGGCGTTGGCGGCCAGGAATCCGGTCGTCGCCGCCCGCTCCATCAGGGCCACCGGCAGACCGGTGCGCACCAGGTCTCCGGCCACCACCAGGGACGGGTCCGGGGTGCGGACGGCCGGCCGGTCCCGGTAGCCGCCCACCGGGAACAGGGGGCAGTCGTCGTGCCACTCGTGGCGGGCGTCGACCACCGCGGCCGCGCGCGTCTCCGGGTAGAGACGGTGCAACTGGCCGATCAGCCGCTTCTCCTCGACGTCACGGGGCGCCTGCGGCGATACCGCGTACGCGTGGAGCTCCACCACCGACCCGCCGGTGCGCGCGGCCCAGCGGGCCGCCTCGTCCTCGTAGCGTTCCAGCACGCTGACGTTGTCGAGGCCGCCGAATCCGCTGGTGCCCAGGAATCCCGGCCGGTCGGGCGCCACCGGCCGGTCCAGCCACAGCCGGCTGACCAGGAACGGCGGGGCGGTGCGCAGGCGTGCGACGCGTGCCCGCCAGCCGGGGTCGCCCAGCCGGTCGGAGCGGGCGACGAGCGAGCGCAGCCCGGCGGTGTCCAGGGCGAGGACGACGCTGTCGTAGGACTGCTCGTCCCGGTCGGTGACGACCCGGTGGCCGCCGTCGCGCTCCGGGTCGATGTGCTCCACGGGCGTCGAGGTGCGCAGCCGCGCGCCGTGCCGGCGCAGATAGCCGGCCAGCGGGTCCCACAGGGCGGCCGGGAAGGGCGCGCGGGGCACGTCGAACAGCAGGCCCTCGGCCGAGCCGAGGAAGTAGATGTGGAACATCAGCGCCATCTCGGCCGCCGACAGCCGGCGCGGGTCGGCGAAGAAGCTCCGGGAGAACACCTCGAACGCCAGGTGGCGTGCCTTCGCGGGGAAGCGGACGGCGTCCAGGAAGTCGTGGGCGCTGACCGCGTCGAGGCGTTCGTACACCTCGGGCACGCGGACGTCCAGCAGCGGCAGGGCCGCCACCGGGTCCATGGCGCGCAGGTCCCGCAGGGTGAAGGAAGGGCTGAGGGCGACGAAGCCGAGGGCGCTCCACGGCGGGGTCCGCGGGACGTGCCGGAAGCTGTCACGGGTCCCGCCGGCGTGCAGCAGCGGGTAGTCCGGCAGTCCGGTCAGCCGGGTCAGCCCGGGGTCGGTACGGCGCAGCAGTCCGCGCAGGTTGTAGTACTGCCGGAAGAACGCGTGGAAGCCGCGGCTCATGGTCGCCTCGGTGCCGTCGCGCAGCACGGTCGGCCAGCCGGCGACGCGCCCGCCCAGGCAGGGGCGGCGTTCGTACAGCGTCACGGCGACACCCCGCTCGGCCAGGGCGGTGGCGGCGGCGAGCCCCGCGATGCCGCCGCCGACGACGGCGGCCGTGGGACGTGCGCCCCGCACCCGCCGGGTCCCCGGCGGGGGCGGCAGCAGGCGGGCCCGCCGGTCCCGGCCCCGGCGGGCGGCGCCGCCGCGCCCGGAGCCGGTCATCGCCCGGCTCCGGCGCGCCGGGCGGTGAAGGTGTGCGCGATGCCCGTCTGCCAGCCCGGCAGCGGGAGCACCCGCACGTCGCGGAAACCGGCCGCGCGGACGCGGTCCGCGAAGCCGCCGGCGGTGTCGAACTCCACCACGCTGCGCCACAGGTGCCGGTAGAGCACGCCGTCCCCGAGGAGGGCCGCGGCGGGCTGCACGACGCCCCGGCACACCAGGGTCCACAGCATGCGGTCGGCGCGGCGCCCGCTCAGGGTGTATTCGTGCACGCCGAGCCGTCCGCCGGGGGCCAGCAGGCCGTGCACGCCGGCGAGGACGGCGTCGGGGTCGGCGACGTTCCGCATGAGGTAGGCGGCGAAGACGGCGTCGAAGGGGCCGTCCACCCCGGCCTCCGCCAGGCGTTCCGCAGGGCTGTGCACGAAGGTCACACCGGCCGCCCAGGGCTTGGCGGCGGCCCGTGCCAGCATGCCGGCGGAGGCGTCCACCGCGGTGATGCGGGCGGCCGGGAGCACGGAGCGGAGCGCCGCGGTCGAGGCGCCGGTGCCGCAGCCGAGGTCCAGCACGCGCAGCCCCTCCCCGTGCCCGGGCAGGCCGAGCCGGCGTACTGAGCGCCGCAGGTGGGCGTGGTAGCCGGGGTTGGCGGCCACCAGCGCGTCGTAGCTGCGGGAGGCGTGGTCGAACGCGGCGGCGAGGTCCTCGTCGCGCAGCAGGGTCATGCGGTCTCCTGGGGCGGTTCGTCAAGGCGGGCGGGGTCGAAGGGGCGGCGGGGCAGGCCGGGCAGTTCCAGCGCCGAACGGAGCATCGGCCCCACCGGGGCGCGCATCCCGACGGCGAGGTCCTCGTGCAGGCGGGTCCGCCCGTCGAGGAAGCGCAGCAGCCGGGGCGTCGGGACGCGGGCGAACAGCCCGCACAGCAGCGCCGGTCCGTCCGCCCGGCCGCTGTCCAGGGCGCGCAGCAGCACGGCGTCCATGGCGCGGGAGCGTGCGGAGTGCGGGTCGGGCGGCACGGGCCGGCGTCCCGCGCGCAGCGCGGCGGCGACGGCCCCGGTCTGGCGCTGCACCCCGGCGAAGGTGTAGCCGGTGGCCGGGCGGGTGGCGCCGCCGGCGGCGCCGATGCGGAACACCGACGCGCCGACCTGACGGGGCATCGGGCCGTCGGTCATCGGGATGACCCCCGTCTCCGTGGCGAGGACGCGGAGGTCGCCGAGCCGCAGGATCTCCTCGGCGTAGTGCCGGACCGCCGCCTCGTAGCCGTGCGCGGTCAGCGTCCTCGGCGAGAACTCGGTGTACTCCACCAGCGCCTCGCACGGTCCGGTGGGCAGCACGTACCCGAAGGACAGGCCGCGGGCGGGCTGCGGGGTGCGGAAGTCCATGAGGTCCGCGGTGCCGGCGTCGAAGACCGGCCGGGAGGTGCGGACGAACCAGCCGTGGAAGTGCTGCAGCAGCGTGGTGCGGGCGGCCGGCAGACTGCCCGGGGGACGGGAGTCGAACACCCAGCGGGCCGTCAGCACCCGGGACGTGCCGTCCGGTTCGCTCAGCTGGAGCCGCGCCCCGCCCTGCACGTCCTCCACCGTCTCCACGGTCGCCGGCAGGCGCCGCACGTTCGGGCTGCGCGCCAGGTCCCGGCCGACCAGGTCCTCGAAGTCGTCCGACCGGATCATCTTGTACCGCAGCGGGCCGAGGTCCCCCTCGACCGCCTCGCCCAGGGGCGTACGCACCCGCAGCCGCCGCCAGCGGGCCGTCACCGCGGCGTCGAACCGGCCCGGGCCCCGCTCCCAGAAGCACCAGGTGCGGGGCGGCGGGCGCAGCGGGCCGGGCGGCGCGTCCAGCAGCACCACGGACGGCGTACGTTGGCCCGTCCGGCGCCCCGCCAGGCGATGCGCCAGGGACAGCCCGGCGGCTCCCGCGCCCACGATGGCCACGTCCGCGTCCAGCACGACCGCTTCCTCCCGCTCGCCTCTCGCGTGCGCACGGCGCACCCTCCGCCTATTCCCGCCCGTGTGCCCGTCCGGATGCAGGTCACTCGTATGCGGCAGCGGGCCGTGTCCCCGGCGGACACCGTGGAAGAAGTCGCAGGGAGGAGGTCACCGTCGGCGGCGCATCCGGGTCCGGTGCGCGAGCGGAAGACGAGGTGACGCCGAAGCCCGATCATGACGAGAGGAACCCGGATGCGCCCCACGCAGGCGAAGGAGCACCACGTGGCCGAACCGCCGCCCTTCCCCCGCCTGGTGCCGGTGCCGGGACCGCCCGCGCGTGAGCACCCGGACGGCGCGACCGGCGGCGCCGGGAGCGGCGCGGCGCGGGAGGCGCTCCCGCCGGACGCCGGGGACCTGCGCGCCGTCGACGCGGACGTGCCCGCGGCCGTCGGGCGGGTGCTGGACCAGGTGCTCGCCGACCGTCTCGCGCGTGCCCGCGCGGCGGACCCGCTGTTCGCCGCGGATCTGGCCTGCCGGGTGGCGGACTTCACCCGGGCGGGGGGCAAGCGCGCCCGCGCCCAGCTCCTGTGGTGGTCCCTCCGTGCCTGCGGCGGCGGGCAGGAGTCGCTCGCGCCGGCCCTGCGGATCGGCGCGGCGCTGGAACTGCTGCAGACGTGCGCCCTGGTGCACGACGACGTGATGGACGCGGCGGTGCGGCGCCGCGGCGGGCCCGCGCTGCACGCGGCCCTGCGCGACCGGTACGCGGGCTCCGCCCCTCCTGGCCGGCTGGGGCGCTTCGGTGACGCGGCCGGCATCCTGGCCGGTGATCTCGCCCTCGCCTGGGCGGACGACCTGGTGGCCGAGACACCGGTCGGTCCCGCGGCGGCGCCTCTGGTGCGCCGGCTGTGGAGCGACATGCGCACGGAGATGGTCGCCGGCCAGTACCTGGACGTGCAGGGTCAGTTGACGGCGTCGTACTCGCTGGCCCGTGCGCTGCGCGCCGCCTGCCTCAAGAGCGCCCTGTACTCGGTCGAACGGCCCCTCGCGCTGGGGGCCGCGCTGGCGGGCGCCGACGGTGCCACCACGCGGGCGCTGCGGTCGGCCGGCCGCTGCGTCGGCGTGGCGTTCCAGCTGCGGGACGACCTGAACGACGTCTTCGGCGATCCCCGCCGGACCGGCAGGTCCTGCGGCTCGGACATACGGGAGGGCAAGCCGACCTCGCTCATCGCGCTGGCGCTGGCCCGTGCCGAGGCGGCCGGCGACCGCCGGGCCCTTACCGTGCTGCACCGGTCGCTCGGCGACGCCGGGCTCACCCCGGAGGGCCTCGACGAGGTGCGAGAGGTGCTGGTGGCCACGGGCGCGCCGGCCGCGGTGGAGGAGAGGATCGGCCGGCTGGTGGCGCGGGGGCTCGCCCACCTCGACGGTGTGCCCCTCGCCCCGGAGGGCAGGGACCCGCTGCTCGGCCTGCTCCGCCGCACGGCACAGGGCGCACCGCCCGCCACCCGCCCCTACCCGCCCGCCGACGGCCACCCCGGCACGGCACCCGCCGACGGCCACCCCGGCACGGCACCCGCCGAAGGCCGCAGCGGCGCGGCAGCGGCGCACGGCCACTCCGGGACTGCGACCGCCGGAGAGGCGGGGCGCGCCGCCGAAGGCGCAGGGCGCGCCGACGACCGCATCGGCGCCGGCGCCGGCCCGGTCGTCGGCCGCTTCGCGGCGGCGCCCGCCGCGTCCGCCCCGGTCACGTCGGCTGCGGCCGCCGTCGTCACCGCCGTGTCCGCGACCGCTTCCGCCGGGCTGGAGGACGGTCGATGACGCGTACCGTGCCGGGGCCCACCGATCATGTGGTGGTGGTCGGGGCCGGACTGGCCGGCCTGTCGGCGGCCCTGCACCTGCTGGGCGCCGGACGCCGGGTCACCGTGGTCGAACGCGACGCGCTGCCCGGCGGCCGGGCCGGCCGCCTCGACCTCGGCGGCTACCGGATCGACACCGGCCCCACCGTGCTGACCATGCCGGACCTCGCCGACGAGGCGTTCGCCGCCGTCGGCGACAGCCTGCACCGCCGGGTCGAGCTGATCCCGCTGCACCCGGCCTACCGGGCCTGTTTCGCGGACGGCAGCACCCTCGACGTGCACACCGACGCGGAGGCGATGGCGGCGGAAGTGGAACGGTTCGCCGGAGCCGCCGAGGCGGCGGGCTACCGGCGGCTGCGGGACTGGCTGGGCCGGCTCTACCGGGCGCAGATGCGCCGCTTCATCGACGCCAACTTCGACTCGCCGGCGGACCTGCTGACCGGCGACCTCGCCCGGCTGGCCGCACTCGGCGGGTTCGGCCGGCTGGAGACGCGTATCGGCCGTTTCCTGAAGGACGAGCGGCTGCTGCGCGTCTTCTCCTTCCAGGCCCTGTACGCGGGCGTCCCCCCGGCCCGGGCGCTGGCCGCGTACGCGGTCATCGCCTACATGGACACCGTCGCCGGCGTGTACTTCCCCCGCGGCGGCATGCACGCCCTGCCGCGGGCCATGGCGGACGCCGCCGCCGACGCGGGCGCCGAATTGCGGTACGGGATGGACGTGACCCGCCTGGAACGGTCGGGGAACCGGATCACCGCGGTCGTCACCGACCAGGACCGCATCCCGTGCGACGCGGTGGTCCTCACCCCCGACCTGCCCGTCGTCTACCGGCTGCTCGGCCGCCGGCCGCGGCGGCCCGTGCGGCTGCGGCACTCCCCGTCCGCGGTGGTCCTGCACGCGGGCACGGACCGCACCTGGCCGGGACTCGCCCACCACACCCTGTCCTTCGGCGCGGCCTGGCGCACGACGTTCGAGGAACTCACCCGCACCGGGCGGCTGATGAGCGATCCCTCGCTCCTCATCACCCGGCCGACCGCCACCGACCCCGGGCTCGCTCCGCCCGGCCGCCACCTGCACTACGTGCTGGCGCCCTGCCCCAACACGGACATCGGCCCGGAGGCCGCCGCGTGGACCGACCTCGCCCCCCGCTACCGGGACGCGCTGCTGCGGGAGCTGGATCGGCGCGGGCTGGACGGCATCGGGGCCGCGATCGAGCAGGAGTGCCTGGTCACCCCGGCCTCCTGGCACGCCCAGGGGCACGCCGCCGGCACCCCCTTCTCCGCCGCGCACACCTTCGCCCAGACCGGGCCGTTCCGGCCCCGCAACCTGGTCCGGGGCACCGAGAACGCCGTCCTCGCCGGCTGCGGCACGACCCCGGGGGTCGGCGTGCCGACCGTGCTGGTGTCGGGGAAGCTCGCGGCGGCGCGCGTCACCGGCCTGCCGGGACGCGCGTCCGCCGGGACGCGCGCCGCCGCGCCGGCCCTCCGGAAGGGAACCGCCGAATGACCGATCGGGAACTCGACGCGGCGGGGATCGCGGATCCGGTGCTGCGGGCCGCCTACCGGCACTGCCGCGCGCTCAACGCACGGCACGGCCGCACCTACTTCCTCGCGACGCGGCTGCTGCCGGTGGAGCGCAGACCCGCCGTGCACGCCCTGTACGGCTTCGCCCGCTGGGCCGACGACATCGTCGACTGCCTGGGCCCGGACGCCGGCGCAGACCGGCGCGCCGCGCTGCTCGCGGACCTGCGGCGCAGTCTGGAGCGGGGGCTGCGGGACGGGCGCAGCGACGAGCCGGTCGTGCGCGCCCTCGCCGACACCGCGCGCCGCTACGCCATCGACCACGCGCACTTCGCCGACTTCATGGCCGCGATGACCTCCGACCTGGTGGTGACGGACTACCCCACCTACGCGGATCTGCGCCGCTACATGCACGGTTCCGCCGCCGTGATCGGCCTGCAGATGCTGCCGGTCCTCGGCACCGTCGGCCCCCGCGAGGAGGCCGCGCCCTACGCCGCCGCGCTGGGCGTCGCCTTCCAGCTGAGCAACTTCCTGCGCGACGTCGGCGAGGACCTCGACCGCGGCCGCGTCTACCTGCCCGCCGACCTGCTCGCCGCGCACGGCGTCGACCGTCCGCTGCTGCGCTGGAGCCGGGACACGGGCCGGACCGACGCCCGGATCACCGCCGCGCTGCGGGAGTTCGAGGCGCTCACCCGCCGGGTGTACCGGGAGGCGGCGCCGGGACTGGCTCTCCTGGAGCCGGTGTCCAGGCCCTGCATCCGCACCGCGTTCGTCCTGTACGGCGGCATCCTGGATGCCGTCGCCGAGGACGGGTACCGGGTGTTGCACCGCAGGGCGGTGGTCCCGCGCCGGCGCCGGGCGGCGGTCGCCGCGGACGGGCTGGCCCGGGTGTTCGCCGCGCGGCTGCGCGCCCGCGGGCGGCCCCGGTCCGCCGCCGTGCGCCCGCGGCCGCTGCCCGTCACCGTGCCCGGCGGGGCCGCGTCCCCGCCGCTTCCCGAGGAGGTCGCGTGAAGCCTGACCGACCGGCCCGGCGCGGCCGCGTCCCGCTGTCCCTGCGCCGGCGGCCCGTGCCGTGGGACCGCCAGCGTCCCACCTGGCGGGAGGCACGGCCCGCGGTGATCGCACAGGCGCTGAAGCGGGCGCAGGCCCGTCCCTCGGGGAACTGGTACGTCGTCGGCGCCTCCCGCGACCTGCGCGACGACCGCCCGCTGGCCCGGACCGTGGCCGGGCAGGAGGTGGTCGCCTGGCGTGCCGCGGACGGCCGCCCGGTGGCGGGTCCCGGCATCTGCCCGCACCTGGGGGCGCCGCTGCGGGACAGCCCCGTGCGCTGCGGCACCCTGGTCTGTCACTGGCACGGGCTCGCCCTGGACGGCACGCCGTCCGCGGGCTGGAGCCCGCTGCCCGTGCACGACGACGGTGTGCTGGTGTGGGTACGGCTGGACGAGGCGGGCGGCGAGGAGCCGCTGCCCGCGCCGGTCGTCCCGCGCCGGCCCGGGCGGGCCCGTGCGCTGACGGCCGTCTACACCGGCGCGGGCGTCTGCGAGCCGGAGGACGTGGTGGCCAACCGGCTGGACCCCTGGCACGGGGCGTGGTTCCACCCGTACTCGTTCGTGGACCTGACGGTGGTCGGCGCGCCGGGCGACGGGGCGGACGGCGACGAGGACGCCTTCACGGTGGACGTCTCCTTCAAGGTGGCAGGGCGGCTGGTGGTGCCGGTGCGGGCCGTGTTCACCGCTCCGGAGCCGCGCACGGTCGTCATGCGCATCACCGACGGGGAGGGCGTGGGCTCCGTGGTCGAGACCCACGCCACCCCGCTCGGTCGGGACGCGCTGGGCCGGCCCCGCACCGCGGTGATCGAGGCCGTGGTCGCCGCGTCCGACCGGCCGGGCTTCGCCCTGGCGCGCAAGGGCGCGCCGCTGCTGCGCCCGCTGGTGCGCGCGGCGGCCGGACGCCTCTGGCGCGACGACCTGGCCTACGCCGAACGGCGCTGGCGGCTCCGCTCGTCCGGCCGCTTCCCCGGCTGACACCCGGACGGGGTTGCCCGCCCCCCTACCCCCGACAACCCGCCCGCGCGGGACCGCATCCCCCGGGCCAGCCCCGGCGGGAGCGGCATCCCCAACAGGGCCGCACCGCCGAGACGGCTCATCGGACGCCCACCCGCAGGGGGCGAAGCCCCCGGCGCAGGGCGAAGCCCCCGGCACGCCACGGGCCCCGGCGGGTCGGTGGCGCTGAGGGCACCTCAGCGGGTGACCGCCGCAGCCCCCGATCCGCCCCCGTCGACCGGCCTCTCGCTAGCGCCGGAGCCCCGGCACCTCCGTCCATCCCGGACCCCGTCCGCTCCCGACACCGGCACCGGCAGCCGCCCGCCCGCCGGGCCTGGCCCGGAGCGGACGACCGCGTCGGCCGTGCGCCGACCGGTGCCGGCTCACCGCACGTGCCCCCCGGAGCGGCCCCGCGAGTGACGCCCGCCCGGAACTCCGAGCTTCCCGCAAGCTCCCTCGCGGTTCCGTCGACGACCACTCAGCGAGTGACCGCACAGGCACGCCCCCGTCGGCCGGACGCATCCGGAGCCCGCCCAACGGGCCCACACACCACGCCGGTCACTCTCCCCGTCCGGCCCCCACCACCGGGCGCCCGCCCACCTGACCGCGCAGCGGCGTCCACGGGGCACCGAATCCCGCCCGACGGGCCCGCAGGCCGACCGGTCACGCCCCCCGTCCGGCCCCCACCCAGCCGCAGCCGCCCGCCTGACCGTGCTGCGGCCTCCGTGGCCGCCCGGTGGGGCCGGGTTCCCCCCGGGCCAACTCGGCGGAGGTCCGCTCGGCCGGTGTCCGGCCCCGGGCCCACCGGGCGCCGCCCCGGTCAGCGGGTGGCTGCGGCCCGTACCACGGCCGGGTCCTCGCCGGTGAGTTCGGCGATGCGGTGCGGCGCGACGCCCGCGGCCAGCGCCCGGGCGAGCAGTTCGTCGCGGCCGTGGGCGCAGTCGCGGTAGGCGAGCAGTTCGGTCTCGACCGCGGCCAGGGGTTCCGGCGCGGTCTGGTGGCGCAGCCGGCTCAGTTCCTCCTCGCCCAGGGGAACCGGCAGCCGCTCCGCTTCCTCGGGGATGGCCCCGGTCTCCTCGGGGGGCACCACCCGCAGCCGCGGGGACGTCGCCGACACGCCCTGGGCGTCGAGCCAGGCGCGCACGGCGGGCGTCTCCATGCAGGAGAGTTCGCCCGCCGCGGCCGGTGGCACGCCGAGCGTCTCCGCCGGGTCGTCCACGAGAAACAGGTATGCGTCATCGGTCATGGCTGACTCCTCGTCAGGGCTGGTCGGCCGGTCGCCGTCCCCTTACCCCGTTCGCGCCCGCATAGCGCCGTCGATCGCCCGAGCGTGGCACGGCGATTCCCCCAGGTACCCGACCGGACGCGCCGCCGCCGCGCACAGGTGGCGGCGCACGGGCGCCGGAGCCGGTGGCCGGGGCGGGCGGCGCTTCCCCGCCGCCCGGGCCTGCGTCCCGCGTCCGCGGGCCCGCTGCGTCACCCGGCTCCGCGTGGCCGAAGGGGAGCCGTACGGGGGTTCGGCGCGGATAGGGCCGCGCGCCTGCGGGTACTCGGGCGCCGGCCGCGGCGACGCTTGTCGTATCGCCTTCCCCGCTTCAAGGAGCCCCGCTCATGACGGACGTAGCAAGCAAGGGTCCCGACTCCGGTGACGACCGCGCGGTCCTGACCGACCGGCAGGGCCACCCCGTCTACGACAACCAGAACCAGCGCACCGTCGGCGCCCGCGGCCCGGCGACGCTGGAGAACTACCAGTTCCTGGAGAAGATCAGCCATTTCGACCGGGAGCGCATCCCCGAACGGGTGGTGCACGCCCGCGGCGTCACCGCGTACGGCTTCTTCGAGGCGTACGGCGCCTGGGGCGACGAGCCGATCGGCCGTTACACGCGCGCGAAGCTGTTCCAGGAGCGCGGCAAGCGCACCGACGTCGCCGTCCGCTTCTCCACCGTCATCGGCGGCCGCGACTCCTCCGAGGCGGCGCGCGACCCCCGCGGCTTCGCCGTCAAGTTCTACACGGAGGACGGCAACTGGGACCTGGTGGGCAACAACCTGGGCGTGTTCTTCATCCGGGACGCCATCAAGTTCCCCGACGTGATCCACGCCCTCAAGCCGGACCCGGTGGACTTCGAGCAGAAGCCGGCCCGGATCTTCGACTTCATGTCGCAGACGCCCGAGGCCATGCACATGCTGGTCAACCTGTTCAGCCCGCGCGGCATCCCCGCCGACTACCGCCACATGCAGGGCTTCGGCGTGAACACGTACAAGTGGGTGAACGACCAGGGCAACACCGTGCTCGTCAAGTACCACTGGATGCCCAAGCAGGGTGTGCGGTCGATGACCGAGGAGGACGCCGCCAACGTGCAGGCGGGCTCCCTGGGGCACGCCACCAAGGACCTGTACGAGGCCGTCGAACGCGGCGATCACCCCGAGTGGGAGCTGCTCGTGCAGATCATGGAGGACCACGAGCACCCGGAACTCGACTTCGATCCGCTGGACGACACCAAGACCTGGCCCGAGCAGGAGTTCCCGCCGAAGCCGGTGGGCCGGATGGTGCTGGACCGGATGCCGGAGAACTTCTTCGCGGAGAACGAGCAGATCTCCTTCGGCACGGGCGTGCTCGTCGACGGCCTGGACTTCTCCGACGACAAGATGCTCGTCGGCCGCACGTTCTCCTACAGCGACACCCAGCGCTACCGGGTCGGCCCGAACTACCTGCAGCTCCCGGTGAACCAGGCGAGGAACGCCCGGGTGCGCACCAACCAGCGCGACGGGGCGATGACCTACCACGTCGACGGCCGCGGGGAGAACCCCGGCGTCAACTACGAGCCGTCGATCCGCGGCGGGCTGCGCGAGGCGCGGTACCCGGCGCACGACGAGCAGGGCCCGGAGATCCGCGGCCGGCTCACCCGCAAGCGCATCCCCCGCACCAACGACTACCAGCAGGCGGGCCAGCGCTACCTGCTCATGGAGCAGTGGGAGCGCGACGACCTGGTGAGGAACCTGGTGAGCCAGCTCTCCCGGTGCGACCGGCCCGTCCAGGAGCGCATGGTGTGGCACTTCCTGCTGGTGGAGAACGACCTGGGGCTGCGGGTGGGCGAGGGTCTCGGCATCCGCCCGGAGGACGTCGCGGACCTGGAGCCGCTGGCCAGCCAGGACCTCACCGAGGAGGACAAGGAGCGGCTGGCGAACCTCGGCAAGAACCCGCCGCGGGACGTCGAGGGCCTCACGATGACGCACTGCGTCCCCGACGAACGCCATGTCGTGACCCGCTGAACCGCACGCATGCGGCCGTACCGCGCCGTGCCGGCCCGGGGCGGGCCGGGACGGCGCGGCGCGCCGGTCAGCCGACCACGGGCGCCGCGCCCGGCTCGGTGGACAGGCGGGTGCGGCCGCCGTGCGGACAGTGGACGATCCGGTCGCCGAGGCCGAGCCGGCCGGCCTCGGCCAGGAAGGCGGACAGCGGTGAGCGCATCACCGTGTAGTCCTCGTAGTGCACGGGCAGGACGGCGCGGGGACCGAGGCGCCGGACCAGCTCAGCGCCCATCGCGCCGTCCATGGTCACCACGAAGCCGCCGGGCAGCCGGGTGCCGCCCAGGTGCAGGACGGCCAGGTCGGCGGCCGGGAACCGTCGGGCGATCTCGTCCAGGCCGTCGTACGGCAGCGTGTCGCCGGAGACGTACAGGCGCAGCCGCGTCGGTCCGCCCTGCGGGCCGAACTCGATCAGGCTGCCCATCACGGGCGGCAGCAGTCCGCGCAGCACCGGGTGCCCGGCGTGCCGTGCGGGCAGGGCGGTGACGGTGGCCCGCACCCCGCCCTGCCGCAGGGTGAGTCCGTGCCAGGTCCGCAGGCCCGCGGTCCGTTCGAAGCCGTGCAGCACCTTCAGGCGGCGTGCGGCGTGCGGGGTGCTGAGCACCGGGACGGTGTGGTCCAGGTGCCGTCGGGCCCGGCGGTCCCAGTGGTCGCCGTGCAGGTGGGACAGCACGATGCCGTCGAGGCGGGGCAGGTCCTGCGGGTCGGCGGCGGGCTCGGTCAGGCGGCGGCTCAGCAGCCCGTAGCCCAGGTAGGCGTACTCGCCCCGGTGCAGGAAGTTCGGGTCGGTGAGCAGGGTCAGCGGGCCGTACCGCAGCAGCACGGTCGCGTTGCCGATGAAGTGGAGATCGACCGTGTCGCCGGTCGGTCGGTCCGTGGTGCCGGGCATGGGATCAGCCGCCCTTCGGTCCGCGCCGGGTTTCTCGCCTGCTGTGCGGGTACCCCTGGCGGGCGGAGTCGCTCCGGCGGAAGGCCCCGGATGCGGCCCGGTCCGTCGGCCGGCAAGGGGAGGTTCGGTTCGTGTTCGAGGGTTTCGAGGTCCGTCAGGTACGGACGGACGAGGCGTCCGTGTTCGTCCGCCACGGTGGCGAGGGTCCGCCGGTGGTCCTGCTGCACGGTCATCCGCGTACGTCCGCGACCTGGCACCGGGTCGCTCCGCTGCTGGTCCGGCGCGGCTTCACCGTGGTCTGCCCGGATCTGCGGGGCTACGGCCGCTCGCGCGGCCCGGCGCCCACGGCCGACCACGCCGGGTACTCCAAGCGGGCCGTCGCCGGCGACGTGGTCGAGGTGATGCGCACGCTCGGCCACGACCGGTTCGCGGTCGCCGGACACGACCGCGGGGGGCCCGTGGCGCTGCGCCTGGCCCTCGACCACCCCGAGGTGATCACCCGGGTGGCGTTGCTGGACTGCCTGCCGATCTGCGAGCACCTGTCCCGCATCACGGCCGAGTTCGCCACGCAGTGGTGGCACTGGTTCTTCTTCGCCCAGCCGGACGTCCCCGAGCGGGTGATCAACGCCGACCCGGACAGCTGGTACCGCGGCGACCCGCAGAGCCTCGGACGGGAGAATCACGACGAGTTCCGTCAGGCGACCAGGAACCCCGAGGTGGTGCGGGCGATGCTGGAGGACTACCGGGCCGGGCTGACCGTCGACCGGCGGCACGAGGAGGCCGACCGGGCCGCCGGGAACCGGATCCGGTGCCCGGCGCTGGTGCTGTGGTCCCTCAGGGACGACCTGGAGGACCTCTACGGGGACCCGCTGCAGATCTGGCGGCAGTGGGCGGTGGACGTCCGCGGGCACGGCATCGACTCCGGCCACCATGTCGCCGAACAGGCGCCGGAAGCGCTCGCGGCCGACCTGGGCGACTTCTTCGCCGGACAGCAGGTCTAGCCAGGCCCTGTCGCTCGGGACCGCCCCGCGTCGCGCCCGGGACCCGCCGGTGCGGCGGCGGCCGTCCGCGGTCCGAGCGCGCGGACGGCCGAACCTGCCGCTGCGGCGGATCCGGGGAACTGGTAGCTGTCGACTGGGCGGCCGTCGCCGCGACCGGCCCGGCCGAGGACGACGAACGAGACGAGGAGCGATGGCGACCACCGTGCGCGAGACCGGAAGCGAATCCGCACCGCCCAGTCTGCGCCTGCCCGGGCTCCTCCTCGGGGTGGGGCTCGGCGGTTTCGTCGACGGCATCCTGCTGCACCAGCTGCTGCAGTGGCACCACATGCTCACCGGCACCGACCACGACCGCATCGGGGTGAGGTACTACGACCCGCGCACCGTGTCGGGGCTGCGGATGAACACGGTGTGGGACGGCGTCTTCCACACGGTGTGCTGGCTCGCCGTCCTGACCGGGCTGGCCGTCCTGTACGCGCGGGTGACCACCGGGCGGCGCCGGGTGTGGGCCTCCCGGGTGCTGTGGGGCTGGGTGCTGGCCGGGTGGGGGCTGTTCAACCTGGTGGAGGGCGTCCTGGACCATCATGTCCTGGGCATCCACCACGTGCGCGGGGGGCCGCACCGGCTCTGGTGGGACATCGGCTTCCTCGTCCTCGGCGCGCTGCTGCTGGCCGGCGGTGTGCTGCTGCAGCGCGGCGGCCGGGCATTCGATCCGGCGGCCCTGCGGACCGGGCGTCCGGGAGACGCCGCCTGATGGACCACGGCATCCCGCATCACGGCGGCACGCATCCGCACCACCCGGACGGCGCCGGCCTCCTGGCGGTGCTGCTGCCGGCACTGGCCCTCCTGGTGTGCGCGGCCGGCTATCTGCTGCTGGCGCGCCGGGTGCGCCGCCGCAATCCGGTCAGGGGCTGGAGCACCTGGCGCACCGCCGCGTTCGGCGCGGGCGTCGTGCTGCTGGCGGTGGCGCTGCTGCCGCCCGTGGCGCCCCTCGCCCACCGGGACTTCCGCGGTCACATGGCCCAGCACCTGCTCATCGGCATGTACGCCCCGCTCGCCCTGGTGCTCGGCGCCCCGGTCACCCTGCTGCTGCGCGCGCTTCCCGCGCCGCGCGCCCGCCGCCTCTCCGCGCTCCTGCACAGCGGCCCGGCGCGCCTGCTCGCCCACCCGGCCGTCGCGCTGCTGCTGTCCGCCGGGAGCCTGCCGTTGCTGTATCTCACGCCGCTGTACGGCGCCGTCACGGCCCACCCGGCCGGGCACTGGCTGCTGCACGCGCACTTCCTGCTGTCGGGGTGCCTGTTCGCGCACTCGGTCGCCGGGCCGGACCCGGCCCCGGCCCGGCCGGGTGTGCGCGCCCGGCTGGTCTTCCTGGGCTGCGCCATCGCCGTGCACGCGGTGGTGGCGCAGCTGATGTACGGCGGGTTCCGGGTGGGCGTCCCCGCGCCCGTGGCCGAGGTGCGGCAAGGCGCCGAGATCATGTACTACGCGGGGGACATCGCCGAACTCCTTCTGGCGGCGGCCCTGGTCGCCACCTGGCGCCCGGAACGCCGTGCGCTCGCCGGACCCGCCGCGCGGGCGGCCGGGTAGCCAACCAAAAAGTGGAATATTCAACGACTGGGTGCCGTTGTGGCCGCCGGAGGAGGTCACCTGTGGAGACCCAGAGGGAGAACGCGTACTACGGCCACGGCACCGCCGCGGAGCGCTGGGAGCGGGCGCAGCTGTACTTCGCGGCCGAGGACTACGCGGGCGCGGCACGGGTGCTGTCCGGGCTGGTCGAGGAGGCGCCGGAGCAGACCGGACCCCGGCTGCTGCTGGCGCGCGCCTACTACCACTCCGCTCAGCTGCGCCGTGCGGAGGCCGAGTTGCGAACCATCCTGGAGCGCGACCCGGTGGAGCGGTACGCCCGGCTGATGCTCGGCCGCACGCTCCAGCGCCAGTCCCGGCACGAGGAGGCGGAGCGCCATCTGCGCATCGCCTCGGCACTCGCGGGCGACTTCCCGCAGCGGTGAGGGTTCCCCCGGCCCGGCGGAGGGTGCGGCGCGCCGACGCGCGCCGCCGGCCGGACCGGGGCGCCCTCGGGGGAGGCCGGACCGGAGCGGTCGCGCGCCGGCGTCCGCGCCTGCGTCTCCGAGCGCGCCGGCGTGCGGAGAGGCGCGGTCACACCACCGGCGCGCGGCCGGAGGCTCCGGGAAGGGGCCGAGCACCGGGGTACGGGTGACAGGCGCCCCGGAAAGAGGGGTGCGGCCGTGGCATGCTGACGCGATGGCCCTTCCCCGTGAGCACGCACCGCTCGCCGAGCGCGTCGAGGAACTCCTCGCCGCCGGCGGCCCCTTGCCCATCGTCGCCGCCGGACAGCCCGTGCTGCGCCGCGGCGCCGAGCCGTACGACGGCCAGCTCGGCCCCGCGCTGCTGGCCCGGTTCGTCGAGGCCCTGCGCGTCACCATGCGCGCGGCACCCGGTGTGGGTCTGGCCGCACCGCAGGTCGGGGTGCCGCTGCGGATCGCGGTGGTCGAGGACCCGGCGCCGGTCCCGGAGGAGGTCGCCGTGGCCCGGGCCCGTGTCCCGCAGCCCTTCCGGGTGCTGGTCAACCCGGTGTACGAGCCGGCCGGCGCCGCCCGCGCCGCCTTCTTCGAAGGCTGCCTGAGCGTGCCGGGCTGGCAGGCGGTGGTGGCCCGGCACACGGAGGTGCGGCTGCGCGGCCAGGACGAGCACGGGCGTGCCCTGAACGAGGTGGTCGCCGGCTGGCCCGCCCGGATCGTGCAGCACGAGACGGACCACCTCGACGGCACGCTCTACCTGGACCGTGCCGAACTCCGCTCCCTGTCGGCCAACGAGGCGGTGGCGGCGCTGTGGTCCCAGCCGACGCCGCGGGCGGCGGCCGCGGCCCTGGGTTTCGACCTGCCGTAGTCCGGCTGTTCAGTTGTCCCGGTACGCCTCCAGCAGCCGCAGCCACACCTCGCTCAGCGTCGGGTACGACGGGACGGCGTGCCAGAGCCGTTGGACGGGGACGCGGCCGGCGACCGCGACGGTGGCCGAGTGGACGAGCTCGCCGACGCCGGGGCCGACGAAGGTGACACCGCGTAGGATCTCCTCCTCCAGGTCGACGACCATGCGGGCGCGCCCCTTGTAGCCGTCGCCGTACAGGCCCGCGCCCGCGACGGAGGAGAACGCGACGTCGACGGCGCGGACCCGGTGGCCGGCCTGTTCCGCCTCGGCGAGGGAGAGGCCGACCGCGGCGGCCTCGGGGTCGGTGAAGACGACCTGGGGCACGGCGTGCCGGTCGGCGGTGGCCACGTGGGCGCCCCAGTCCTCGTCCAGGAGGGGGCCGCCGGCGGCGCGGGCGGCGATCGCGGCGCCGGCGACACGGGCCTGGTACTTGCCCTGGTGGGTGAGAAGGGCGCGGTGGTTGACGTCGCCGACCGCGTAGAGCCAGTCGGTGCCGGTGACCCGGAGGGTGTCGTCCACGTCGAGCCAGGAGCCGGGTTCCAGCCCGACGGTGTCCAGGCCGATGTCCTCGGTCCGCGGGGCGCGGCCGGTGGCGAAGAGGATCTCGTCGGCCTCGATCCGGTCGCCGGCGCCGGTGACGACGACGACCGCGCCGTTCTCGCGGGTGACGGACGCGACGGAGGTGCCGGTGCGGACGTCGGCGCCCGCCTCGGTGAGCGACTCGGCGACCAGCTCCCCGGCGAACGGCTCCATCCGGTTCAGCAGGCCCTTGCCGCGGACCAGCAGGGTGACCCGGGAGCCGAGGGCCTGCCAGGCGGTGGCCATCTCGGCGGCGACGACACCGCCGCCGACGACGATCAGCCGGCCGGGAGCCTCTTTGGCGCTGGTGGCCTCGCGGCTGGTCCACGGCTCGACGTCGGCGAGTCCGGGCAGGTCGGGCAGCTGGGCGCGGGTGCCGGTGCAGACGGCGACGGCGTGCCGGGCGGTGAGGGCGGTGACCGTGCCGTCGGGGCCGGTGACGGTGACGGCACGGGGACCGGACAGCCGGCCGTGGCCGCGGTACAGGTCGGCGCCCGTGCCGTCCAGCCAGGCGACCTGGCCGTCGTCCTTCCAGTGGGAGGTGTACTCGTCCCGGCGGGCCAGGACGGCCGGGGTGTCGAGCGGGCCCCGCACGGCCTGGCCGAGACCGGGCAGGCGCCGCGCGTCGGCCTGGGCGATGACCGGCCTGAGCAGGGCCTTGCTGGGCATGCAGGCCCAGTACGAGCACTCGCCGCCGAGCAGTTCGCTCTCCACGACCGCGGTGCTGAGGCCGGCCGCGCGGGTGCGGTCGGCGACGTTCTCGCCCACGGGGCCGCCCCCGAGCACCACGACGTCGTAGGCGATGGATTCCGTTTCCGTCATGGGGTCAGTCTGGTGGGTGGTGTGCGCCGTGGCCACAGGGGTACGCGCGCGGGACACGGACGTGCACGGCCGGAATAGGGGGCCCGGCGGATGTGTTGGTGCCGTCGGCACGCCCCCACACCAGGAAGAGGGATTGACGCCATGAGCAGCACCGTGGAGCTGACCAAGGAGAACTTCGACCGGATGGTCACCGAGAACGAGTTCGTTCTCATCGACTTCTGGGCGTCCTGGTGCGGGCCGTGCCGGCAGTTCGCGCCCGTGTACGAGAAGGCCGCCCAGGACAACCCGGATCTGGTGTTCGGCAAGGTGGACACGGAGGCGCAGCCGGAGCTGGCCGCGGCCTTCGACATCCAGTCGATCCCGACGCTGATGATCGTCCGCGACCAGGTCGCGGTCTTCTCCCAGCCGGGCGCCCTGCCCGCGCCGGTCCTGGAGGACCTCATCGGGCAGGCCCGCGGCCTCGACATGGACGAGGTCCGCAAGAGCATCGCCGCCCAGCAGGGCCAGGCGCAGCAGGGCGAGGCCCGGCAGTAGCCCGAGCGGGCCGCGCTGCGCGTCAGCTGGAGCGCTGCACACCGAGGCCTTCGGCACGGTGTGCACTGGACTTCGCCGCCGGGCTCGCCGACGGCGCGGACGTCGCAGCCGACGAGTTCGGCGAGGCTCGCGGCCCGGGGGCAGCTCGACGCGGACCGTGGTGAGCCGCGGCCGCGGCAGCCGGCCCGGCATCAGATCGTCGGCGCCGACCGCGGCGACGTCCTCGGGGATGCGCACACCCTCGTCCTGCGGGGCGTCGTCGTAGGCGGACCCGCGACCGGGCCCGGCCGGGGCCGGGGGGCCGCGAGGTCGGCGGCGGCCTCCTCCGTGTGGGCGAGCGGCAGCTCCGTCACCGCCACGCATCCCTGACTCCCCGGACACGACCACGCCCTCCGCGCCGCAGTCGGCGCCGGGCACCGGAACGGCGACCCGCCGCGACTCGGCCCCCGCGCGGGGGCCAAGGACGTCCTGCTGCTCGACGTCACCCCGCTGTCCCTCGGCATCGAGACC
>NZ_JBEXTB010000012.1:0-167098 GCF_040613915.1 Streptomyces sp. NPDC006193
ATCGCGATCGGTCCGGAGCGGTTCCGTCAGATGCTGGACGGGTTCCGGATCGTCGACGACCACTTCCGCACCGCGCCCGCGGAGTCCAACGCCCCGCTGCTGCTGGGTCTGCTGGGTATCTGGTACGGCAACTTCCACGACGCGCAGTCCCACGCGGTGCTCCCCTACAGCCACTACCTGTCCCGGTTCACCGCGTATCTGCAGCAGCTGGACATGGAGTCCAACGGCAAGTCGGTGCAGCGCGACGGCGCACCGGTGGGGTGGCAGACCGGGCCGGTGGTGTGGGGCACCCCGGGCACCAACGGGCAGCACGCCTACTTCCAGCTGATCCACCAGGGCACCCGGCTGATCCCGGCGGACTTCATCGGCTTCGCCCGTCCGGTCGCCGGGCTGAGCGGGGACCTCGCCGCGCAGCACGATCTGCTGATGGCCAACTTCTTCGCCCAGACCCAGGCGCTGGCGTTCGGCAAGAGCGCGCAGGAGGTCCGCGCGGAGGGCGTGCCGGAGGAGCAGGTCGCGCACCGCACCTTCCACGGCAACCATCCCACCACGACGATCCTCGCCCCCGAGCTGACCCCGTCCGTCCTCGGCCAGCTCGTCGCCCTCTACGAGCACAAGGTGTTCGTGCAGGGCGCGGTGTGGAACATCGACTCCTTCGACCAGTGGGGCGTGGAACTCGGCAAGGTCCTCGCCCAACGCGTCGAACCCGCCCTCACCGAAGGCGCCGACGTCCCCGGCCTCGACCCCTCCACCAAGGCACTGGTCGCCCGGTACCGGGAACTGCGCGGACGCGGCTGAGCCGCGGCCGGGGCCGCCGCGCCGGCCGTTGCCGGCGCGCTCAGGCCACCGCGCTCAGCGTGTCCGCGAGGCGCCGGCGTGCCGCGCGGGCCGCGGGGAGCGCGGCGAGCGCCGCGGCGCCCAGCACGGCGGCCGAGACCAGCAGGAGCAGCGGCCCCCAGGAGGGGGACTGGGCGATCCCGGCGCCGATGCCGCTGGAGCCGCCCTGGGCGTCGATCAGCCGGTGCGCCAGCGGCAGCCCCAGGGCGGTGCCGGCGACGGCCGCCGCCAGTGCCGTGCAGCTCGCCGCGGTCACGGTGATCGCGGTGATCTGCCGGGGGGACATGCCGATCGCCCGCAGCGCCAGCACGTCCCGCTCGCCCTCGCGGACACTGCCGCCGATCGCGGTGAGCAGCTCGACGAGCCCGATGAGGGCCAGGACGGCGATCAGCCCGGCGACCACCCCGCGGAGCGGGGACAGCCCGTCGGCGGGGTTCGTCACCGGATGCACGTCCAGGTGGCCCTGGCCGGCCGCGGCGAGGGCGCCGGCCACGCGGCGCGGGTCGGCGCCGGGGCGCAGCCGCACCTCGTAGAAGGCCGGGGAGATGCCGGGATCGTTCTGGCGCAGGGTGTCCAGGGAGGTCGTCACGACCCGGCCGGCGTTGCGCGGCTCGATGCTGCGGCCGACGATGTGCAGGATCTGCGGCCGGTCGCCCACCGTCATCCGCACCCAGTCGCCGACCTTCGCGTGCAGCAGGTCGAGCAGGCCCTGACCGGCCACCGCCTCGTCCGGGCCGCGGGCGGCACGGCCCTCGGCGAGCGGGTAGGGGTAGGGCTCGGCGCGGGTGCCGATGCCGCGCAGCGCGATCGTGCCGGTCTGTCCCGGGACCAGCGCGGCCACCTCGACCCCCGGATAGGCGGCGGCGACCCGCCGGTCGCCGGTCAGCAGCCCCCGTACGGCGGACGCCGCCGGCACGCCGTCCGAACGGACGGTGAGCGCCGTCGGCAGGCCCACCCGCTCGGGGCTGCGGTGGAAGCGGTCGATCGTCGTCCACGCGCTCAGCGCCACCACGATCAGCAGCAGCGGCAGCGTCAGCCGGGCCACGGTGGCCAGCGACCGGCCGCGCCCGGCGAACGCCTTGTGGCAGCCGAGGACCAGCGCGGGCGGCAGCCGCAGCCCCAGTGCCCGCCGGGCCAGTCCGGTCAGCCCGCCGCCCGCGGGCGCGGCCGGGCGCGGCACCGGGACCGGGGGCACCCGCCCCGCCCGCCAGGCCGCGAGCCCCGTGGTCAGGCCGATGAACAGCACCGCGCCCGCCGGCACCGCGCACACCGCCAGGGTGTGCCCGGGCAGGCCCTGCCACACGCCCACGGCGTCCCCGAGCCGCCCCGGGACCCGGCTGCCCAGCGCCTCGGTGAGCGCCGCCGCGGCCACGGCGCCGAGCAGCGCGTACGCCAGGTGCTGGAGCAGGAACGTCCGCACGACCTGGCCGGGGGTGAAGCCGATCGCCTTCAGCACCGAGAGGTCCCGCAGATGTCCGCGGATGCGGGTGGCGATCGCCCCGTGCACCGCGAGCCCCGCGGCGATCAGGGCGCCCAGGCCGAACAGTCCCAGCACCTGGCCGAGCAGCCGGTCGTCGCCCTGCGCCTCGGCGCGCGCCTGCTGCCAGGTGGAGACCTCGCCGACGGCGCCCGCGCCCAGCACGGTGACGGCACGCTGGACGGCGTAGTCCGTGTCGCCCGGATCGCCGAGCCGCAGCCCGATGACCTGGCTGCCGGGGGCGCGCACCGCGGACGGGAGCGCCCACACCAGCCCCGGCTGCTCGCCCGGCCGGTACCGGGGCTCGGCGTTGTCGGCGATGCCGACGACGCTGAGCCTGCGGGCCGTGCCCGGCAGCGTGAGGGTGTCCCCGGGCTCGGCCAGCAGAGCCCGGGCCAGGCTGCTCTCCAGCACGACGCCGTCCGGCACGCCGGGGTCCAGCCAGTGCCCGGCGGTGAGCAACGGCCGGCCCACCGAGGGCCGGTGGGCGGTGCCGCGCAGTTCCACGGAGGCCCGGGTGCCGCGGGCGGCTACGGCGGCGGACTCGGCGGGGTAGGGGCCGGCGACCGACGTGACACCGTCCAGCCGGGCCAGGGCGCGCGCATCGGCGGACGGCGTGGTGTGCAGCCACACGTGCGCCCCGCGCGCCTCGGCGAACGTGCGCTGCCAGGGGTTGGTTGCGTAGCCGAACAGGGCGGAGGCGAGCAGCAGCGAGACGACGATGCCGGCGGTCGCCAGCACCAGGAACAGCGCCTCGCCGCGGTGCGTGCGCAGATCGGAATGCGCCCAGCGCAGGGTGGCCCGCACGCCCCTCAGCCCCCCGTCCCGTACCGCGCCGCCGCACGCCCCCGGCCGCGCCCCGCCGGGCAACGCGTCGACACAGCCCCGGCCGGACCGCCCACGCACCCCCCGGCCGTGCGCCGCCTGGCGGCTGACTCGGTTCGTCCCGCCGGGCCCGCGGCCGGGCATCCTGCGGCGCGCTCGGCCGTGCGCCGCCTGGCGTCTCCCGCCGTCCGTCCCGCCGGGCCGGCGCCTTCGGCCCGGCGCCGGGTCGCGCTCACCGCCGTGCGCGCCGCCGGAATGCGCGCCATGCCCGCGGCCGCAGGCCGCGTCGCCGGTTCCGCGGCCGGTCGCCGGTGCGCTTCCGCGCGGTTCGCCGGGCGTGCCATCAGTCCCTCAGCTCCAGTACCCCGGAGATGCCCGGGTGCCGGGACGGCGGCGCGGCGTCCAGGGTGGCGTCGTCGGCTATGCGGCCGTCGAAGAAGCTGATCACCCGGTCCGCCGCGCTGGCCAGCCGCGCGTCGTGGGTGACGAGGACGATGCTCTGCCCGCGCGCGTGGAAGCGGGACAGCAGCCGCATCACCTCGCGGGTGCCCTTGCTGTCGAGGCTGCCGGCCGGCTCGTCCGCGAGCAGCAGCGGCGGATGGTTGACCAGGGCCCGCGCGAGGGCCACCCGCTGCTGTTCGCCGCCGGACAGTTCGCCCGGCATGCTGCGCTCCTTGCCCGCGAGGCCCAGCTCGGCCAGGAGTTCCGCGCGCTCGGCGCGGGCCTTCTTCGGCGGGACGCCGGCCAGCAGCGCGGGCAGTTCGACGTTGTCGGCGACCGAGAGGTTCGACACCAGGTTGAAGAACTGGAAGACGATCCCGATGGCCTTCCTGCGCTCCACCGCCCAGCGGGCCTCGCTGAAGGAGTCCGTGCACAGGCCGTCGAGCCAGATGCTGCCCTCGTCCGGCCGCTGCAGCCCGCCGAGCAGGTGCAGCAGCGTCGACTTGCCCGCGCCGGAGGGGCCGGTGATCGCCACGAACTCGCCGCGGGCCACGACGAGGTCGACCCCGCGCACGGCGCGCGCGGGCGCGCCCTCGCCGTAGTGGGTCTTCACCAGGCCCTCGGCCCGCAGCACCGGAGCGGCGTGCTCGCTCATTCCAGTTCCTCCTGGCACCGCTCCAGCCAGTCCAGGTCGGCCTGCAGGTGCAGCATCGCGCCCTCGATCAGCAGATGGGCGATTCGGTTGTCCCGGTCCTCGGCCGCGGCCAGTCTCGACAGGGTGCGCATGGTGGTGAGGTACTGGCGCCGCTGCCGGTTGATCAGGGCGATCTGGTCGGCGAGACCGGTCTGCGGGGCGAGGGCGAGCTTCATGAAGAACTCGTCCCGCACCCGCGGCTCGTCCTCGGTCTCCTCGAACCAGACGCGCAGCGCCTCACGCCCGGCCTCGGTGAGGTGGTAGACCTTCTTGTTGGGCCGGCTGGACTGCTCGACGTCCTCGCCCTCGATCAGCCCGGACTTCTCCAGGCGGCCGAGGGTGACGTAGATCTGGCCGACGTTGGGCTGAGGGTACGCGGAGCCCAGCAGTTGCTCAAGGTCCTGTTTCAGCTCGTAGCCGTGGGCGGGGCCGCGGGCCAGGAGTGCCAGGAGGGGCAGGCGCACTCGTGCTGTCCTCCTGTCCGCTTCATGTGCTCCAGGCCCTAGTATCGCGCATACCTAACCGGTATACATGGCCTCTGTCCCGGGCGACGGCGCCCGTGGTGCCGTTGTACAGGGAGGAACCTATGCGGTGGATGCACACCGCCGGTAGGGGCCTTCTCGTTCTGGTCGTGGTCATGGCGGGTTACTTCACCGCGGGGACCCGCGCCGACCAGGCCGCCCACCGCGGCCGAGGCCCGCTGACCCTGGCCACCGCGGGCGACCTCACGGGTTACCTCGGCCCGCTGCTCGAGGGATGGAACCGCACCCACCCCGGCGAGAAGGTCACGCTCGTCGAGCTGCCGGACTCCGCGGACGAGACGCACGCGCAGATGACGACCGACCTGCGCGGCGGCGACCGCGGCCGGTTCGACGTCCTGAACATCGACGTCGACTGGACCCCGGAGTTCGCCGCGGCCGGCTGGATCCGCCCGCTGCCCCGCGACCGGTTCCCGCTGGACAGCTTCCTGCCGCCGGTGGTGGACACGGCGACGTACGAGGGGCGGCTGTACGCGGTCCCGTACGTCACGAACGCCGGACTCCTGCTGTACCGCAAGGACGTCCTCGCCAGGGAGGGCGTCCCGCCGCCGCGGACCTGGGCCGAGCTGGAACGGGACGCGCGGACCATCGCGCCGAGGTACGGGCTGGACGGCTACGCGGGCCAGTTCCTGCCCTACGAGGGTCTGACGGTGAACGCGGCCGAGGCCGTCTACTCGGCGGGCGGCACGATCCTCGGCGGTGAGGGCACCCGTGTCACCGTCGACTCCGCCGCCGCCCGCGAGGGCATCGGCTTCCTCGCCCGAGGCATCCGCGACGGCTGGATACCGAAGCGGGCGCTGACGTACAAGGAGGAGGAGTCCAAGCGGGCCTTCCAGGACGGCAGACTGCTGTTCCTGCGCAACTGGCCCTACGTCTACGCCGTGGCGTCCGCGGCCGGCTCCCGGGTCGCCGGGAAGATCGGCGCCGTGCCGCTGCCGGGGCCCGACGGGCCGGGGACGAGCGTCCTCGGCGGCTCCAACCTCGCGGTCAACACCCATGCCCGGCACCCCGACTCCGCCGCGCGCCTGATCTCCTACCTCACCAGCGCGCCCGTCCAGCGGCTGGTGCTCACGCGGGGGGCGCTGCCGCCCGTGCGGGCCGCGCTGTACGAGGACCCGGCGCTCGTACGGCGGTTCCCCTATCTGCCGACCCTGCGCACCGCCGTGCTCACCGCCCGGCCGCGCCCCAAGAGCCCGCACTACGACCAGGTCAGCCTGGCCGTGCAGGCGGTCGTGCAGGACGCGCTCACCGGCCGGCAGACGCCGGGCCAGGCCGTGCGCCGGCTGGCGCGCGAACTCGACGCCATCGCCCGTCGCTAGTTACTTGTTAGGTAACGCGACCATCACGACTGCGTTCTTCTTGCGGTGACGTGTCCCCTTTTGCCCGGTCGACTGGCCGGTAATTTCTGTCCACTTCGTTGACACTCGCGCTTTGCCGCTACCTAACATGCATGCATAACGACCCCCTCTTCAGAGACAGGTTCCACAGGGTTGAACAGGCATCAGTGGTGGCGGGACGCGGTCATCTACCAGGTGTACGTCCGCAGCTTCCTGGACAGCACCGGCGACGGCATCGGTGATCTGGCCGGCGTCCGGGCCGGGCTGCCGTACCTGAAGAAACTCGGCGTCGACGGGATCTGGCTCAGCCCGTTCTACCCCTCGCCGCAGCACGACCACGGCTACGACGTGGCCGACTACTGCGACGTCGACCCGGTCTTCGGCGACCTCGCCGAGTTCGACCTGCTGGTGGCGGCCGCCCGGCGGCTCGGCATCAAGGTGCTGCTCGACATCGTCCCCAACCACTGCTCCAGCGAGCACCCCTGGTTCCGCGAGGCGCTGCGCAGCGCGCCCGGCAGCCCGGCCCGCGCCCGCTTCCACTTCGCCGACGGACGCGGCCCCGACGGCAGCGAGCCGCCCAACAACTGGCACGCCATGTTCGGCGGCCCCGCCTGGACCCGGGTCACCGAGGCCGACGGCCGCCCGGGCCAGTGGTACCTGCACATGTTCACGCCCGAACAGCCCGACTGGAACTGGCGCGACCCCGAGGTCCCCGCCGAGTTCGAGCGGATCCTGCGCTTCTGGCTTGACCGGGGCGTCGACGGCTTCCGCATCGACGTCGCCGCCGGACTGTACAAGCACCCCGGCCTGCCCGACTCCGACGACCCGGAGGCCGACGCCCGCACCCGCGACTCGGTCAACCCGCTCGCCTGGAACCAGCCCGAGGTGCACGAGGTGTGGCGGCGCTGGCGCGCGGTCTGCGAGGAGTACACCGGACGCGACGGCCGGGACCGCCTCCTCGTCGGCGAGGTCTCGGTCCCCACCGCCCGCGAGCACGCCCTGTACGTCCGCCCGGACGAACTGCACCAGGCCTTCTTCTTCGACCTGCTCAGCGCCCCCTGGGACGCCGACGCCTTCCGCAAGGTCATCTCCGAGGCCATGCAGGACATCGCCGGCACCGGCTCCACGGTCACCTGGGTCCTCAACAACCACGACCAGGTCCGCACCGTCACCCGCTACGGCGAACCCGCGACCGAGGGCAGCGGCCTCGGCGCCGCCCGCGCCCGGGCAGCCGCGCTGCTCATGCTGGCGCTGCCCGGAGCGGCGTACATCTACCAGGGCGAGGAGCTCGGCCTGCCCGAGGTCGTCGACCTGCCCGACGACGTGCTCACCGACCCGATCTTCCGGCGCACCGGGAGCCGCGCCCGCATCCGCGACGGCTGCCGGGTGCCGCTGCCCTGGTCGGGGCAGGCCTCCCCGTTCGGCTTCACCTCCGGCGCGGAGGGCGCCAAGCCCTGGCTGCCGCAGCCGCCGTACTTCGCCGAGTACGCCACCGACCGGGCTCTCGCCGACACCCGCTCCTTCTGGCACCTGTACCGGGACGGCCTGCAACTGCGCAAGAGCCTGCCGCAGCTGGGCGAGGGCGCGCTGCGCTGGCTGGACACCCCGCCCGGCGTGCTCGCCTTCGTCCGCGGCGACGGCCTGGTCTGCGCCGTCAACTTCGGCACGTCCTCCACGCCCGCGCCGGTCCCCGGCACCCCCCTGCTCTCCAGCGGCCCGTGCCCGCCCGGCGTCCTGCCCGGCTCCACGGCCGCCTGGTGGCTGAGCGACCTGTGATCCAGAGCCGAATCCTCCACCGGAAAGGTCCGTCAACGATGATGCGACGACGCACGACCCTGCTCACCGGCTGCACCGCCCTCGCGGTCGCCCTCGGCGCCACCGCCTGCGGAGGTGAACCGGTCTCCGCGTCAGGCGGCGACAAGGCACTCGACGGCCAGACGGTCACCGTGGCCGGCGTCTGGTCCGGCAGCGAGCAGAAGAACTTCCAGAAGGTGCTGGACGCCTTCACCGCGAAGACCGGCGCCAAGACCCAGTTCGTGTCCACCGGCGACAACGTCTCCACCGTCGTCGGCAGCAAGATCGAGGGCGGCAACGCGCCCGACGTCGTGATGGTCCCCCAGGTCGGCGTGCTGAAGCAGTTCGCCGAGAAGGGCTGGCTCAAGCCGCTGTCCGCCACCGCCCGGCAGAGCATCGACGCCGGCTACGCCCCCGTGTGGAAGAAGTACGGCAGCGTCGACGGCACCCTGTACGGCCTCTACTTCAAGGCCGCCCACAAGTCCACCGTCTGGTACAGCCCCGACGCGCTCGCCCAGGCCGGGGTCGAGCCGCCGAAGACGTACGCCGAGCTCCTCGAGGCCGGGCACACCGTCTCCGACTCCGGCCTCGCCGCCTTCGCGGTCGCCGGACAGGACGGCTGGACCCTCACCGACTGGTTCGAGAACGTCTACCTCTCCCAGGCCGGCCCCGAGAAGTACGACGCCCTCGCCGCCCACGAGATCAAGTGGACCGACCCCAGCGTGGTCAGGGCGCTCACCACCCTCGGCAAGCTGTTCAAGGACAAGCAGCTCATCGCGGGCGGCCGGAAGACGGCCCTCAACACCGACTTCCCCGGCTCGGTGGAGAAGGTGTTCGGACCCGAGCCCGAGGCCGGCATGGTCTACGAGGGCGACTTCGTCGCCGGCGTCGCCCACGACCAGTACGGCAAGGCCATCGGCAAGGACGCCGACTTCTTCCCCTTCCCGGCGGTCGACGGCGGCACGGCGCCGGTCGTCAGCGGCGGCGACGCGGCCGTCGTCCTCAAGGACGGCAAGAACGCCGAGGCCGGCATGAAGCTGCTGGAGTACCTGGCCACCCCCGAGGCCGCCGCCGTGTGGGCGAAGGCGGGCGGCTTCCTGTCCCCCAACAAGAAGCTGAGCCTGTCCGCCTACGGCGACGACGTCACCCGCGCGACCGCGAAGTCCCTGGTGGGCGCGGGCGACTCGGTCCGCTTCGACATGTCCGACCAGGCCCCGGCGGCCTTCGGCGGCACCAAGGGGACCGGCGAGTGGAAGCTCCTGCAGGACTTCCTGCGCGACCCGTCCGACGCCAAGGCGACCGCGGCGAAGCTGGAGTCCGCGGCGGCCAAGACCTACCAGGACTGAGCGACGCCGCCATGACCGCCACCACTGTCGAGAAGCAGCAGGCGGGCCCGCGGGCCGCCGCCGGCCCGGCGCGCGTGCGCCGCGGCCGGGGGCGCGCCCGGCTCATCGCCCTGCTCTTCGTCCTGCCCGCGCTGCTGCTGCTCGGTGCGCTCGTCGTCTACCCGGTGCTCTTCTCCGTCGGCCGCAGCTTCTTCGACGCGTCCGGCACCCGGTTCGTCGGCGGCGGCAACTACGCCGAGATGTTCCGCGACCCGGCCACCGTGAAGGCCATCCGCAACACCGCCGTCTGGGTGGTCGTCGCCCCCGCCCTGCTGACCGGCCTGGGCCTGATCCTGGCGGTCCTGGTGGAGAAGGTCCGCTGGGCCACCGCCTTCAAGCTGCTCCTCTTCATGCCGATGGCCGTCTCCTTCCTCGCCGCCGGCATCATCTTCCGGCTCGCCTACGACGAGGACCCGGACAAGGGCGTGCTGAACGCGGCCGTCGTCTCCGTCCACGACCTGTTCGAGGACACGTCGACGTACCCGACGGCCCGCGGGCGCACCGGTCTGCTCACCAGGGACCGGGACGGCTCCTACCGCACGACCGCCGCCCCCGGCGCGCCGGTGACGCTCCCGATGGTCGGCGTCCTGCCGAAGGACCTGCCCGGGACGGCCCGCCCCGCCCGCCCGGCGACCGCGGGCAAAGCCGGGCCCGGCGAGCTGCGCGGCGTCGTCTACCTCGACTTCACCCCGGGTGGCGGCGGCAGGCAGGGCGAGGTCGACCGGCGGGAGAGCGGCCTGCCCGGCATGAAGGTCGAGGCGGTGCGCGACGGGAAGACGGTCGCGAGCACGAAGACCGCCGCCGACGGCTCCTTCCGCTTCGCCGGGCTGCACGGCGGCCCGTACACGGTGAAGCTGCCGGCGTCCAACTTCGCCCCGCCGTACCAGGGCGTCTCCTGGCTCGGTCCCGCCCTCGTCACACCGGCCATCATCGGCGCCTACCTGTGGATCTGGACCGGGTTCGCGATGGTGCTGATCGGCGCGGGCCTGTCCACGCTGCCCCGCGACGCGCTGGAGGCGGCCCGGATGGACGGCGCGAACGAATGGCAGATCTTCCGCAGGATCACGGTCCCGCTGCTGGCCCCGGTCCTCACCGTCGTCTTCGTGACCCTCGTGATCAACGTGATGAAGGTCTTCGACCTCGTCTACATCATCGCGCCCGGCCCGGTGCAGGAGGACGCCACCGTCCTCGCCACCCAGATGTGGCTGGTGTCCTTCGGCGGCGGCAACGACCAGGGCCTCGGCAGCGCCCTCGGCGTCCTGCTCCTGCTCCTGGTGGTCCCCGCGATGGTCTTCAACGTCCGCCGTTTCCGAAGGAGTCAGCGATGAACGCGATCCGGCGCGGTCTGGGCAACGGCCTGGTGCAGGCCTTCCTGGTGGTCGTCGGCCTGGTCTGGCTGACCCCGCTGGCGGGCCTGTTCGTCTCCTCGCTCCGCTCGGCCCAGGACACGGCCAAGGGCGGCTGGTGGACGGCCCTCACCGGTCCCGGCCGGCTGTCCTTCGACAACTACGCGGCGCTGCTGAAGGACGCGGGCATGACCCGAGCCTTCTGGAACACGGTGCTCATCTCGGTGCCGGCCACCACGCTGGTGGTCGTCATCGCGGCCCTCGCCGGATACGCCTTCGCCTGGCTGGACTTCCCGCTCCGCGAGCCCCTCTTCCTGCTGGTCGTGGCCCTGCTGGTGGTGCCGGTGCAGATCGGCCTGCTGCCGGTGGCGAAACTCTTCGGCGCGCTGGGCCTGTTCGGCACGATCCCGGGAGTGATCCTCTTCCACGTCGCCTACGGCCTGCCCTTCGCCGTGTTCCTGCTGCGCAACTACTTCGCGGAGATGCCGAAGGAGATGCTGGAGGCGGCGCGGATGGACGGCGGCGGCGAGTGGCGCATCTTCACCCGGCTGGTGCTGCCGGTGGGCCGCCCCGCGATCGCCTCGCTGGCCATCTTCCAGTTCCTGTGGGTCTGGAACGACATGCTGGTCGCCCTGCTCTTCGCCGACAGCTCCGCACAGCCGCTCACCGTGGAACTGCAGTCGCAGATCCGGCAGTTCGGCAGCAACATCGACGTCCTGGCGCCGGGCGCCTTCCTGTCGCTCATCGTGCCGGTCGCGGTGTTCTTCGCCTTCCAGCGGCACTTCGTGCAGGGGGTGATGGCGGGGTCGGTCAAGTGACCGCCCCGCCCGTGAGGACCTGGGGGGAGGCGGCCGGCGCACCGGCCGCCTCCCCTCACGCGTAGGTCCAGCGCCAGGCGCTGCCGCTGTAGGCGCAACGGATCCGCGCGCCACCCGCGGTGGTGGTGAGCGCTCCGTGGTCGCTGTTGCGGCAGAACTGGCCCGCCCGGTAGCAGTTGCCGGAGCCGGAGACGATGGAGCACGTGCCGGCACCGGTGCCGCTGCCGCCGCCGGTGCCGCTGCTGCCGCCGCCGGTGGTGCTGCCGCCGCCGGTGGTGCCGGCGCTGCGCACGGTGGCGGCGGTCCTGGTGACGGTGACGGTCGGCCCGGGTGTCCGCACGGTCCGGGTCCTGGTGACCGTCGGCGCGGGCACCGGCCGGGCGGTCTCGGTGGCCGTCGCGGTGACGGTCGTCGTCACCGTCGGCCGGGGCGCCGGCGCCGAAGCCGCGGCCGCCTCGTCGTGGGCGGACCGGCCTCCGCCGATCGCGCCCGCCGCGAACAGGGCGACGGCGGCGGCCCACACGCGCTTGCGCCGGCGCAGCGGCCGGGTGTCGGCCGGCCGCCGCGGGGTGTCGTACGGATGCACGGTCACTCGTCCGGGAGGCCGGCTCAGCCGTGGAAGGAGATGTAGCCGTTGCCGTCCCCGTCGTCGCGCGACCTGGTGTAGGCGTGGGTGTCCGCGTGGGCGCCGGACGGCTTGTACAGGTAGACGGTGTCCTTGTCGTTGTTCCAGAGGAAGTTGCAGTTCTGGCGGTAGACGACGTTGTCCGCGTCCGAGTCGGTGCCGTGGCCGCCGCGCAGCTTCACGTAGTCGCCCGGCTGGAGGTAGTGGTTCGAGGAGAAGGTGAACCGGTTGGTGCTGGTGGTGTCCTTGACGACGTAACCCTTGAGGTTGACGGTCGCGGTGCGCGAGTAGTTCTTGATCGTCACGTACTCGCCGGTGCTGTTGCCCGTGCTGCAGCTGTTGGAGTCCCGCCCGGGCGCGTCGTACTGGGCGCCCTTGATCTTCAGGGCGGAGGAGTATTCGGCGGCGTGGGCCGGGGTCGCGACGACGACGGCGAGCGTTCCCGCGGCGACGGCGGCGGGCAGCGCGAAGCGTATGCGCATGAGTGAGGTCCCCCCTCGGTGATGCGATCAGTGGGCCAGGAGCTTACACATAAGATGACCAGTACATGAAAGTACGGTGCAGAAAACGTGAAGCCGCCCCTGAGGGGGAGTCAACTGCTATGGGGGCGGCGCGGAAGGTCCGCGGCCGCCCCCGTGTCTCACGGTCTCACGGCGAAGCCGGCGGATACAGCGAGCGCGGCAGCCGCGAGGCCGCCGCCGCGTCCAGCAGCCACAGGGTGCGGGACCGGCCGCGGGCGCCCGCCGCCGGGGCCTGGATCTCGCCCGCCCCGGACAGGGCGATCGCCGCGGCCTGCGCCTTGTCCTCGCCGGCCGCGAGGAGCCACACCTCGCGGGCCGCGCGGATCGCCGGGAGGGTGAGGGAGATCCGGGTCGGCGGGGGCTTGGGCGCCCCGCGCACGCCGACCACCGTGCGCTCGGTCTCCCGGACGGCCGGCAGCTCCGGGAAGAGCGAGGCCACATGGGTGTCCGGGCCGACGCCCAGCATCAGCACGTCGAAGGCCGGGACCGGGCCGTGGTTCTCCGGACCGGCCGCCTTGGCCAGCTCCGCCGCGTACGCCTCCGCCGCCGCGTCGACGTCCGTGCCGTACGGGCCGTCGGAGGCGGGCATGGCGTGCACGCGCTCCGGGTCCAGGGGCACGGAGTCCAGCAGGGCCTCGCGGGCCTGCGTGACGTTGCGCTCGGGGTCGCCCTCGGGGAGGTAGCGCTCGTCGCCCCACCACAGGTCGAGGCGGCCCCAGTCGACGGCGTCCCGGGCCGGAGCCGCCGCCAGCGCGGCCAGCAGGCCGTTGCCGTTGCGGCCGCCGGTGAGGACCACCGACGCGGTGCCCCGGGAGGCCTGCGCGTCCACGATCCTGGTGATCAGGCGGGCAGCGGCGGCCTGCGCCATCAGCTCCTTGTCGCGGTGGACGACCAGCTGCGGGGTGCTCACTTCGCCGTCGCCTTCCTCGCCGGGGCCTTCTTCGCGGTCTTGGCCGCCGCCTTCTTCGCGGGCGCCTTCGCGGCCTCCTCCACCGGCTCCGGCTCGGCCGCCGGTTCGTCCGTCCCGCGCCCGTCCGCTGCGGCCCCGTCCGCGGTGGTCTCGTCCGCGGTGGTCTCGTCCGCGGCGGGCTGCCGCGCGGCCGTCTTCAGCCGCTCCACCCCGTAGCGCAGCGCCGACGCGTAGGTGTCGTCCGGGTCCAGCCGGCGCAGCTCCTCCGCGATCAGCTCGGCGGTGTCCCGCCGCTTCAGCGCCACCGCGCGGGCCGGCTGCCCCTCGATGGACAGCGTGGCCAGCGAGCCGTCCGCCCGGTCCAGGACGATCGGGCCGCGGCTGGTGTCCATGCGGACCGCCGTCAGACCGGGACCGGACGACAGCGCGCGCTTCACCGGCACGTCCAGCCGGTCCGCGAGCCACATCGCCAGCAGCTCGCAGCTCGGGTTGAACTCCTCGCCCTCCACCTCGACGGCCTTCACCTCGCAGCCGACCTGGTCCAGGGCCGCCGCCAGCATCGAGCGCCACGGCGTGATCCGGGTCCAGGCCAGGTCGGTGTCGCCGGGCGTGTAGGCCGCGGCGCGGGCGGACAGCTCCCGCACCGGCTGCTCAGCGGCATAGGTGTCGGTGACCCGGCGCTGGGCCAGCGCGCCCAGCGGGTCCTTCGCCGGGTCCAGCGGGGCGTTCACCGGCCACCAGACGACCACCGGGGCGTCCGGCAGCAGCAGCGGCAGCACGACCGAGTCGGCGTGGTCGACGACCTCGCCGTACAGCCGCAGCACGACCGTCTCGCCGGTGCCCGCCTCCGCACCCACCCGCACCTCGGCGTCCAGCCGCGAGGTCGTGCGGTCGCGCGGGGAGCGGGAGACCCGCTTGATCACCACGAGCGTGCGCGAGGGGTGCTCGCGCGAGGCGTCGTTGGCGGCCTTCAGCGAGTCGTAGGCGTTCTCCTCGTCGGTGACGATCACGAGGGTGAGCACCATGCCGACGGCGGGCGTGCCGATGGCGCGGCGGCCCCGGACGAGCGCCTTGTTGATCTCTCCGGCGGTGGTGCCGGTCAGGTCTATCTTCATGGCCGGCGCCAGCTCCGTCCGTCTCGTGCGAGCATCTCGTCCGCCTCGGCGGGGCCCCAGGTGCCCGACGGGTACTGGGCGGGCCTGCCGTTCCGGTCCCAGTACTCCTCGATCGGGTCGAGGATCTTCCAGGACAGCTCGACCTCCTCCGTGCGCGGGAAGAGGTTGGCGTCGCCGAGCAGCACGTCCAGGATCAGCCGCTCGTACGCCTCCGGGCTGGACTCCGTGAACGACTCGCCGTAGGCGAAGTCCATGGACACGTCCCGGATCTCCATCGAGGTGCCCGGCACCTTCGAGCCGAACCGGACCGTGATGCCCTCGTCGGGCTGGACGCGGATGACGATCGCGTTCGAGCCCAGCTCCTCCGTCGCCGTGTGGTCGAAGGGGGAGTGCGGGGCCCGCTGGAAGACGACCGCGATCTCGGTGACGCGCCGGCCGAGGCGCTTGCCGGTGCGCAGGTAGAAGGGGACACCCGCCCAGCGGCGGTTGTCGATCTCCAGCTTGACCGCCGCGAAGGTGTCGGTCTTCGAGTTCGGGTCGATGCCCTCCTCCTCGAGGTAGCCGATGACCTTCTCGCCGCCCTGCCAGCCGGCCGCGTACTGCCCGCGGACCGTGTCGCGGCCCAGGTCCTTCGGCAGCCGCACGGCGCCGAGCACCTTGGTCTTCTCCGCGGCCAGCGCGTCCGCGTCGAAGGAGGCGGGCTCCTCCATCGCGGTCAGCGCGAGCAGCTGCAGCAGGTGGTTCTGGATGACGTCGCGGGCGGCGCCGATGCCGTCGTAGTAGCCGGCCCGGCCGCCGATGCCGATGTCCTCGGCCATCGTGATCTGCACATGGTCCACGAAGGACCGGTTCCAGATCGGCTCGAACATCGTGTTGGCGAAGCGCAGCGCCAGGATGTTCTGGACGGTCTCCTTGCCGAGGTAGTGGTCGATCCGGAACACCTGGTCCGGGGTGAACACCTCGTGCACGACCTTGTTCAGCTCCTCGGCCGACTTCAGGTCGTGGCCGAACGGCTTCTCGATGACCGCGCGCCGCCAGGAGCCGCCGCTCTGCTCGGCCAGGCCGTGCTTCTTCAGCTGCTGGATGACCACCGGGAAGGAACGCGGCGGCACCGACAGGTAGAAGGCGAAGTTGCCGCCCGTGCCCTGCGCCCGGTCCAGCTCCTCGATGGTGGCGCGCAGCCGCTCGAACGCCTCGTCGTCGTCGAAGGTGCCCTGGACGAAGCGCATCCCCTGGATGAGCTGCTGCCAGACCTCCTCCCTGAACGGCGTGCGGGCGTGCGCCTTGACGGCGTCGTGGACCTCGGCGGCGAAGTCCTCGTGCTCCCACTCGCGACGGGCGAAGCCCACCAGCGAGAAGCCCGGCGGCAGCAGGCCCCGGTTGGCGAGGTCGTACACGGCCGGCATCAGCTTCTTGCGGGACAGGTCGCCCGTGACGCCGAAGATGACCAGGCCCGACGGCCCCGCGATGCGCGGGAGCCGCCGGTCGGCCGGGTCACGAAGCGGGTTCGCTCCGGAACCGGAAACGGGTGACAACTCAGCCCTCCGAAGGGGCGAGGCGCTCGAGCTCCGCCTGGGTCGACTTCAGCAGGTCGTTCCAGGACGCCTCGAACTTTTCGACGCCCTCGGTCTCCAGCACCTGCACGACGTCGTCGTAGGAGATGCCGAGCTTCTCCAGCGCGTCCAGGTCGGCGCGCGCCTGCTCGTAGGTGCCGGCGATGGTGTTGCCGGTGATCTCGCCGTGGTCCTCGGTGGCCTCCAGCGTGGCCTCCGGCATGGTGTTGACCGTGTTCGGCGCGACCAGCTCGGTGACGTAGAGGGTGTCCGGGTAGGCCGGGTCCTTCACGCCGGTCGACGCCCACAGCGGACGCTGCTTGTTGGCGCCCGCCTGCTCCAGCGCGTGCCAGCGGTCGGAGGAGAAGACCTCCTCGTACGCCTGGTAGGCGAGGCGGGCGTTGGCGAGGGCGGCCTTGCCGCGCAGCGCCTTGGCCTCGTCGGTGCCCAGGGCGTCCAGCCGCTTGTCGATCTCGGTGTCCACCCGGGACACGAAGAAGGACGCCACGGAGTGGATCCCGGACAGGTCCAGGCCGCGCTCCTTGGCCTTCTCCAGGCCGGAGAGGTAGGCGTCCATGACCGCGCGGTAGCGCTCCAGCGAGAAGATCAGCGTGACGTTGACGCTGATGCCGAGGCCGATGACCTCGGTGATCGCCGGGATGCCCGCCATCGTGGCCGGGATCTTGATCAGGGTGTTCGGGCGGTCCACCAACCAGGCCAGCTGCTTGGCCTCGGCGACGGTCGCGTGCTCGTCGTGCGCGAGGCGCGGGTCCACCTCGATGGAGACCCGGCCGTCCCGGCCGTCCGTGGCGTCGTAGACCGGGCGCAGGATGTCGGCGGCGTCGCGGACGTCCGCCGTGGTGATCATGCGGATGGCCTCTTCGACGGTGACCTTGCGGGCCGCGAGGTCCGACAGCTGCCGGTCGTAGCCGTCGCCCTGGGAGATCGCCTTCTGGAAGATCGTCGGATTGGTGGTGACGCCCACGACGTGCTGCTGGTCGATCAGCTCCGCGAGGTTGCCGGACGTGATCCGCTTGCGCGACAGGTCGTCCAGCCAGATCGCGACGCCTTCCTCGGAGAGGCGCTTGAGTGCGTCTGTCATGGAATTACATCTCCTACGTGTCGTATGTGAGCGTCAGCGCTGAGCGTCGGCGAGGGATTCCCGCGCCTTCGCGGCCACGTCCTCGGCGGTGAAACCGAACTCCCGGAAGAGCACCTTGCCGTCGGCGGAAGCACCGAAGTGCTCCAGCGAGACGATGCGGCCGGCGTCCCCCACGTACTTGTGCCAGGTGAGGCCGATGCCGGCCTCCACGGCGACACGGGCCTTCACGGACGGCGGCAGCACGGCTTCCCGGTACCCCTGGTCCTGCTGCTCGAACCACTCCACGCACGGCATCGACACCACGCGGGTGGGCACGCCCTCGGCCTGCAGCCGCTCACGCGCCTCGACCGCCACATGCACCTCGGAACCGGTGGCGATCAGGACGACCTGCGGCTCGCCGCCCTCGGCCTCGAACAGGACGTAACCGCCACGCGCGGCGTCCTCGTTCGGCTCGTAGGTCGGCACGCCCTGCCGGGTGAGCGCGAGGCCGTGCGGCTGGCCCTTGCCGAACTCCTTGGTCCAGCGCTTGAGGATCTCCCGCCAGGCGATCGCGGTCTCGTTGGCGTCCGCCGGGCGCACGACGTTCAGGCCCGGGATCGCGCGCAGCGAGGCCAGGTGCTCCACCGGCTGGTGGGTCGGGCCGTCCTCGCCCAGACCGATGGAGTCGTGCGTCCACACGTACGTCACCGGCAGGTGCATCAGGGCCGACAGGCGCACCGCGTTGCGCATGTAGTCGGAGAAGACCAGGAAGGTGCCGCCGTAGACACGGGTGTTGCCGTGCAGCGTGATGCCGTTCAGCTCCGCGGCCATGGAGTGCTCGCGGATGCCGAAGTGGACGGTGCGGCCGTACGGGTCGGCCTCCGGCAGCGGGTTGCCCTCGGGCAGGAAGGAGCTGTTCTTGTCGATCGTCGTGTTGTTCGACCCGGCGAGGTCGGCGGAGCCGCCCCACAGCTCGGGGATCACCGCGCCGAGCGCCTGCAGCACCTTGCCGGACGCGGCACGCGTCGCGACGCCCTTGCCGGGCTCGAAGACCGGGATCTTGTCCTCCCAGCCGGCGGGCAGCTCGCCCCTGCTGATCCGGTCGAACTCGGCGGCACGCTCGGGGTTGCCGTCCCGCCACACCTGGAGGGACTTCTCCCACTGCGCCTTCGCCTCGGCGCCGCGCTCCAGCGCCTTGCGGGTGTGGGCGATGACCTCGTCGGCGACCTCGAAGGTCTTCTCCGGGTCGAAGCCGAGGACGCGCTTGGTGGCCGCGACCTCCTCCTCGCCGAGCGCCGAGCCGTGCGCGGCCTCGGTGTTCTGCGCGTTCGGCGCCGGCCAGGCGATGATCGACCGCATCGCGATGAACGACGGCCGGTCCGTGACCTTCTTCGCCTCCTGGATCGCGGCGTAGATCGCCTGCGGGTCCAGGTCGCCGTTCTCCTTCGGCTCGACGCGCTGCACGTGCCAGCCGTAGGCCTCGTACCGCTTGACGGTGTCCTCGGAGACGGCCGTCTCGGTGTCGCCCTCGATCGAGATGTGGTTGTCGTCCCACAGCAGGATCAGGTTGCCGAGCTTCTGGTGGCCGGCCAGCGAGGACGCCTCGGCGGAGATGCCCTCCTGGAGGCAGCCGTCACCGGCGATGCAGTAGACGTAGTGGTCGAAGGGGGACTCGCCGGCGGGCGCGTCCGGGTCGAACAGACCGCGCTCGTAGCGGGCGGCCATCGCCATGCCCACCGCGTTGGCGACACCCTGGCCCAGCGGACCGGTGGTGGTCTCCACGCCCTTGGTGTGCCCGTACTCCGGGTGGCCGGGGGTCTTGGAGCCCCACGTCCGGAACGCCTTCAGATCGTCCAGCTCCAGGCCGAAGCCGGCCAGGTAGAGCTGGGTGTAGAGGGTCAGGGACGAGTGGCCGGCGGACAGCACGAAGCGGTCGCGCCCGACCCACTCCGGGTCGGCCGGGTCGTGCCGCATCACCTTCTGGAAGAGGGTGTAGGCGGCCGGGGCCAGGCTCATCGCCGTACCGGGATGGCCGTTGCCGACCTTCTGTACGGCGTCTGCGGCCAGGACACGGGCGGTGTCCACGGCCCGCTGGTCCAGTTCGGTCCACTCGAGGGCTGTGGTGGTCGGCTTGGTGCTCACCCTGGGTCAGGGCTCCTCTCCACATGTCGGTCGCCGGTCTTCGGGGCATGCCCCCACCCGGCCGCCGACGGGCTTGTCGCCCGCCGGCGCTGTCGAGCCTACCCCCGTGGGGACGTGCGCCTTTTCGAGCGTTTCCAGACTGCCGGGACTCGATGCCACATGCCTTCCCGACCGGCCGGGAAGGCATGTGGCACATGAATACGGAGCCGCTCATCTGACTGCTCAATCGAGCCTGTGTGCGCACGCCGGACCGGCCCGGCGAACACGACCCCACCCCCGCGACAGGCCGGGGTATGGGCAACGTCTACAGTGGCGTGGTACGCGCGAGCCTTCACCCACACGTCACTCGGGGGGCTTGCTGGGATGTCTCTGTCAGGGGTGTGCGTGACGGCCGTCGAATCCCGTCCTGGGGGCACCTCCCGGGCCCTTGAGGGTCTGGGGGAGGGTGCGCTCGGAGCGAGCCAGAACCCGGTCCACCGGCCGTTCGGGGCCCGTGTCAAGGCGTTCGTGGCGCTGACCAAGCCGCGGATCATCGAGCTGCTGCTCATCACGACCGTGCCGGTGATGTTCCTGGCGCAGCAGGGCGTGCCCGACCTGCGGCTGGTGCTGCTGACCTGTGTCGGCGGCTACCTCTCGGCGGGCGGCGCCAACGCGCTGAACATGTACATCGACCGGGACATCGACGCCCTGATGGACCGGACCTCCCAGCGCCCGCTGGTGACCGGCATGGTCAGCCCCCGCGAGTGCCTGGTCTTCGGCATCACCCTCGCCGTCGTCTCGACGCTGCTGTTCGGGCTCACCGTCAACTGGCTGAGCGCATGGCTGTCACTCGGGGCGCTCCTCTTCTACGTCGTCGTCTACACGATGATCCTCAAGCGGCGTACCTCGCAGAACATCGTGTGGGGCGGCATCGCGGGCTGCATGCCGGTGCTGATCGGCTGGTCGGCCGTGACGAACTCGATCTCCTGGGCGCCGGTCGTCCTCTTCCTGGTGATCTTCTTCTGGACGCCGCCGCACTACTGGCCGCTGTCCATGAAGGTCAAGGACGACTACGCGCGCGTGGGCGTGCCGATGCTTCCGGTCATCGCCTCCAACAAGGTCGTCGCCCGGCAGATCGTCGTCTACAGCTGGGTGATGGTCGCGGTCTCCCTGCTGCTCACCCCGCTCGGGTACACGGGCTGGTTCTACACGGCGGTCGCGCTGGCCTCGGGCGGCTGGTGGCTGTGGGAGGCGCACGCGCTGCAGAACCGGGCCAAGGCCGAGGTGACGGGCGCGAAGCTGAAGGAGATGCGGCTGTTTCACTGGTCGATCACCTATGTGTCGCTGCTCTTCGTGGCGGTCGCGGTCGACCCGTTCCTGCGCTGACGCGCGCCGGGCGCCCGCAGGAGCGCGCCGGGCGTATCTCACAGGGCTCTGCCCTCGCCAGTCGATCTACCCATGAGTAGCATCCTGGCATGGCAGACACGCAGCAGGTTGACCCGAAGGCCGAGCGCAAGGCGGCCCGGCTCGCCCACCAGATCAGCGCCTTCGCCAAGTCGCACGGCGGCGCCGAGGGCCAGGTGTCCTACCTCGGCGAGCGCGGCGCCCGCATCGTCCTCGTCGGCCAGGACGGCGGCTGGGGCGACCTCGTGGCCCCCAGCCACGCCATCGCCGAGCAGGCTGTCCGGAAGGCCGGCATCACGGTCCACGAGTCCTTCGACGGCGAGTTCGCGGCGAAGGTGACGACGGGACCGTACGAGTGGAAGCGGATGGCCGGTATCCAGGTGGGCGGCTGAACAGCCGGACCGCGGGGGCGCGGGCCCGCGTGCGGGAAGGCGCCGTCGGGATGACCGGAACGCCGTGCCCCGCGGGCCGGTCCCACGGGTCCCACGGCGTCCACGTGGCCCGGCGGGCACAGCGCTCGTCCGTGAGCCGCCGTCCCGCGTCCTGAGGGGGGCTGAGCCGTCGAGGGCGCGCGGCGGGTGCAGGCGGGTGCAAGGACTGGCGCGAGAACCGGTGACGGCGGTCCGGCAGTCCGGAAACCCGGCTCGGTCGCCGTCGTACCGGCCGTGACGAGGGTGGCGGGGGCCCCGTTCGAGCCCGCGCCACGCGACCGGCCGCGCGACGCTGTGCGCGGGCGGTGCCACCGGGAGCCGGGGGACTGCGACCGGGCCGCGGACCGGTGCGGCCGGGCGTCGGCCCGGCTGCTGCGCCCGCGGCGGCCCGCCCTTCGGACCGTTCGGCCGCGGCGGATCGCGCAGGCGGCGGCTGGACGTGCGGGACCGCCCGGGGAGCGGGCCGCCGACCTCGGTGGGGGGGCGCCGGTGTCCGGTGCCCGGTGAGGCGGATGGTCGGGGAGGAGTCGTGGCCCCCGCCGAGAAACAGGATCCGGGCAGCCCGGCTCGTCCACCGGGGCCGGTCGGGTGTGCCCGCCTCGCCCCCGCTGCTCTCCCTCCGCCGCGGGGCGAGGGCCGTGGGGCGAGGGCCGCGGGTGCGCCTCGCGCAGGGCGCCCGGACGGGTCCGCGCGGCCCTCGGGAGCGCACCGGCGTCCCCCGGCCCGCCGAGCCGCGCCCCGCTCCGCCCGGCGAGGACGGGACGGCACGCCGAGCCTGCCTCGGCCCGGCGATCGACGCCCCGGTCAGGCGTGCGGGTGCGTCACACGCGGGCGCCGGCCGGTGCTTCGGCCGAGGCGCCCGGCAGGTCCGCGGTGAGCGCCGGGCGCTCCCGCAGGGACAGCTGGACGCGCAGCACCCAGATCCACATCACCGCGGAGCCCAGCATGTGGGCGGCGACGAGGGCCTCCGGCAGGTGGGTGAAGTACTGGACGTACCCCAGCGTCCCCTGGCACAGCAGCACGACGAACAGCTCACGCGTCCGCGCCCGCGGTGCCTGCGGCGCGTCCACCGCCTTCAGCACGAACCACAGGGCGAACGTCAGCGTGACCACGATCCAGGCGAGCACCGCGTGCAGCTTGGCGACCGTCTCCCAGTCGATCGGGATGCGGTCGACCTCGCTGGAGTCCCCGGCGTGCGGCCCGGCGCCGGTCACCACCGTGCCGACCGCGATGAGCAGCACGGACGCCAGCACCAGCACCCACACCAGCTGCTGCACGGCCGCGCCGACCAGCGGACGCGGCGCCCCGTCGCCCTCCCGGGCCCGCTGCCACATCACCGTGGCGACCGCGATCAGCGCCGAGGAGAGCAGGAAGTGGGCGGCGACCGTGTACGGGTTGAGGCCGACCAGGACCACGATGCCGCCCAGCACCGCGTTGCCCATGACCACCCAGAACTGCGCCCAGCCCAGCCGGGTGAGGCTGCGCCGCCAGGGCTTCTCGGCACGGGCGGCGACGATGGCCCAGCCGACGGCCGCGCACAGCACGTAGGTCAGCATGCGGTTGCCGAACTCGATGACCCCGTGGACGCCCATCGCCCGGGTGGTGGTCAGCGAGTCGTCGGTGCAGGTGGGCCAGGTGGGGCAGCCCAGACCCGAGCCGGTCAGCCGGACGGCGCCGCCGGTCACGACGATGACCACCGACATCACGAGCGCGGCGAGCGCCGCCCGCCGGACGGTCCGGGGGTCCGGGGTCCAGCGGTCGGCGATGAAGGCGAGCGGGTTGCGCAGGGCCGCCTCGGCGTCGGCGCGGTTCAGCTTTGGCACGCCCACCATCGTAGGGCGCGGCTTGTGCACACGTTCACGAGGGTGGCTCCCGCCGGGGCGCGCAGCCGCGTCCGGGCCGCCCTCACCCACGCTCCGTCGCCGCCCGCACCCGGCCCGGGGTCATTCCCAGCGGAAGAACGCCCCGGCCGCGGCCAGTCCCGCCGCCGCCCAGACGGCGAGGATCCCCAGGTCGCCCCAGGGCATGCCGGAGCCGTGCTGGAGGACGTCCCGAAGGCCGTCGGAGAGCGCGGAGATGGGCAGCAGCCCCAGCACCTGCTGTCCCGCCGGGCCGAACTTCTCCAGCGGGACGACGACCCCACCGCCGACGAGCAGCAGCAGGAAGACCAGGTTGGCGGCGGCCAGCGTCGCCTCCGCCTTTAGGGTGCCCGCCATCAGCAGACCGAGCCCGGAGAAGGCGGCCGTGCCGAGGACCAGCAGCAGCAGGACGGCCGCCGGGCTGCCGTGCGGGGACCAGCCCAGCGCGAAGGCGATGACGGTCAGCAGGACGACCTGGAGGACCTCGGTGACCAGCACCGACGCCGTCTTCGCGGCCATCAGGGCCCAGCGCGGCAGCGGAGAGGCGGCGAGCCGCTTCAGGACGCCGTAGCGGCGCTCGAAGCCCGTGGCGATGGCCTGGCCGGTGAAGGCCGTCGACATCACGGCGAGCGCCAGGACGCCGGGGGCGAGGAAGTCGACCGCCCTGCCCTTGCCGGTGTCCACGATGTCGACCGAGCTGAAGAGGACCAGCAGCAGGGTCGGGATGACGACGGTCAGCAGCAGCTGCTCGCCGTTGCGCAGCAGCATCTTCGTCTCCAGCGCCGCCTGCGCCGCGATCATGCGGGGAAGGGGCGCCGCACCCGGCTTCGGGGTGTAGGCGCCCGGCGCGGTGGTCATGAACGCAGCTCCTTGCCGGTCAGTTCCAGGAAGACGTCCTCCAGCGTGTGCCGCTCCACCGAGATCCGGTCCGGCATCACCCCGTGCTGGGCGCACCAGGACGTCACGGTGGCCAGCAGCTGCGGGTCGACCTTGCCGACGACCCGGTAGGAGCCCGGGGTCAGCTCGGCGGCCGTGCAGTCGGCCGGGAGCGCCTTGAGCAGGGAGCCGACGTCGAGGCCGGGGCGGCCGGTGAAGCGCAGCGTGTTCTCGGCGCCGCCCCGGCACAGCTCCTCCGGGGAGCCCTGGGCGACGACCCGGCCGCCGTCGATGATCGCCACGTCGTCGGCGAGCTGCTCGGCCTCCTCCATGTGGTGCGTGGTGAGGATCACCGAGACGCCGTCGGCGCGCAGGTCCCGCACCAGGTCCCAGGCGGCCCGGCGGGCCTGCGGGTCCAGGCCGGCGGTCGGCTCGTCGAGGAACACCAGCTCCGGGCGGCCCACGACGGCCATGGCGAGCGCGAGCCGCTGCTGCTGGCCGCCGGACAGCCGGCGGTAGGCGGTCCGGCCGCACGAGCCCAGGCCCAGGCGCTCGATCAGGGCGTCCACGTCCAGCGGATGCGCGTGCAGTCTCGCCACGTGCCGCAGCATCTCCTCCGCGCGGGCGCCCGAGTAGACGCCGCCGGACTGGAGCATCACGCCGATGCGGGGCCGCAGCTCGGCGGACTGCCGCACCGGGTCGAGACCCAGGACGCGCACCGTGCCGGAGTCCGGCGTGCGGTACCCCTCGCAGGTCTCGACCGTGGTCGTCTTCCCCGCCCCGTTGGGGCCGAGCACGGCGGTCACGCCCGGCCCGGCCACCAGGTCGAGGCCGTCCACCGCGGTCTTCGTGCCGTACCGCTTCACCAGGGCCTGGACCTGGACCACGGGCTCACTTCGCATGGCCCAGAGTCTAGGGAGAGCGCGTGGTCCTCAGGCGGGCGGGTGGGGAAAGCACTCCTCGCGGAGCCGGTGGCCGCCGGTGCTCTTCGCGGCGTGCGGGCCGAGGCGGGAGGGGCAGCTGCGGAGGGGCGTTGCGCAGGGCGCCCGGCCGGGACCGCATCGCCCCGGGGATCAGGCGGCCCCGCGCGACGGGGTGATCAGCGGGCCGTGCGGGGGCCGGGTGGCCCGGATGCCGGCGTCCCCGAAGGGCCCAGTGGGGCGACGATTTCCCCGACCGCGGCGACGGGCCCTGCGCCGACCCGGCCGGGGAGCGGAGCGAGGAGTGCACGCGGAGGATCCCGCCCCTTTCGGCACCGAGCCGGCGCAGCCGCTGGGCCGTGGTGTCCTGAGCGACAAGAGGGCCGGTCGGAGGGGGTGTGGACGCCCTTCGGGAGTCGCTCCGACGGGTGCGCGCGGCCCCACCGCCCGCCCGCGCGGGGCGCCGGACCGGCCGGCCGGAAGATCGTTGCCGCAGGTCGGATTAGGTGTGCCTAAGTGACGCAGGGCACCGCCGGGTGATCCGGACGTCGCTTGTCAGGCTTCGCGGAATTACGCAACAATGGCGTTGTGAAAAACGTCGGCGAGGCTCGGGAGACCCCGGTGGGAACCCCGCAGGAGGAACTCGCGACCGGTGAGCGCTCCACGCGCAACCGGGTCGCGCGGTCCATCCTGGACCATGGGCCGTCGACCGTCGCCGAACTCGCCGGCCGGCTGGGACTGACCCAGGCGGCCGTCCGGCGTCACCTGGACGCGCTGGTCGCCGACGACGTCGTGGAGGCACGCGAACAGCGGGTGTACGGCACGCGCACACGCGGCCGGCCCGCCAAGGTCTTCGCGCTCACCGACTGCGGCCGGGACGCCTTCGACCAGTCGTACGACAAGCTCGCCGCGGACGCGCTCCGCTGGATCGCCGAGCAGGGGGGCGGCCCCCAGGCGGTCGCCGCCTTCGCCCGCGCCCGGATCACCGCGCAGGCGAGCGCGTACCGCGAGGCCGTCGAGGCCGCGAGCCCCGACAAACGCGCCGAAGCGCTGGCCAAGGCCCTGAGCGCCGACGGGTACGCTGCTACGGCACGCAGCGCCCCGGTCGGCGAGCAGCTCTGCCAGCACCACTGCCCGGTCGCCCACGTCGCCGAACAGTTCCCGCAGCTGTGCGAGGCGGAGACGGAAGTCTTCGCGGAGCTGCTGGGTACCCACGTCCAGCGACTGGCGACCATCGCGCACGGCGACGGCGTCTGCACGACGTTCATTCCCAAGATTTCCACTGACGCACCTGCAAGCACGGCCGGGAGGAACCCCGCATGACTCTCCCCACGGAGACTGCCCACCCCGAACTCGAGGGCCTGGGCAAGTACGAATACGGCTGGGCCGACTCCGACGTGGCCGGTGCCTCCGCCAGGCGCGGCCTCGACGAGGAGGTCGTCCGCGACATCTCGGCGAAGAAGTCCGAGCCGGAGTGGATGACCAAGCTGCGCCTGAAGGGCCTGAAGCTCTTCGAGAAGAAGCCGATGCCGAACTGGGGATCGGACCTGTCGGGCATCGACTTCGACAACATCAAGTACTTCGTGCGCTCCACGGAGAAGCAGGCGGAGTCCTGGGAGGACCTGCCCGAGGACATCAAGAACACCTACGACAAGCTGGGCATCCCGGAGGCCGAGAAGCAGCGTCTCGTCGCCGGTGTCGCCGCCCAGTACGAGTCGGAGGTCGTCTACCACCAGATCCGCGAGGACCTGGAGGAGCAGGGCGTCATCTTCCTCGACACCGACACCGCCCTGAAGGAGCACCCGGAGCTCTTCAAGGAGTACTTCGGCACGGTCATCCCGGCCGGTGACAACAAGTTCGCGGCGCTGAACACCGCCGTGTGGTCCGGCGGCTCCTTCATCTACGTGCCGAAGGGCGTGCACGTCGAGATCCCGCTCCAGGCCTACTTCCGGATCAACACCGAGAACATGGGCCAGTTCGAGCGGACCCTGATCATCGTCGACGAGGGCGCCTACGTGCACTACGTCGAGGGCTGCACGGCCCCGATCTACAAGTCGGACTCCCTGCACTCCGCGGTCGTCGAGATCATCGTCAAGAAGAACGCCCGCTGCCGCTACACGACCATCCAGAACTGGTCGAACAACGTCTACAACCTGGTCACCAAGCGCGCCGTGGCCTACGAGGGCGCGACCATGGAGTGGATCGACGGCAACATCGGCTCCAAGGTGACGATGAAGTACCCGGCCGTCTACCTGATGGGCGAGCACGCCAAGGGCGAGACCCTGTCCATCGCCTTCGCGGGCGAGGGCCAGCACCAGGACGCGGGCGCCAAGATGGTGCACATGGCGCCGAACACGTCGTCCAACATCGTCTCGAAGTCCGTGGCGCGCGGCGGCGGCCGCACCTCGTACCGCGGTCTGATCGAGATCGGCGAGGGCGCCGCCGGATCGAAGTCCAACGTGCTGTGCGACGCGCTGCTCGTCGACACGATCTCCCGGTCGGACACCTACCCGTACGTCGACGTCCGCGAGGACGACGTGTCCATGGGCCACGAGGCCACCGTCTCCAAGGTCTCCGAGGACCAGCTCTTCTACCTGATGAGCCGCGGCCTCTCCGAGGACGAGGCCATGGCGATGATCGTGCGCGGCTTCGTCGAGCCGATCGCCAAGGAGCTGCCCATGGAGTACGCGCTGGAGCTCAACAGGCTGATCGAGCTGCAGATGGAGGGCGCGGTCGGCTGACCCGCCACCCGTCACCGTAGCCAGCGGCCCGCCTTCGGGGCGGGCCGAGGAACGCAACGCAGGAAAGAGAGCAGACCGACAGCCATGGCTGAGGCCCAGAACTCCCCCACTCTCGGCTCCGCTCGAGCGGGGAGCCCGCCACCCGTGGGATCCACCACCGCGGGCTCGATCGCGGTCGCCGCGGAGTCGACCGTCGTCTCGCGCATGAGCGCGCCCCCCTCCTTCGACGTGGCGGACTTCCCCGTCCCGCACGGCCGCGAGGAGGAATGGCGCTTCACCCCGCTGGAGCGGCTGCGCGGCCTGCACGACGGCACCGCCGTGGCGAACGGCGACGGCGTGAAGGTCGACGTCCAGGCCCCCGAAGGCGTCGTCGTGGAGACCGTCGGCCGGGACGACGCACGGCTCGGCAGGGCCGGCACCCCGGTGGACCGCGTCGCCGCCCAGGCCTACTCCGCCTTCGAGAAGGCCTCGGTCGTGACCGTCCCGAAGGACACCGTCCTCACCGAGCCGATCCGCATCGCGGTGCACGGCCAGGGCGGCACCGCCTTCGGCCACCAGGTGATCGAGCTGGGCGCCTTCGCCGAGGCCGTCGTGGTCATCGACCACACCGGCGACGCGGTGCTCGCCGCCAACGTCGACTACCTCCTGGGCGACGGCGCCAAGCTGACCGTCGTCTCCGTCCAGGACTGGGACGACAAGGCCGTCCACGTCGCCCAGCACAACGCGCTGGTCGGCCGGGACGCCTCCTTCAAGTCCGTGGTCGTCACCTTCGGCGGCGACGTGGTACGCCTGCACCCGCGCGTGTCGTACGCCGGCACCGGCGGCGAGGCCGAGCTGTTCGGCCTGTACTTCACCGACGCCGGCCAGCACCAGGAGCACCGCCTGCTGGTCACCCACAACACCCCGCACTGCAAGTCGAACGTCGTCTACAAGGGCGCGCTGCAGGGCGAGGACGCGCACGCGGTGTGGATCGGCGACGTGCTCATCGAGGCCGAGGCCGAGGGCACGGACACCTACGAGATGAACCGCAACCTGGTCCTCACCGACGGGGCGCGCGTCGACTCGGTGCCGAACCTGGAGATCGAGACCGGCGAGATCGTCGGCGCCGGCCACGCCTCCGCCACCGGCCGCTTCGACGACGAGCAGCTGTTCTACCTGATGGCCCGCGGCATCCCGGAGCACGAGGCGCGCCGCCTGGTGGTCCGCGGCTTCTTCGCCGAGCTGGTCCAGCAGATCGGCGTCGCCGACATCGAGGAGCGTCTGCTCGCCAAGATCGCGCAGGAGCTGGAGGCGTCGGTCGCATGACCTTCGTACGCGCCTGCGGGCTGAGCGAGCTGGAGGACGACACCCCGAAGCGGGTGGAGCTCGACGGCACCCCCGTCTCGGTCGTGAAGACCGAGGGCGAGGTGTTCGCCATCCACGACATCTGCTCCCACGCGAACGTCTCCCTCTCCGAGGGCGAGGTGGAGGACTGCCAGATCGAGTGCTGGCTGCACGGCTCCGCGTTCGACCTGCGCACCGGCAAGCCGTCCGGCCTCCCGGCCACGCGCCCCGTCCCCGTATACCCCGTAAAGATCGAAGGGGACGACGTTCTCGTCTCCCTCACCCAGGAGTCCTGAGGCACCCATGGCAACGCTTGAAATCCGAGACCTGCACGTCACCGTCGAGGCCGACAACGCCACGAAGGAGATCCTCAAGGGCGTCGACCTCACCGTGAAGCAGGGCGAGACGCACGCCATCATGGGCCCCAACGGCTCCGGCAAGTCGACCCTCGCCTACTCGCTCGCGGGGCACCCCAAGTACACCGTCACCGGCGGCACCGTCACCCTCGACGGCGAGGACGTCCTGGAGATGTCCGTCGACGAGCGCGCCCGCGCGGGCCTGTTCCTGGCGATGCAGTACCCGGTCGAGGTCCCCGGCGTCTCGGTCTCCAACTTCCTGCGCACCTCCGCCACCGCCATCCGCGGCGAGGCCCCCAAGCTGCGCACCTGGGTGAAGGAGGTCAAGGAGGCCATGGAGCGCCTCCACATCGACCCCTCCTTCGCCGAGCGCAACGTCAACGAGGGCTTCTCCGGCGGTGAGAAGAAGCGCCACGAGATCCTCCAGCTCGAACTGCTCAAGCCGAAGGTCGCGGTCCTCGACGAGACCGACTCCGGCCTGGACGTCGACGCGCTGCGCATCGTCTCCGAGGGCGTCAACCGCGTCCGCGAGACCGGCGAGGTCGGCACCCTGCTGATCACGCACTACACGCGCATCCTGCGCTACATCAAGCCCGACCACGTCCACGTGTTCGCCGGCGGCCGCATCGTCGAGTCCGGCGGCCCCGAGCTCGCGGACAAGCTGGAGAACGAGGGCTACGAGGCTTACGTGAAGGGTGGCGCATCCGCGTGACACAGCTGCCGGGCCTCCTCGACACCGAGGCGCTCCGCAAGGACTTCCCGATCCTGGACCGCGTGCTCCACGACGGCAGGAAGCTCGTGTACCTGGACAACGCGGCGACCTCGCAGACGCCGCGCCAGGTGCTCGACGTGCTCGCCGAGTACTACGAGCAGCACAACGCCAACGTCCACCGGGGCGTGCACGTGCTCGCCGAGGAGGCCACGGCGCTGTACGAGGGCGCGCGCGACAAGGTCGCCGAGTTCATCAACGCGCCGAGCCGCGACGAGGTGATCTTCACCAAGAACGCCTCCGAGTCGCTGAACCTCGTGGCGAACATGCTGGGCTGGGCCGACGAGCCCTACCGGGTGGACCACGAGACCGAGATCGTCATCACGGAGATGGAGCACCACTCCAACATCGTGCCGTGGCAGCTGCTCGCGCAGCGCACGGGCGCGAAGCTGAAGTGGTTCGGCCTCACCGACGACGGCCGCCTCGACCTGTCCGACATCGACGAGATCATCACCGAGAAGACGAAGATCGTCTCCTTCGTGCTGGTGTCGAACATCCTGGGCACGGTCAACCCGGTCGAGACGATAATCCGCCGCGCCCAGGAGGTCGGTGCGCTCGTCTGCATCGACGCCTCCCAGGCCGCCCCGCACATGCCGCTGGACGTGCAGGCACTGCAGGCCGACTTCGTCGCCTTCACCGGCCACAAGATGTGCGGCCCGACCGGCATCGGCGTCCTGTGGGGCCGCCAGGAACTGCTGGAGGACCTCCCTCCGTTCCTCGGCGGCGGCGAGATGATCGAGACCGTCTCGATGCACTCGTCCACCTACGCCCCCGCCCCGCACAAGTTCGAGGCGGGCACGCCCCCGATCGCCCAGGCGGTCGGCCTCGGCGCGGCGATCGACTACCTCCGGTCGATCGGCATGGACCGGATCCTCGCCCATGAGCACGCGCTCACCAAGTACGCGGTGGAGCGCCTGGCGGAGGTTCCGGACCTGCGGATCATCGGCCCGACCACGGCCGAGGACCGGGGTGCGGCGATCTCCTTCACCCTGGGCGACATCCACCCGCACGACGTCGGCCAGGTCCTCGACGAGCAGGGCATCGCGGTCCGCGTCGGCCACCACTGCGCACGCCCGGTCTGCCTCCGCTACGGAATTCCCGCGACCACGCGAGCGTCGTTCTATCTGTACTCCACGCCGGCCGAGATCGACGCACTGGTCGAGGGGCTGGAGCACGTACGGAACTTCTTCGGCTGAGGGGCGTGAGCTGACACCGTGAAGCTGGACTCGATGTACCAGGACGTCATCCTGGACCACTACAAGAACCCGCACGGGCGTGGTCTGCGGGACGGCGACGCCGAGGTGCACCATGTGAACCCGACGTGCGGCGACGAGATCACCCTCCGCGTGAAGTACGACGGCACCAGGGTCGAGGACGTCTCCTACGAGGGCCAGGGCTGCTCGATCAGCCAGGCCAGCGCCTCCGTCCTCAACGAACTGCTGGTCGGCAAGGACCTGTCCGAGGCGCGGCGGATCCAGGAGACCTTCCTGGAGCTGATGCAGTCCAAGGGCCGGATCGAGCCGGACGACGCGATGGAGGAGGTGCTGGAGGACGCGGTCGCGTTCGCCGGTGTCTCCAAGTACCCGGCGCGGGTCAAGTGCGCCCTCCTGAGCTGGATGGCGTGGAAGGACGCGACGGCCCAGGCGCTGGACGGCGCCGACGCCGAAAGGAAGACCGCATGAGCGACACCGTCGAGATGAAGCCGGCCTCCGAGGAGGAACTCCGCGAGGCCCTGATGGACGTCGTCGACCCCGAACTGGGCATCGACGTGGTCAACCTCGGCCTGATCTACGGCATCCACATCGACGACTCCAACGTGGCCACGGTCGACATGACCCTGACCTCGGCGGCCTGCCCGCTGACGGACGTCATCGAGGACCAGGCCAGGTCCGCCACGGACGGCCTGGTCAACGAGCTGCGCATCAACTGGGTCTGGATGCCGCCGTGGGGCCCGGACAAGATCACGGACGACGGCCGCGAGCAGCTGCGCGCGCTCGGGTTCAACGTCTGACGGCGCCCGGGACGAAGCCCGCGACAGGGGCCGTGGCCGCGTGCCACGGCCCCTGTCGCATGCCCGGGCCGCCCGCCCGGCGGCGCAGGGCGGACGGCCGTCACCGCGCCCGGAGAACCGGCGGCGCGGCGGGCGGCCGGTGCGGCCGGCCGGCTCGCCCGGGTGATCCCCGGACCACGCGCCCGGCACAGGGGACGCGGTTAGCCCTCACCGCCCCGCCCGCGTTAGGTTTTCTCCCATGACCGACTCTGCTACCCGTACCACCGGCGCCGTCGCCGCCGGCCTCGCCACGATCGCCTCCGACGGCACCGTCCTCGACACCTGGTTCCCGGCCCCCGAGCTGGTCGAGGAGCCGGGCCCCGCCGGCACCGAGCGGCTGACCGCCGAGCAGGCGGCGGAGCTGCTGGGCGGCGGAGCGACCGCGGCGACCGGCCCGGACACCCGCCGGGGCGTCGAGGTGGTCGCGGTCCGCACGGTCATCGCCTCCCTGGACGAGAAGCCGATCGACGCGCACGACGTCTACCTGCGCCTGCACCTGCTCTCGCACCGCCTGGTCAAGCCGCACGGGCAGAACCTGGACGGCGTCTTCGGCCACCTGGCCAACGTCGCCTGGACCTCGCTCGGCCCGGTCGCCGTGGACGACGTCGAGAAGGTCCGGCTGAACGCCCGCGCCGAGGGCCTGCACCTGCAGGTGACCTCGATCGACAAGTTCCCGCGCATGACCGACTACGTCGTCCCGAAGGGCGTCCGCATCGCCGACGCCGACCGGGTCCGTCTCGGCGCGCACCTCGCGTCGGGCACGACGGTCATGCACGAGGGCTTCGTCAACTTCAACGCCGGCACGCTCGGCACGTCCATGGTCGAGGGCCGGATCTCCGCGGGCGTCGTGGTCGGCGACGGCTCGGACATCGGCGGCGGCGCCTCCACGATGGGCACCCTGTCCGGCGGCGGCAACGTCGTCATCTCCATCGGCGAGCGCTGCCTGATCGGCGCCGAGGCGGGCGTCGGCATCGCGCTCGGCGACGAGTGCGTGGTCGAGGCGGGCCTGTACATCACCGCGGGCACCCGCGTCACCATGCCCGACGGCCAGATCGTCAAGGCCCGCGAGCTCAGCGGCGCCTCCAACATCCTCTTCCGCCGCAACTCGGTCACCGGCACGGTGGAGGCCCGCCCCAACAACGCGGTCTGGGGCGGCCTGAACGACATCCTGCACAGCCACAACTGACCACGGGCGGCCGTGACCTGCGGCCGCCGAACCGATCAACGCCCTGACCTGCTGCCGAGCTGTCGGCAGTTGTCGACGTTGGTCATCACTGAGCGCCCTTCCACGGCCCGAGGACGGCCCGGGAGGGCGCTGGTGCGTTAAGGACACGCTGATGAGTGCGGGAGGGCGGAGCAGCGCATGTCACTGCGCTCGCGGGACGCAGGTCGGTAGCGCACCTACTTGCGGCGGCTTTGATGCACGAGACGCACCGATGGTTGTCGGATTTGGTCGTCGGTGGTCGAACTGCTGGGCTACCATCAGGCCTTGACAAGGGGTCAGACCGGGGCGTTCGAGGCAAGGTGTTGTGACACGCATATTTGAGACACAGAACTCTGCAACCTGCATAAAGCTTTTGGGCGCCCAAAGGCGACTCTATTCCGATGCGAAGAATATATACAATCTTAGGGTAACCCTCGTTTTCACCTCAAGTATTCTCAGTGTTTTGGCCGCATCGACATTCCCTGGTGCTCGACTGTATATAGGTGCCGGGTCAGCTTTTGTCGGATTTGGGGTCAGTCTCCTCGGGTCGGCCAGGGAGAAGAGAAAGGCGCGTGAAGCCTCATCGGTGCAGGAGTTGTTCGACGTTACAGTTTTCGGGCTGCCGTGGAACGATATTCTTGCGGAGCGTCCATCTAACTCCCTCATCAATGAGGCCGCACTAAGATATCCCAAGAATGATCTTCATGACTGGTATACGGATACTCAATCCGTCCCGCGCCCGCTCGATGTGCTGATATGTCAGCGCAGTAACCTGGGCTGGTCAATTTCTGCCCATCGTGCTTGGGCGGCGACAATCGCTGGTTTCACGCTCCTCCTCATCTGCTGCACGACGGCACTTTCTCTGCTGCTAAATGCATCGCTTGCGGGTGCGATTGTTGGCTTCTATCTTCCTCTTCTGCCCTCGGTGAAGGAAGCGGTGGAGATTTGGCGAGCCAATGTGGATAGTCTGCAGACAAAACAAAAGGCTGAGGGCAAGGCCCTTGCCATGTGGCGTCGTGCCATAGAGCAAGGCGAGCAGCCAAGCGAAAATGACTGTCGACAGCTTCAAGACTGCATTTTGATAAGCAGGCAAAGTAACGCGCCGATTCCTGACTGGTTTTACAGGAGGCGCAAGAAGAGGAGTCAGAAGACCATGGACATGTCCGTCGATGACTTTGTGCACGAAGTCACCGAGGCTGGCCTGGCCTAGGGCTAACTCTGGACAATCTGAGAGGTGATTCTGCATGGCAAAGACCGTGGATCAGGCATTCTCCGAGCTGATCTCCAAACTCACTCCTACACCCATGCAGTTCGAGGCCGCTAGTAAGCACCGTCAGGAAATCGAGTCTTGCTTGGACAACAGGCTGGGTATTTTCCGCCTCTTCGAGACCGGATCATTGAGACATGGCACTGGGGTTCGGAACCATAGCGATTCGGACTTCATGGTTAGCCTGAAGGGAGATCGCCCATCGTCGGACACCGCGCTAGCACGAGTTAAATCGGCCCTGTCTGCTCGGTATCCTCTGACCTCGATAAGAGTCTCTAGGCCTGCCGTTGTTTGCAAGTTCTGGAACGGAGATATTGAGGTCACCCCTGCCTATATCAGATCGGCGGACGGAGATTTTTCCTACTGGATCCCGGCGCCAGGTGGCGACTGGATCATTTCTTCCCCTGATGCTCACAATAAGTATGTGACGGAGGTTAATACCAGGCCGGGCATCTCGGGCTCCGCCAAGCACATGGCCCGTCTATTGAAGGGGTGGAAGTATTTCAATGACGTTCCCGTGTCGTCGTTTTACCTTGAGATGAGGGCTGCCGAATACATTTCGCGGCAATCTGCCGTCGTCTGGGTGTACGACATGTGTTATCTGTTCGAGGAATTGCGGTCGCATGGTCTCGCCGCCATGAATGACCCAAAAAGAGTCTCTGGGCGAATCAATCCGTGCAGCTCGGATTACTCTAAAGGAATATCGCTGAGCAAAGTAAGTAGTGCAGCGAACCGTGCTCGGCGTGCCCTTGAGGCTTACAAGAACGAGAAACACGCGGACGCATTCACCGCGCTTAACCTTCTGTTTAACGGTAAGTTTCCAAGCCGATGGTGATCGCCTGGCTGCGTACGCCGGGCGGTGGAGTCTCAATAACCCGGTCACCCTTGCCCGGGCCTTTGGAGCACCAGTTTGGAAGATCGCGTACGTGGGGCGCCGCTCACCTAGGGCTGTGTTGATCTGCGTGTTCCTGGCGCGCTTGCCGCTTGTTCCCCGTGGCTCCCCCTGACGTGCCTTGCGAACTGGCACACGAGGGGCACGGGCGGCCGTGTGTCTCGTGTATCGTTGGTGCCCCAATCGCTTAACCACTTGGTGCGCCCAGCTTCGGGAGCACGCCGCTGTAGGCGTGCATGAGCTTCTCTTGATCTCAGGTGGTGACTGAACTGCGGGCCCTCTTGGCCTGCGCGGAGGCCACCTGATGACATTCTGGGCTTATCTGATCATGGCCCTCAAGCTTCGCTTCACCCCGCTGATGCGTGAAGTAAGCCGTTGGGACCTTGGCAGGAGGGCTTTGGCGAAGTGCAAGAGGGACGACGTTCCCGCTGTGCTTGAAGCGCTCCGATTCGACAAGGATCGTGGTTGACGAGTCCTGCTGCGTGGTCACGAGGTCGGCGTAGCGACTTTGGCCGGGAGCTGCTTTAGCGCGAGTGATCATGGCCCCGTAAGCTTCCGGCGCGTCGGGCAGTCTGTGGACCTGCCCGCGCGTTGGCCGATCACATCACGAGGCACGAGCCGGTAGAGGTCACGCTGCCCTGGAAGACTCTGGACGGCCCGCCCGTCTCGGCCTCCCTGCTGTTCGCCAACGCTCGGAATAAGGCTCTGGCTCTGCACCGGAACCGCTTCAACCAGTACGTGTGGCGACCGGCTCTCGCATCCGCCGGCATCCCCCTGGGACGCGAAAACGGCATGCACGCCCTCCGCCACTTCTACGCCTCGGTGCTCCTGGACGCAGGGGAGAGCATCAAGGCCCTGAGCGAGTACCTGGGCCACCACGACCCGAGCTTCACCCTGCGCACGTACACGCACCTGATGCCGAACAGCGAGGCGCGCACCCGGGCCGCCGTGGACCGCGTCTTCCAGGCCCCGGGGAGCGCCGAGGACGGCCCCGAGACGGCCCCTGGGGCAGGCTGACCCCCTGGCCTGCATCGCGATCAGAACAGCCATAACTGACCACGGGCGGCCGTGACCTGCGGCCGCCGAACCGATCAACGCCCTGACCTGCTGCCGAGCTGTCGGCAGTTGTCGACGTTGGTCATCACTGAGCGCCCTTCCACGGCCCGGAAGGGCGTTCGTGCGTTGGATGCCAACGTGTGATCTAGCTCTAGGCACCGGGCACTTGTCGGGCTTCCACTCAGGTCGCTGCGACCGAGAGGCGCAGCCGTGAACTGGAGACACACGGCCCGTATTTGAGCGACTTTGTGATCTTGGTGATGAGACGCTGACATCGATCATCGTTCCTGAGGAACCGATGCTTGAAGAACTGGACGAGCGTTTCATGGACATGCGCGCCGTCGATCGTGGATCGCTTATGATCCTCCGAGGCACGCCCGGGGCAGGGAAGCCCACTTTCCTTGACACGGTCGGCTTCTTTCGCCAGCACGTCTCAACTCGCCGAATCCCCGTGATGCAAATGTCGCGCAGGATCTTCGTGAATCCGTGGATGCAGACAACACCATTGTCGTGTTCGAGGGGCGTGAGGCGCTGGGTGACGTTTCCGGACCTGAAATCGAATCCGCATGAAATTCGTCAGGTCCGAGCAGGGGAGGCGTTCTCTTGTTGTCTGGCCGACTGACCGCGATGATCTCACGGAGCTCCCAGTTGGGATTCAAGAGAGTCCTGGACACCCAGAGTGTCCATGTGGCCGCCGGGGTCCCCGCCTCCACGAGCGGCCACGATCCGGCCAAACGGGTGTCCGGCCGCAAGCGCGGCCTTGCCGTGGACGTTCTCGGCCTGTCATCGCGGTCGTCGTCCTCGCCGCGAACACCCAGGTAGACGTCGGCAGCTTCACCAGGAAGCAGGAGCGGCCGAGCACCGCGGCCAGCGGCCCTGCTCTTGACCAGCTGGAAATGGACACCAGCGCACGCTTCCCTTATACGCGCCACCGATAGCCTGCGTCATCATGACGCGCGCATGGATCTTGCCGATACTCTTCCTGGTCTGCGGCTCGCTCGTTGCGACCGTATGGGCGGTCAGGGCGTTTCCCGGCGCCGCCGTTCCCCTGCTACTGCTCATGTTTGTCCTGCTCGCGGGACTGAACTCACCGCTGGCGTTCCCCCGGTCGATCAGCGCGATGGAGGCTCAGCGCCGCAGCGCGGTCGACGGCCGACCGATCGTCTACTGGAGGGCCGGCTGCAAGTACTGCCTGCGCCTGCGGATCCGGTTGGGCCGCAGCGCCAACCAGCTGCACTGGGTCGACATCTGGCGCGACCCGGCTGGGGCGGCGGCGGTGAGGGCAGTCAACGACGGCGACGAGACCGTACCGACCGTCATGGTGGCGGGCCAGCCGCACGTCAACCCCGATCCCGGATGGGTGCGTGCACAGCTCTCTCCCACCACATGAGCGGCCCCGTCCCTGCCGCACACAGAAACGGACATCAACTTACGAACCGCCCTCTAAAGGGGGGGCGCCGGTGAACGTTGCCGCGACATGGAAGTGTTGGCCGAACAGGGCATAACGGTGCTGATCAGGGCTGACGCCGAGCGGATGGCAGAGAGACGTAAGCCGTGGACCTTCGTAGCCAGCGGGGCCCCGCTGCGTGAGGACGTCCTTGTGCGAACCGATGCCGCGTCGGTGGAGCAATGCCTCGCAGCGCGTTTGCCCTGCCTGCGTGAGCTGTACTTTTCGTTCCCTGAGTGAGGGAGCGTCGTCGCGCTTCACCGTGTGGGGTCGCCGGGGGGCGTATCCTCACCGACGTCGATGGAATGTTGGCCCCCGGCGCCCTTTTGCAAGGGCATCGAATTCTAGTGGTCAGGCGCACCGCTCTGTCCAGCAAATGCGCTGACGTCCAGTTATATGTGCCCTCCGCACTATATGCATGCCCTGTGGGATGAGGCTGCGGCCAGCCTGTGGAATGCATGTAGCGGGCGGCGACGCGGGCGGCGTTCAGGGGATTGCCTGCGCCTCGGGTGTTCGACTCGTTGGGCCATTCGCTAGCACATGGGCCGAGAGGCCCATGTGCGCCGACGAGCAACATGGGCGTCCACGCCGGCCAGAGCCAGCCCGGAGAGGGATCCGGGAGCCGTCACACCGGCCGGGGCCGTTACGGCTTCGCGCACCCGCTCGGCCGACCGCCGGCGGGCCCGGTACGCCTCCTGCCGCGATGATGCTCGCGGCGGCTGGGTGTGGCGCTACCGCGGGTGGTGACTTGCTTGCGCTCCAAGGACGTTCAGCAGGGCCAAGGCTTCGGCGCCGGGGGATCCCGGCGGCGCGCTGTAGAGCACGAGGTACTGGTCGCGGTCGGTGAGGGTGAGGGTGTCGCAGTCGACGGTGACCTCGCCGACGGTCGGGTGGTGGAAGGTCTTCGTGAGCATCGGCGCGGCCTGTACGTCGCGCCGTTCCCAGAGCCGGGCGAAGTCGGGGCTGGCATCGCGGAGTTCGTCGACGAGGCCGCTCACCGCGGGATCGGTGGGGTAGCGGGCGAGGGTGGTGTGGAGCTGCATCACGACGCTGAGGCGGAAGTCGGCGGCGTCGGAGATCCCGTACAGCGGCGCATCGGCGCGCTGCGGCCCGGGGAAGGCCCTGCGGGCGAGGTTGCGGTCCTTACGGGCGAGCGGGGTGAAGTCCTCCATGAGCGCGGCCGCGAGGTCGTTCCAGGCGAGGACCTCGCATGCGGCGGACATCACGAAGCCGGCCGTCTGGGGCAGCCGCTCCAGGAGCGCGAGGATGCTGGGGCGAACATCGCGCCGGTGCTGTCGGGTGCGGTTCGGCGCGGTGCCCGCGAGGACGTGGAGGTGGTCGGACTCTGCGTCGGTGAGCCGCAGCGCTCCCGCGATGGCGGCCAGGACGTCGCCCGAGGGGCGTGGCGCCCGGCCCTGCTCGAGCCGGATGTAGTACTCCGTGGAGACATGCGCGAGGACCGCTGCTTCCTCGCGGCGAAGACCTGGTGTGCGGCGTCGCGGGCCGGAGGGGAGGCCGACGTCCTGCGGGCGGAGCCGCTCGCGGCGGCTGCGGAGGAACGCCCCGAATTCCCGTTTGTCCATACGCCCAGTGTGCGCGCGGCGCGGTGGCGGATCCTGGTACAGCCTGTGCCTGTATCCGGCCGGCGGCCGGCCGGACGCTATGGCCATGACGAACGACACGAACGCCACCGACAGCGCACCCATCGGCCTGCTCACTGGCAAGGTCATCTTCATCACCGGCGCCAGCCGCGGCATCGGGGCGGCCTCGGCTCGGCTCTTCGCCTCCGAGGGCGCCGCTGTCGTGCTCGCCGCCCGCAGCACCGACGCCCTGGACCGCATCGTGAAGGAGATCCGCGCCGACGGCGGTGTCGCCGACGCCGTCACCCTGGACCTGGCCGACCGTGCGAGCATCCGCGCCGCCGTCGACCGTGTCGAGGAGCTGCACGGACAGCTGGATGGTGCATTCAACAATGGCGCGGTGATCCAGCAGCCCGGCCCGGTCGACGTCACCACCGATGAGGACATCGACGAGCAGTTCACCGTGAACTTCCGCTCGCACTGGACCGCCATGAACGCCGAGGTCGCCCTCATGCGGCAGGGCGGCGGCGGGTCCATCGTCAACACCTCCAGCATCGGCAGCCGCCGCGCCAATCCCGGCCTGCCCGCCTATGGAGCCATGAAGCGCGCGCTCAACAGCCTCACCGAGACCGCCGCGGTCGACCTGGCCCCCGCCAACATCCGGGTGAACGGCATCACGCCCGGCGGCACCGCCACCGAAATGATCGACGAATGGGAAGCGGCGACTCCCGGACTTATCGAAGCGATGAGGGCAAGGATCCCGATGGGCCGGATGGGTGAGCCCAGGGAGATCGCCGAGGCAGCCGCCTGGCTGCTCAGCGACCGCGCCTCGTACGTGACCGGTGCGATCGTCCCGGTCGACGGCGGCGCCGGCGCCTGAGAAGGAGCGGCCGGGCTCCAGGCTGCTCCTTCACGACCCTGTACAGGAAGGGCCGCCGCCCTCCGAGCCGTTCGGCAGGATCGCCCTGGGCGTCCTGATGGCCGCGGCTGCCGACCTCCACGCCCGCGACGAGGAGTTCGAGCGGTCCCGTATCCCGCCGGCCGCACACCGCTCACAGCCCCGACACCACGGCGGCCGCGACCACCCGAGCGCGGCCGCCACCCCTCCACCAGAAAGGCCGGCCACCGGTGAACCTGACACCTCTCCCCCTCGCCCCCGACGTCGACCCATGGGAGCGGCAGCCGGGCGAGACACCCCACAGGCACGCTCAGTTCCTCGCCTACCGGGACCTCGGGCGGGCGCTGACCTGCTGCCGAGCTGTCGGCACCCGTCTACGTCGGTCACCATTGAGCGTCCTTCCACGGCCCGCGGACGGCCCGGGAGGGCGCTCCTGGCGTGGTCACCGTGATCCTCGTGCCCGTAACCTGCACTCGTGAGGGAGGAAGACGAGGACGGCCCAGCTGTGCGGGTCGGAGGTGACCGCTACCGAGCGATCGGTCTGCGCTTCCACCAGCTGACACGCTCCTTCCCGGAAGAGCGTGATGACGTGATGCGTGACTTCCTCGTGACGGCTCGAGGTGAGTCGGTGCGGATCCAGGTCAAGGTGAGGACCTGGGACGGTGACGGCCTCGACGTCTTCCTTGCCGAGCTGGCAGAAGACTTCCGCGGATGGAACGGCATCAGGACCTGGCGCTCGCTTGAGGGCGACCTGACGCTGGCCGCCGAGCACGCAGGATCACACGTCCGGTTGAGGTGGGGGCTGCGCGACCGGCTCCCTGATGGTGAATGGCGTTTCGAGATGACGACCAGCCATGCTCCTGGAGAGGACATGCGCCGCCTTGCCATCGAGATGCGTACCTTCGTGAGATCTGACCCGCTGCGATGAGCGCCGCTCGGCTCCGGTCGACCGACGACGGGCGGCTGGAGTGCTGCTCCTTGCAGCGCCCCTCGCCGTGTGCCGGTGCAGGGGCGCTGCGCGTGGCGGCGGGGGTGAGCGGCCGGGCTCGTGGCGCCGTCGGTCAGGGGTGGGCCAGTGTTTCGTAGTGGGCCAGCAGGGTGTCCGCCGTCTCGGGGTCGGCGGGCAGCAGGGGGGCGCGTACCGGGCCCGCGGGGAGCCCGAGGCGGGACAGCAGGGCCTTCGCGGTGACCGTGCCGGGCAGGCCCGCGCCCGTCATCGCCTCGATCAGCGGCGTCGCCGCCAGCTGCAGTCGGGCCGCGCGGGCGGTGTCGCCCGCGTCGAACGCGGCCAGGACGGCGGCGACGTGGCCCGGTACGGCGTTCGCGACCGTGCTGACGCAGCCCGCCGCGCCGACCGCGTACAGCGCCAGCACGTGTTCGTCGCAGCCCGCGTAGTAGGCCAACTCCGTCTGCGCCAGCACCTTCTGAGTGCCGAGGAAGTCGTAGGAGCAGTCCTTGACGGCCACGATCCGCGGGTGGCGCGCGAGGCGGATCAGGGTGTCGGGCTCGATGCGGGTGCCGGTGCGGCCCGGGATGTCGTACAGCATCAGGGGCAGTCCGCTCGCGTCGGCGACCTGCAGGAAGTGGGCGGCCACGGCCTCCTGCGGGGGCCGGCTGTAGTACGGGGTCACGACCAGGACGCCGTCGGCGCCCGCCTTCCCGGCCGCCAGGGCGAGTTCCACCGTGTGCCGGGTGTCAGACGTGCCCACGCCCGCGATCAGCGCGGCGCGGTCGCCGACCGCCTCCCGTACGGCCGCGACCAGCCGCGTCTTCTCCTCGTCCGTGGTGGTGGGCGACTCGCCGGTGGTGCCGTTGAGGACCAGCCCGTCGCAGCCCTCCGCCACCAGCCGCGCGGCCAGCCGCCGGGCGCCGTCCAGGTCGAGGGCGCCCGCCTCGGTGAACGGCGTGATCATCGCGCAGAGGGTGCGGCCGAAGGGCGGAGCGGGCTTGCGTGAGGTCGTCATGGGAGTAGTCTCGGCTCCCCGTCGGTGAAGGTCCACTTAATGGTTCTACGTGGTCCAGGTAAGTGTTGCTAAGTGGTCGCTGAGTGGCCGGGCGTCCGGTGTCCGAGTCGGCCCCTCATGGGTCACTATGGCCGGAGGGGCACCGACGTCATCTCATGGGAGGCGCCATGAAGCTCGGCAAGGCAGTGGCCACCGGGGTCGCCGAGGAGCGGCCACTCGTCCACGACGAGGAAGCGCGGCTCCCCGAGGAGGCCGGCCGCCCCGAGGAGGCCGAACCGGCCGGTCCGGTGCGTGACGAGGCCCCGGCCGCCCGATGAGGCTGCGGCTCCCGGCGGAACGCCCGACGGAGCCGCCGACCGGTTACAAGATCGCGTACCCGGTGCTGTCCCAGGACGGCGCCCGGGCCGGGTTCACCGGCGTGTCGCTGGGCGGCGCGCTGCCGTACGGGGTGCTCGACGACGCCTCCTGCGTCTACGGCCGACGGCACCGCCCGCCCGCCCGCCTGTGCGACTGCGGCTTCCACTGCGTGCACGACCGGGCGGCGGCCGAGGCCCTGCTGTGCACCGCCGAGCATCGGGCGGCGGTCCTGCTGGAGGTCAGTGTGCTCGGCGCCTACATCCGCTTCGAGCGCGGCTTCCGCTACGCCCGGCAGCGGGTGCGCACGGCCGTCGCCGGCCCGTGCGCCTGCGGGGCCGCCGCGGTCGCCCTGGCCGACGCCGGCTGGGGTCGTCCCGGATGGCGGGCGCTGGCCCCCGCCTGCGCGGGCTGCGTGCACGCCCGCATGTCCGTCTCCCCGGCGGTCTTCGCCCGCCTGGCCGGGCAGGGGCTGCGGGTCGTGACCCGCGGCGGCACGGGCCCCGCCCCGCCCGCGCCGGCGTCCGGCACCGAACCGGGAGTGCCCGAACTGGTCGCGGAGGCGGCCCTGTTGCAGGCGCGCCTCGACTGGTTCCAGTCCCAGCTCGCCCGCCTGGGTGAACGCGGCGCGGGCGGCGGCGAGCGCGGCTGAGGAGGGCGGGCCCGGGTACCCGGAGGGTCCGCACAGGAAGGAGGCGGCACCGTGATCCCCCACGCACGGCCCGCGACCCGGCGGCCCCCGACGGGCCGGCTCTCCGGCCGTCCCCGCCGCGCGGCCGGGCCGCCGGCCGCGACCGGACGTGCCCGGCGGTGCGGCGCGGCCCCGGCCGCACCCGTGGAGGATCCCGGCGGCGGCACGGCGGACACCGACGCGAGCAGGGAAGGGACACACCGATGACGCACAAGGACGCGCACGGCGCCGGGGCCAAGGGCCCGGACGAGCTGCGCCGGCAGATCGAGCGGACACGCGGCGAACTCGGCGACACCGTGGCCCAGCTGGTGGAGCGGGCCGACGTCAAGGGCCGGGCCCGGGCCCGGGCCGCGGACCTCAAGGACAAGGCCGGCGCCATGACCGTGCAGCTGCGCGTGAGCGCCGCGCAGGCGGGACACGGTGTGCAGGACCGGGCCGTGCAGGCCGGTCACAGCGCACAGGAGCGGATGGCCAGGGCCGGTCACCTGGCGCAGGAGCGGGCGGTGCGGGCGGGCCGCGGCCTGGAGCACGACACGCGGGTGCCGCGACCGGTGCGGGCCGCCGCGGGCGCCGCGCGGCGGCACCCGGGGCCCGCGCTGACGGTGGGCGTGGCGGTCGCCGCCGTCCTGACCGCGGCCGTGATGTGGCGCAGGGGCGATGCCGGCGGTGAGCGCCTGACGGCCGCGGTCATGGTCCGGCGCGGGGGACGCCGCCACCGGTGAGGGCGGCACGGCGGGGCCTGCCGGACGGGCCGTCGTCCGGCAGGCCCCGCCGCCGGGTCACGGACGGAACCGCAGCACCTGCGGGTCGTGGTCGCTGATCTGGTCGTGGAACTCCGCGTTGATGTGCACGCTGTCGTACTCGGCGTGGCAGCCGCGCCGGATCGCCGGGCTGACCAGGATCTGGTCCAGGACCTGCTGGTTGCCCTGGTAGTCGTAGGTGTAACGCTCGCTCCTGGGCAGCGACTTGATCGCCGACCACAGCTCGCCGTCGCCCTCGAGGATCTTCGCGGTCCCGGAGAACTCGAAGTCGTTGATGTCGCCGAGCGCGATGACGTTCGCGTTCTTCTGGACGGCCAGGACGTCCTTCACGAACGCGTGCACCGCGGTCGCCTGGGCGTGCCGCTGGATCTCCGAACTGCGCACCGGCGGCTGGTACTGCGAGGTCAGTCCCTGGTCGCCGCCCTTGGAGTTGAAGTGGTTGGCGATCACGAGGACGGTCTCGCCGCGGAAGGAGAACTCGCCCGCGAGCGGCTTGCGGCTGTTGGTCCAGGCCGCGTTCGCCGGGTCGACGCGGCCCGGGGAGAGCGTCAGCCGCGCCTTGCCGCGCTCCTTGACGACGCCGACCGCGGTGATCGCGTCGCCGCCGGGGCGGTCCACGAAGGAGACCCGCGCGGGGTTGAACAGGAACACCTGGCGGATGTTGCCGCCGGGCTCGCCGCCGTCCTGGCCGTCGACCGGGTTGATCGAGCGCCAGTCGTACGCCGGGCCGCCCGCGGCGGCGATCGCGTCGATCAGCTTCCGCACGGTCGCGTCCGCGTCGACCGTGCCGTCGTCCTCGGCGCCGTCGTTGTCCTGGATCTCCTCCAGGGACACGATGTCCGGGGACTGGAGGTGGTGCACGATCGCGGAGGCGTGCCGGTCGAAGGTCGTGTCCGACGGGTCGAGGTTCTCGACGTTGTACGTCGCCACCGCCAGTTCGCGGCCGGACTGCTTCCGCGTCGTCTCGCGCTGCAGACCGCCGCCGCGCAGCGTGCCGAGCTCGCTCGCGACGAGGGTGTAGCCGCCGAACTGGGTGTAGTCCAGCGGGCCGGTGGTGGCGCCCTCCAGGGTGTCGCCGACGTCGGCCTTCGGGAAGCCGGCGGTGCCGCCCAGCGACTGGATCTGCAGCCGGCCGGTGTTCTGGGAGTCGTAGGAGCCGTAGACCGTGCCGCCGCGGCGGCTGGGGTGCTCGGAGGGCTTCACGGTGACCCACAGCTCGCTGTACGGGTCGGTCGCGGTGACCACGCGGGCGTCCTCGACCCGGACGGTCATGCCTTCGAGGGACTCGTAGCGGTCCAGGGCGTACGTCGACGGCGCGAGGGGCAGCCCGTTGACGGACCCGTTCGCCGCGGCGTCGCCGGCCGGGGTGTACGCGTCCGGCACCGAGTCCTCGTCGACGACGGCCGGCGCCGGGACCGGGTTGCCGGTGGAGACCGTGGTGACCACCGGCTTGGTGATCTCCGTCAGGGACTGGTTGCCGGACGCGGTGCCGCCCGGCACGTACTCGGAGACCGTGCCGGTCACCGTCACCGAGTCGCCGGGCGCGACCTTCGGGGCGGAGTTGGTGAAGACGAACACGCCCTCGCTGGTGGCGGGGTCGTCGTCCGGGGCCGGGTCCTGCATCCAGAAGCCCTTGGAGGAGCCGTAGGCGCGCGTGGCCGTGACGACGCCCGGCACGTCCGTCACCTTCTGCCCGGCGAACGGGGAGATCCGGGTGGTGCCCTGGATGTCGTGCACGCGCACCGAGTCGGCGTGCGCGGGCGTGGGGAGGACGATCGTCTGGGCGGCCGCCGCGGCGGAACAGACGGCGGCGACGGTGAGCGCGGCGAGGCGCGCGGAAGACCTGCTCGGCAAGGGAATCCCTCCGGGGACGTGCGTGGGCGCCGGGACGAGGGTGGTGCGGGAGCGTGCGGGACTCGTGGCCCTCTGTGACACGCGCAGAGCCGAGTGAACAGTCGTCCCCCCAACTTCTACGCGCGTCAATCTCCTGCCTGCTCCCGCGAGTTGTCAAGGTTTCGGCCACGTACGGTTGCCTGCGGGGAGATGAACCGGGCGGCATGGGTGGATATCCGTCTAGGCTGAGCGGCTGAGTCCGTTCACGGTCCGAGGAGAACCAGCCGATGTCAGACAGCTCCCCCCTGCCGCCCGTACGGCTGCATCCCGAAGCGGAGCTGGCGCGTGCCGCGCTGTCCACGCCGTTGCTCTCCCGGGCCGCCCGGCTGGCCCGCTGGGCCGGTCCGGGCACCCGCGTGGACGCCGGGGGCGGGCTGGTCGAGGAGCAGCTCCCGGCTGCCGCCGAACTGCTCGGCCTGAGCGGCGACGACGCCGCCGCCTGCGCGAGCGAGGCCTGGCGGGTGGCCGTGGACGCGGGGCTGGTCGAGATCGTGGACGAGGAGGCCGGCACCGTCCGGGCGGGCGAGGAGCTGAAACTGCTCACCGCCGGCTCCCCGGCCGACGTGCTCACCGTGTGGCTCGCCGCGCTGGAGACCGTGCTCGCCGACGCGAGCGTGCCCGACCTGGACGGCCTGGTGGACGCGCTGGACCAGGGCGGCGAAGTCGATTTCTCGTCACTCGACTGGAACCCGCAGGCAGAGGCGGAGTTCCTCGACGGCGTCCTCGGCAACCTCTACCTGCTCACCGTCGGTGAGGACGGTCCCGGCCACGGCCCCGTCCCGCTGCCCGCCCTCGCCGCCTCCGTGCTGGTCCCCAGCGGCATGGGCGAACCCACCGACGACGTCCTGGAGCGGGTCTCCGACGCGATGGTGCGGCTGGACGACCAGTTCCGGATGCTGGAGCCGGTCGGGCTGGTGGAGTACCGGCCGGTGGACGAGGCGCTGCTGGCGGACGCCGAGGAGGAGCCGTCGGCGCTCGTGGACGACACCGACGTCGCCCGCTACGGGATGGTCCGGCTCACCCCGCTCGGCGTCTACGGGCTGCGGGCGCGGCTGCTGGAGGCCGGGTTCGAGGCCCCGGCCGTCGGCGACCTGGTGGACAAGGGCGCGGACGTGCTGCTCGACCGCACCGCCCGGTTCGGGCAGTTCGCCGCCCGGGCGGAGACCGAGCAGTGGCTCGCCCGCCGCGAACCGCTCGCCGCGGCACGGGAGTTGCTGGCGGCCGCGCGCGGCACGGACGGCGCGGCGCCGCTGCGCAGGCTGCGCTGCCAGCAGGCCCTGTCGCTGGTGGGCGCCGAGGCCGAGCCCGCGCTGCGGGAGGTGCTGGACGACCCCGAGCTGGGCGGACTGGCCCGCGTGTGGCTGAGCGAGCGGGGCGCCGACGGGGTGCCGGCGCCGTCGCAGGAGATGGTGTTCTGGCTGACCGTCGACACGCTGGCCGCGCAGCTCGCGGCCGAGGGCAACTCCGAGGAGCTGCGGGCCCTGGTGGAGGGACTGGCGGCCCAGCACAGCGGCTTCTTCGCGGCCGCCTGGCGGGTGGACCATCCCGCCACCCCGGAGGTGCTGGAGGCGATGGGGCGGCTGCACCCGGACAAGAAGGTGGCGAAGGAGGCCCGGAAGGCCGCGTTCAAGGCCCGCTCCCAGCAGGGCGGTTGAGCGAGCGCGGCCGTGACGGGCGGGGCCGGTGACGGCGGGCGGGGCCGGTGACGGCGGGCGGGACCGGTGACGGCGGGCGGGCCGGTGACGGCGAGCGGGACCGGCTACGGCGAGCGGGACCGATGACGGCGGGCGGGACCGGTGGCGGCGGGCGCGGCCGGTGACGGCGGGCGGGGCCCGCGCGGGCGCCGCCCCGGGGCGGCGCGTGCGGATTCCCGTACAGGGACCGCACAGGTGGTCCGGCGTTCAACCCGCGTTCACACGTGGGCGGGAGCGTGTGCGCCGAACCGAGGACGCCGCCCTCCACCGCGCCGCACCCGTCGTCACAGGAGACACCATGCCGCTCACCCGCAGGGACTTCGCCAGACAATCCGCGATCACCGGTGCCGGGATCGCCCTGGCGGGCAGCGTCGGCGCCCTGGCCACCGCGCCCAACGCCCTGGCCGCCGCCGACACCGACGTCGAGACCGCCGGGGACGCGTCCGCGCACGGGGGCCGCCACGGCGTCGGCTACGGCCCGCTGCTCCCCGACCCGGACGGCATCCTCGCCCTGCCCGAGGGCTTCTCGTACCGGATCATCACCTACAGCGGCCGGACCAGGCTGGAGTCCGGCGAGTTCACGCCGTCCAACCACGACGGCACCGCCGCCTTCGACGGCCCGCGCGGCACCACCCTCCTCGTCAACAACCACGAACTGGCCGGCGCCCGCGCCCAGTGGCCGCACCCGGTCCCGCTCGCCGAGGGCCTCGTCTACGACCCGGCGGCGGCCGGCGGCTGCACCGTCGTCGAGGTCCGGCGCGGCGGCGAGGTCGCCGAGTGGGTGGGCATCGCCGGCACCGCCACCAACTGCGCGGGCGGCAGCACCCCGTGGGGCACCTGGCTGACCTGCGAGGAGACCGAGGACAAGGCCGGCAAGAACGGCTTCACCAAGGACCACGGCTACGTCTTCGAGGTCGACCCCGAGGACCGCCGCGCCAACCGCGACCCGAAGCCCGTCAAGGCCCTGGGCCGCTACGCCCACGAGGCCGTCGTCGTCGATCCCCGGCGCGGCCACCTCTACCTCACCGAGGACGCCTCGGGCCCCAACGGCCTGTTCTACCGCTGGACCCCGCCGGAGGGCTTCCGCCACGGCCGCGGCCGGCTGCGCACCCTCGCCGACGACGCGGGCGTGCTCCAGGCGTTCAAGTGCTTCGACTCCGGCGGCAGGTTCGTGGACGACCTGTCCCGCGCCACCAGGACCGGGACCGTGTACGGCGTCGACTGGGTGGACGTCCCCGACCGCGACGCCAGGACCGTCTCGGTGCGCAAGCAGTTCACCGAGGGCCAGGTCACCCGCGCCCGCAAGCTGGAGGGCATGTGGTGGGCCGACGGCGGGGTCTACGTGGTCTCCTCCTACGCCCGTGAGGAGAGCCCGGTCCGGCACGACGGCCAGGTGTGGTTCTACGACCCCAAGCGCCGCACCCTGACCCTGAAGGTGCTGCTGGGCGTCAACCCGGACCCGTCCCGGGACGGCGCCTTCGACGGCCCCGACAACATCACCGTCTCCCCGTACGGCGGCCTGGTCGTCGCCGAGGACGGCGAGGGCGTCCAGCATCTGTTCGGCGCCACGGAGAGCGGCCGTACGTACCCCATCGCGCGCAACGAGCTGAACATCGGCACGGAGGAGGAGCCGGAGTACAGCGAGTTCACCGGCGTCACCTTCTCGCCCGACGGCCGGACCCTGTTCGCCAACATCCAGACGCCCGGGATCATGCTCGCGGTCACCGGGCCGTGGAAGCGGCAGCGGCGGTGACCGCGGCGGGGTGAGGCGGCGCCGGGCCCGGCCGCCGGCCTGACGGGGGACGGGGCCCTCGCATCCGTGTCGGCTACGACGCGGACGGGGTCCCCGGTTCCCGAGGAGTCGCTCGATGACGCAGCTCAGGCCGATGCGCGCGGACGCCCGGCGCAATCACGAGCGGTTGCTGGAGGCGGCCGCGGCGGCCTTCGCCGAGCACGGGGGGAACGCGTCGCTCGACGACATCGCCCGGCGCGGGCGTCGGCTCCGGCACGCTCTACCGGCACTTCCCGACCCGGCGGGCGCTGCTGGAGGCGGCGTGCACCGGCCGGATGGAGGCGCTGGGGGCGCGGGCCGGCGAGCTGGCCGGCACCCGGCCGCCGGGCGAGGCCCTCACGCAGTGGCTGTACGAGCTGTGCGTCGCCACGCTGCAGGTGCGGGGCCTGAAGGCCCTGCTCGGCTCGGCGGTGACGGACGGCGGCGCGGCGCCGACGGTGTGCTCGGCCGCGGTCGGCGAGGCGGCGGCCCGGCTGGTGGAGGCGGCGCAGGCCGCGGGCGCGCTGCGCGGGGACGTGACGCCGGTCGAGGTGCTGCGGCTGGCGCACGGCCTGGGCACCGCGGCGGAGCTCGCGGGCGCGCAGGAGCGGGAGATCCGCCGCTGTCTGACGCTGCTGACCGAGGGGCTGCGCCCCCGCTGACGGTCGCGTCCGCGCCCGCGTCGAGCCGGCAAGGAGCCGCGCTGCCGGTGCTACAGGGCCCTGGCGCCCGGCTCCACCATGTTCCGCACCGTCCGGGCCTTCACGAAGTCACCCAGCGCCGTCATGTCCCACTCGCCGGAGAACTGCCGGACGAGCTTGGCCATCAGGACGCCCGTCTGGGGCTCGGCCCGGGTGAGGTCGAAGCGGACCAGTTCCTCGCCCGTGGCCGCGTCCACCAGGCGGCAGTACGCCTTGGCGACCTGGGTGAACTTCTGGCCCGAGAAGGAGTTCACGGTGAACACCAGGCCCGTGACCTCCTGGGGCAGGCGGCCCAGGTCGACCGTGATGACCTCGTCGTCGCCCCCGCCCTCGCCGGTCAGGTTGTCCCCGGAGTGCCGGATCGCGCCGCCCAGGATCGTCAGCTTGCCGAAGTAGCAGCTGTCGATGGGGTTGCGCTGCGGGCCGTAGGCGATCACCGAGGCGTCCAGGTCGATGTCCCGGCCGCGGTACGCGGGCTCCCAGCCGAGCCCCATCCGCACCTGCGACAGCAGCGGCCGGCCGCCCTTGACCAGGGACACGGTCTGGTTCTTCTGCAGGCTGACCCGGCCCTTGTCCAGGTTGATCTTCCCGGCGCCCGGCGCGGGAGCGGGCGGCGGGGCGGCCGGCATCGGCGGTGCGGCGGGTGCGGCGGCCACCGGCTGCGGAGGAACGGGCTGCGGCGGGACGGCCGGCTGCGGCGGGGCCGCGGGGGCGGCGGGAGCCGCGGCGGGCTCCTCCACCGTCACCCCGAAGTCCGTCGCGATGCCGGCCAGCCCGTTCGCGTACCCCTGGCCGACCGCGCGGGCCTTCCACCCGCCGCCCCGGCGGTAGACCTCCACGACCACCAGCGCCGTCTCGGCGCCGAGCTGCGGCGGCGTGAAGGTGGCCAGCACGGCGCCGCCGTCCGCGTCCCGGATGGTGGCCGTCGGCTCGATGCCCTGGAAGGTCTGGCCAGCCGCGTCCGGGCTGGCCGTGACGACGATCTTCTCGATGTCCGGCGGGACGGCCGCGGTGTCGACCGTGACCGCGTCCGGGGCCGTACCGCCGCCGGAGCGGTACGTCACCCCCGGGCCCGTCGGCTGGTTGTAGAAGATGAAATCGTCGTCGGAACGCACCTTGCCGTCGGCGGTGAGCAGCAGGCCCGACACGTCGAGCCGCACCGGAGCGGTGACGTCCACCGTCACGCGCGCGGCCGCCAGCGGGATGTTCGAACCTGGGGTCATAGCTGTCATGCCAGGTGAACGACCGACACCGCTTTACCGTTCCCTTACCGGCCGGACGGGCTACGGCACCACCACGATCTTCCGTCCCACGCCCGCCGCGAACTGCTCCAGCGCCTGCGGGTACTCCTCCAGCGGCAGCCGGTGGCTGATGAACACACCCGGGTCGAGGACCCCGTTCGCGAACAGCTCGGCCGCCCGTTCGAAGCTGTGCAGCACCGCCATGGAGCCGGTGATGGTGATCTCCTGGTTGTAGATGCGGTACGGGTCGATGGTCACCCGGGTCGCGTAGTCGGCCACCCCGAACTGCAGGAACGTGCCGGCCTTGGCCACCCGGTCCAGGCCGTCCTGGATGGCCGCCGCGTTGCCGGTCGCGTCCACGACCACGTCCCAGCCCTGCGGGCGGTCCAGCTCGTCCGCGCTGCCCGCGGCACCCGAGACGCCGAGCAGCCGGGCCGTCTCCAGCCGGGCCGGGTTGACGTCGACCACGTCCACGCTGGCCGCGCCGGTCCGCTTGGCCAGCTCCAGCATCATCAGGCCCATGGTCCCGGAGCCGTAGATCAGGACGTGCGCGCCGAGCCGGGAGCGCAGCACGTCGTAGCCGCGCACCGCGCACGACAGGGGCTCGACCAGGGCCGCGTCCTCGGTGCGCACGTGCTCGGGCAGCTTCACGCAGTTGGCGACGGGGGCGAGCGCGTACCGGGCGGCGCCGCCGGCCACGGTCACGCCGATCGCCGCCCACCGCTCGCACAGGTTGCTGTGCCCGGTGCGGCAGTACCGGCACTCGTGGCAGTACAGGGACGGGTCCACGGCCACCCGGTCGCCGATCGCGACCTCGGTGACCTGGGAGCCGACGCCGACCACCTCGCCCGCGAACTCGTGGCCGGGGACGATGGGCAGCTTGGGCGCGAACTCGCCCTGGAGGATGTGCAGGTCGGTGCCGCACAGGCCGCACGCGGCGACCTCGACGACGACATCACGCGGCCCTGGCGTCGGGTCCGGGACCTCGGTGACGACGGCGCGTCCCACGGACTCGATGACGGCGGCCTTCATTTGACGGCTCCCAACGACAGGCCCTGGACCAGTTTGTCCTGGGCGGCGAACCCTGCGGCGAGCACCGGCAGGGAGATGACGAGCGACGCGGCGCACACCTTGGCCAGGAACAGGCCCTGGCTGGTGATGAAGCCGGTCAGGAAGACGGGGGCGGTCTCGGCGACCACGCCCGTCAGGACCCGGGCGAACAACAGCTCGTTCCAGCTGAAGATGAAGCAGATCAGTGCCGTCGCCGCGATGCCGGGCAGGGCGATCGGGGCGACCACGCGGGTGAGGATCACCGGAAGACGGGCGCCGTCCACCCGCGCCGCCTCGATGACCGCGACCGGCACCTCGGCCAGGAAGGACTGCATCATCCACACCGCGATCGGCAGGTTCATGGAGGTGTAGAGGACGACCAGGAGCCAGATGTTGTCGAGCATCCCGGCGTTCTTGGCGAACAGGTAGATCGGCAGCAGGCCCGCCACGGCCGGCAGCATCTTGGTGGACAGGAAGAAGAACAGCACGTCCGTCCACTTCCTGACCGGCCGGATCGACAGCGCGTAGGCCGCCGGGAGGGCCAGCAGCAGGACGAACAGCGTCGAGGCCACCGACGCCACCGTGGAGTTGACCAGCGCGGGCCAGGGGCTGGCTCCGCCGCCGCTGCCGAAGAACTCGCGGTAGCCGTCGAGGGTCAGCGACGCCGCGAAGGAGGGCGGGTTGGTCGCCGCGTCGGACTCCGAGTGGAAGGACGTCAGCGCCATCCACGCGATCGGCAGGAAGAACAGGATCCCGGTCAGCCAGGCCAGCAGACCCAGCCCGCCTCGTCGTACGGTGCTCATGCGCGGGACACCTCCTCGCGGAACAGGGACGACACCACGCGCAGGGCGAAGGTCGCGATGACGATGGAGCCGATGACCACCAGGACGCCCGCGGCGGAGGCGAGCCCGTTCTCGTGGGCCTGGTAGAAGCTCTGGTACACGGTGTAGGGCAGGTTGGCGGTGCCGAGGCCGCCGGAGGTGATCGTGAAGACCGCGTCGAAGTTCTGGACGATGTAGATCGAGCCCAGCAGGGCGCCCAGCTCCAGGTAGCGGCGCAGGTGCGGGAGGGTCAGGTGGCGGAAGATCTGCCAGTCGCTCGCGCCGTCGACCCGGGCGGCCTCGATCTGCTGCTGGTCCCGGCTCTGCAGTCCGGCCAGCAGGATCAGCATCATGAACGGCGTCCACTGCCAGACGAGGGAGGCCTCGACCGCGAGCAGCGGAGTGTCGGAGATCCAGTCCGGCTGGGGGCCGCCCACATAGTGCAGCAGTCCGTTGAACAGGCCGTATTCAGGGTTGTAGAGCACATGCTTCCAGAGCAGCGCCGCGGCCACCGGCACCACCAGGAAGGGTGCGATGAGCAGGGTGCGGACGATGCCCCGGCCGCGGAACCGCCGGTCCAGCAGCAGGGCCAGCGCGAGCCCGAGGACCAGGCTGGCCAGCACCACCGCCACCGTGAGCAGCACGGTCGTCCACACCGAGTGGCGCAGGTCCGCGTCGGTCAGCACCTGGCGGTAGTTGTCCAGGCCGGTGAAGCGGCGGGCCTTGGGATAGAGGGCGTTCCAGTCGAAGAAGGAGATCACCAGCGTGGCCACGAACGGCAGCTGGGTCACCGCGATCATGAAGATCAGGGCCGGCAGCAGCGGGGCGCGGGTGGCCCAGGCGCGCAGCCGGGCCGAGGGCCGGCGCGCCGTCCGTGCGGCGCCGGCCGTGAGCGGGGCGGTCGTGGTCGCTGTCATCGTCCCTCGTACTCCTTGGAGATCTTCGCGGCGAGCTGCTGGGACTTCCTCAGCGCCGCGTCGACGGACTGGCGTCCGGCGATGGCCGCGCTGATCTCCCGGGAGACCTTCGTGCCGAGGTCGGTGAACTCGGGGATGCCGACGAACTGGATGCCGGGGGCGGGCCGCGGCTGGACGCCGGGGTCGTTCGGCCGGGCGCTCTCGATGGCCTGCTTGGTCATCTCCTGGAAGGCGGCGGCCTCCTTGCGGTAGGCGGCGTTGGTGTAGGTCGAGGCGCGCTTGCCGGCCGGGACGTTCGACCAGCCGCTGGTGTCGCCGACCAGCTGCTCGTAGTCCTTGCCCGACGCCCAGGAGACGAACTTCCAGGCCTTGTCGGGGTTGCGGGAGGCCTTCTGGATGCCCCAGGCCCAGGTGTAGAGCCAGCCGGAGGACGTGGTCCGCTCCACCGGCGCGGGGGCGTACCCGAGCTTGCCCTTGACCGGGGACTTGGCCGCCTCCAGCAGGCCGGCCGCGGAGGTGGCGTCGTACCACATGGCGACCTTGCCCTGGGTCATGTTGTTCAGGCACTCGGCGAAGCCGGACTGGGCGGCGCCGGACTCGCCGTGCTCGCGGACGAGGCCGACGTAGAACTTGGTCGCCTTCTCGAAGGCGGGGGAGTCCAGTCGGGCCTTCCAGTCCTTGTCGAACCAGGTGCCGCCGAAGGTGTTCACGACCGTCGTCAGCGGCGCCATCACCTCGCCCCAGCCGGGCAGCCCGCGCAGGCAGATGCCCTTCATGCCGGGCCGGGCGCCGTCGGCCTTCGCGGCGAGGTCGGCGACCTGCTGCCAGGTCGGGCGGGCCGGCATCTTCAGGCCCTTCTGCGCGAACACGTCCTTGCGGTACATGAGGAAGGACGACTCGCCGTAGAAGGGCTGGCCGTAGAGCTTGCCGTCGTCGCCGGTGAGGGACTGGCGCATGGGCTTGAGCACGTCCTGCTCGTCGTAGGACCGGTCCGCGGCGACGTACCCGTCCATCTCGTGCAGCCAGCCGTTGCGGGCGTAGATCGGTATCTCGTAGTTGGAGAGGGTGGCCACGTCGTACTGACCGGCCTGGTTGGCGAAGTCCTGGCTGATCTTGTCGCGGACGTCGTTCTCCGGCAGCACGGTGAAGTTCACCTTGATGCCGGTCTCCTCGGTGAAGTGCGCGGCCGTGAGCTTCTGCAGCTCCACCATCTGCGGGTTGTTGACCATCAGCACGTTGATCGAGTCGCCGCCGGAGCCGGCTCCGCCCGCCCCGGTCCAGCAGCCGGAGAGCAGCGGGGCGAGCAGCGTCCCTGCGGCGGCCATGACGAGCGTGGCTCGCGGCCTCCGTCGGCTCGGGGTACGCATGGATCACTCCTGGGGATGTCGGGACATAAGGGGCGCTCGTGGGGAAGGGGCGCCCCCGAGGGGAGGTGGGAGGTGGAATCAGACCCGGATGACCTGCGGGCCCAGCAGGGAGTAGCGGTGGGCCTCGGCGGCCGGGAGCAGGGTGCTGGTCACGATCGCCTCCAGCGCGCCGACGTCGGCGAACCGGCAGAAGCTGACCGCCCCGAACTTGGTGTGCACGCCGGCGAAGACCGTGCGGCGGGCGGCGCGGACCGCCTGCGCCTTCACCTCGCTGACCGACGGGTCGGGCGTGGTCAGGCCGTGCTCGCGGGAGATGCCGTTCGCCCCGATGTACGCGAGGTCGATGACGAATCCGGCCAGCATCTTCGTCGTCCAGTGGTCGACGGTGGCCAGCGTGCCGGGGCGGACCCGGCCGCCGAGCAGCAGCACGGAGACCTGGTCGGCCTCCGCGAGCGCGCCCGCGACCGGCAGGGACGCGGTGACCACGGTCAGCGGCCGGTCCCGGGGCAGGGCGCCGGCGATGAGCTGCGGGGTGAAGCCCTCGTCGACGAAGACCGTCTCGGCGTCCCCGAGCAGTTCGGCCGCCGCGGCGGCGATCCGGCGCTTCTCGGGCACATGGCTGGTGGCGCGGAAGGCGAGCGTCGTCTCGAAGCCGGCGCTCTCCACGGGGTAGGCGCCGCCGTGGGTGCGGCGCACCAGGCCGTGGTCCTCCAGCGCGCGCAGGTCGCGCCGGATGGTCTCCTTGGCCACGCCCAGGGCGGAAGCGAGCGCGGTGACGTCGACCGAGCCGGCGGCGCGTGCGGCCCTCACGATCTCCCGCTGGCGTTCTTCCGCCGTTCTCGTGCTCATGTGTCACCCACTTCCTTGTGGAGCTGCCCGTTCGGGCCCTGGGGGAAGTTCTACAGCGGGTGTGCGGCTCTGACCAGGTCTGTTGCGGGCCTGATACTGCCCGGATGCGCCCGTTCACCGTGGGGTGGGCCCGCCGCGGACCTGCGGCGGCGCGCGTCCGGAGGTGAGAGCGGGCGTCCTGGGCGCCCGAACGGGGTGGCGGACGCGCCCGTTCGGTGCCCGCTCGCCGCCGGGAGCGATCGTTTTCCGCCGCGGCGGGGGGTCCGCGGGCTCAGTGCGGCCAGATCGGCGGGTCGGTGACGAAGTGCCCGCCGAGGCGGTTGTGGGCGGGGTTCTCCGGGTCCGGTTCGCCCTGCTCGGCGATCAGCTTCGCGGCGTACGGCTCGGAGTCGTCCTGCGGTTCGTAGCCGAGCGCCCGCGCGCCGGTCAGGTCCCACCACAGGCGGGTGTTGGCGGAGGAGCCGTAGACGACCGTGTGGCCGACGTCCTCGGCGGTCAGGGCCGCGTGGAGGAGGCGGGCGCCGTCGGCCGGGCTCAGCCAGATCGAGAGCATGCGGACGCTGGTCGGCTCCGGGAAGCAGGAGCCGATGCGCACGGAGACGGTCTCCAGGCCGTGCTTGTCCCAGTAGAGCTGGGCCAGGTCCTCGCCGAAGGACTTGGACAGGCCGTAGAAGGTGTCCGGGCGGCGCGGGGTGTCCACGGGGACCGGCGGCTCGCCGGGGCGCGGGGTGGGGGTGAATCCGACGGCGTGGTTGGAGGAGGCGAACACGATCCGCCGCACGCCCTCCCGGCGGGCGGCCTCGTACAGGTGGTAGGTGCCCCGGATGTTCGAGGCCAGGATCTTCTCGAAGGGCGCTTCCAGGGAGATCCCGGCGAGGTGCACGACGGCGTCCACGCCCCGGACCGCCTCGCGCAGGGCTTCGGCGTCGGCGAGGTCCGCGGTGATCGCGTCCGGCGCGTCCTCGACGGGGCGCACGTCGAACAGGCGCAGCGTGTAGCCGTACTCCGGCAGCAGGGACCGCATCAGGGTGCCGAGCCCGCCGGCGGCGCCGGTGAGCAGGACCGTTCGGGGAGCGGGCATCTGTCGATCTCCTTGGGGGCGGTGAGGTCCGAGAACCGACGGCCGCATGCGTACGTGGACGATATTCACAAGCTTGGACACGCTAGAGAGCGGGGCCGGTCCGGTCAAGGGCGCCTGGCAGGGGGCATCCGCCGGAGGGCCGGGATTCGGCGCGCTTGACCGGCTCCGACCGGGGTCCGTAGCGTGACATCGTTCATGAATATGGACGACGATCAGGGACATGCACCGACGGGGAGCGCCTGTGACGCCAGCCCCCCTCGCCGCCCGGCTCCGCGACCGGAGCGGGCCGCTCTTCTTCCCCGTCACGGCCTTCGGCCCCGGCGGCTCACTCGACCTCGACGCCTACCGCACCCATGTGCGCCGGGGCGTCGAGGCCGGCGCCGCCGCCGTGTTCGCCTGCTGCGGCACCGGTGAGTTCCACGCGCTGCTGCCGGAGGAGTTCGACGCCTGCGTACGGGCCGCCGACGCGGGCGTCGACCCCGCCCACGTGCTGTCCGTGGCCGACGGCGTGGTGGTGCCCTGCACGGGCGGCACCGCCCTGCTGGCGCCCTTCGCCGCGCAGGCGCGGGCCGGCGCGGTGCTGGCCGCCAACCTCACCGTGGCCTTGGGCATGGGCGGCAGTCCCGGCACGCTCGCGGCGGACGCGGCACGCGCGCGTGCGGCCGGCGCGACGGAACTGCGGCTGCATCACGCGGGGCCGGCGTCGGACGGGGACCTCGCGGCGGTGCGGTCGGCGCTGTCCGGACGCTGAGCGAGCCAGGCCGCCGTCAGGAGCAGCGCCAGGCCGTACAGCGGCAGCAGCGGCGCCGGGCCGGCCAGTTCCACCAGGCCGGCGCCGAGGCCGAGGCCGGCCACGGTCGGGCCGGACACCAGCGTGCCGGCGGCGGCCGTCGCACGGCCGAGCAGCGGGCCGGGGGTCTCCCGCTGGACGGCGGTGAACGCGGCGACCAGCACGCAGGGCAGGCCCAGACCGCTCGCCGCGCTCGACACCAGGGCCACCGCGTCCGACGGCACGGCGCGCGCGACCGTCGCGGCCCCCGTGAGCGCGATCCCCGCCGCCGCGAACCGGCGTCCGCCTAGCCGCCGCGCCGCGGGCCCCGCCACCAGCCCGGCCGCCACCGAACCGGCGCCCTGGACGGCGTAGAGGACGCCCGCGTAGCCGGGGGAGTGGCCGAGGCGGTCGACGACGGCGTACACCGTGGAGCCGGCCAGCGCGGTCAGCAGCATCGTCGCACCGCCCGCCGCCACCAGCGGGCGCAGCACGGGATGGCCCCACAGGTGCCGGACGCCGGCCGCCGTCCGCTTCCACCGGCCCTCACCGGCCGGGGCGGGCCTCTCCTCGCGCACCCGCAGCAGCGCGCACAGCCCTGCGGCCAGGGCGAAGGTGAGCGCGTCCAGACAGGCCACGGCCGGGCCCCCGCGGACCGCGTACAGGCCCGCACCCGTCAGCGGGGCGACGAGCTTCATGCCCTCCGTGACGGCCGTCCGCAGCCCGTTGACGTCGCCCAGCAGGTCCGGTGCGACCGCGGCGCCGACCAGGGCCGACTCGGCGGCGTCGTGCACGGCGCCGGCGGCGCCGTACACGAACAGCACCGCGAACAGCAGCCACAGGTCGCCGGGGGAGCCGACGGCGAAGAGCGTGAGGAGGAGGCCCGCCAGGCCCAGGTCCAGGGCGATGAGCAGGGGCCTGCGCCGGAACCGGTCGGCGAGCGTGCCCAGCAGCGGGCCGGCCGGGGTGGGCGCCCACAGGGCGAGCGCGCACAGGGCGGCCAGTCCGTCGGAGCCCGTCAGGTCCTTCACCCACACGCCCGAGGCCAGCCACAGCGAGGAGGTGCCGAAGGCGGAGACCGCCACCGCCGCCAGATACGGCCCCGCGGTGCGGTCGCGCAGCACGCGGAGCAGGGTCGAGGAAGTCGTCATGCCCGGTCATCGTGGCTCTGAGGAGGGCGTGCTCGGATCGGCAGGATGCCGTGGATCCGCCGCGGGGCACCGCGGCGGCGGTCCGCCGCGATACGGCACGTGTACCGGTCTCCGGCCCCCGGCGCCGATGAGGTCCGGGGCTCCGGGCGGTCAGCACTTCACGGAGCAGCCACCGACGAAGGAGTGAGCATGACCATGGTGGACCTCGGCCCGCAGACCCGGCTCGTCGCACGGCTCGCCGCGTCCGTGACCGACGCACAGCTGACGGCCGCCACACCGTGCCCCGATTACACGGTGCGGAACCTGCTGGGCCACCTGCTGATGCTGTCCGCGGCCTTCCGCGACGCCGCCCGCAAGGACCTCGGCGCGACCACCGCCGCCGGCCCGGACGCCCACGTGCCGGACATCGGCCCCGGCTGGCGGGAGGAGCTGCCCCGGGCGCTGGACGAACTGGCCGGCGCCTGGCGCGACCCGGCGGCCTGGGCCGGCAGCACCCGCGCCGGCGGGGTGGACCTGCCGGGCGCGGTCGCCGGGGCCGTCGCCCTCGACGAACTGGTGATCCACGGCTGGGACCTGGCCCGCGCCACCGGCCAGGACTACGCACCCGACCCGGCCGCTCTGGAGGCCGCGCACGGCTTCCTGCGGGCCGCGGCCGACGGATCCGGCCGCGGGGACGGCCCCTTCGGCCCGGTCGTCCCGGTCCCGCCCGACGCCCCGCTGCTGGACCGGGCCGTCGGCCTCAGCGGACGCGACCCGGGCTGGCGGCCCGGGGCCACGGCACGCGGCTGAGCGGCGGGCCGGGCACGGCGTGAGCCCCCGGCCGGTCCGCGGCGCCGCGCTGCCCCGGTCCGCCCGGCGGCGCGGCCGGCCCGCGGGCTTCCCGAGTGCCCTGTGCCGCGGGCATCGACGAACAGTCGGCCCCCTTCAACGGTCGACGCCCGTACAAGGGCGTCACGGTGCGCAGCGTGGACGCGGACATGGCAGGCGACGTCCACGACGTGCGGCTGCTGCCGGCGCCCGAGGCGCGGCGCAGGACCGTCCGGCGCGGCGCCCCCTCGGCACCGCCCGCGCCGCGCTCACCCGTGCCGACGGCGCCACCGACGCCGCCGCACGCGCCCTGGCGAACCGGGAGTTCCACCGCGCCCTGTACCTGCCGTGCGGCGATCCGCTGCTCGGCGGACCCCTCCTGGGAGCGGGAGGCCGCCGAGCACCGGGAGATCCTGCGGCTCGCGCTGGACGGTGACGCGGACGGCGCGGCGAGCGCCCTGCCCGCACACATCGCCTCCTTCGTGCGCCGGGCGCTCCCCCCGTCCCCCTCGACGCAAGGCCGTCGGTGAGCGGCGTGACGTCCGCGGCCCGGCGCGCCGCCCCGGCCGACGTGGTGGCCGTCCCGGTGACGCCCTTCGCCGAGGACGGCGCCCCGGTCCGCGGCGGAGACCTGATCACCCTGGACGTCCCGGCCCGCAGCCTGCGTCTCCACGTGGACGACGCGGAGCCGGCACGCCGCAGGGCCGCGTGGACCCCGCCCGCCCGCCCGCTGCGCGCGCGGCCACGGCGCCCTCTACGACCAGCAGGTCACGCAGGCCGACACCGCTGCGACGTCGAGTTCCTGGCGGCCCGGCCCGGCGCCGGACCCGTACGCGGGCTGAAGCGCCGCTCGCGGGTCCGTGTCCCGAGCAGGGCACGAATTGCGCCATGAATGCAACCCGTATTTCCGGGGCGCCATAGCCGGGATGCGTGATGCCCGTACTCGGCCGCGTGGTTCGTCCGTCATTCTCACCCTGGCGCAAAACGACCGTCCGGTTCATTCCGTTTGTGAAAGCGCTGGCGTGCCGCCGGGTGTCGTGAAATATTCGCCTGGATCACGGGGGAATCCCTGATCGGACATTCACGCACCCGCACCGAAGAGGGGAATTCGCAGTGCCTTTCACAACGTCCCGTTCCGCCGTCGTCGCGGCCTCCACCCTGTCCGTGCTGCTTCTCGGCACGGCCGGCGTGCACGCCGAAGAGCCTGCTCACGCAGGGGGTGCGACGCCCGACATCTCCGTCGCCGAGGTGATGCGGCACCTCGACGCGCTCCAGCGGATCTCCGACGCGCACAACGGAAACCGGGCCCACGGCACGGCCGGTTATCAGGCGTCCGTCGACTATGTCAGGGAGAAGCTGGACGCCGCCGGATACCGCACCTCGCTCCAGGAATTCGAATTCGGCGGGAAGAAAAGCTGGAACCTGATCGCCGACTGGCCGCGCGGCGGAAAGTCCGGAAAGGTGCTCATGGTCGGTGCGCATCTCGACTCGGTGGACACGAGCCCCGGAATCAACGACAACGGATCCAGCGTGGGCGCCATTCTGGAGACCGCGCTCACGGTGTCCGCCAGGAAGGCCAGTCCCTCGCAGCACCTCCGCTTCGCCTTCTGGGGGACCGAGGAGGAGACCTACATCGGCTCCACGCACTACGTGAACACCCTGCCGCCGGCCGAACTGTCCCGGATCACCGCCTATCTGAACTTCGACATGATCGGCTCGCCGAACGCCGGCTACTTCGTCTACGACCAGAGCCCCGAGGTCGCCCGGCACTTCCAGGGGTACTTCGACGCCAAGGGCATCCCCACCGAGCCCGCCACCGCGCTCAACGGCCGCAGCGACCACGAGCCGTTCCTGGCCAAGGGCGTCCCGGTCGGCGGCATCTTCACCGGGTCCGCCGAGATCAAGACCCCGGAGCAGGCCGCCAAGTGGGGCGGGACCGCCGGCGAGGCCATGGACAAGTGCTACCACCAGGCCTGCGACACCCCCGCCAACATCGACAAGCACACCCTCGACGTCAACGCCGACGCCATCGCGGCGATGGTGTGGAAGCTCGGCGTCCGCAAGTAGCCGGGCCAAGCACGGGGGCGCCTTCCCGGCGGACCGCCGGGAAGGCGCCCCCGCGCCGTCAGCGCGGCCGGCGTCCCCGGGGGCGCGCCGCCAGCCGGGCCAGCCCGTCGCGGTCCACCTTGCCCGTGGGGCCGACCGGCAGGGCCGGCAGGACCAGCACGTGCTCCGGGAGCATGTAGCTCGGCAGCGCCCCGGCGAGGTGCCGGCGCACGAAGCCGCCGGACAGCTCCCGCCCCGCGGCGCCGGTGGCGACGGCCGCCACGATCTGCGGGCCGTCGTCGCCGCGCAGCGTGGTGACCGCGCAGTCCGCCACCCCCGGCACGCGCCGCAGCGCGGCCAGCACCTCGCCCAGCTCGATCCGGTAGCCGCGCACCTTCACCTGGTCGTCCCGGCGGCCCCGGAACTCCAGGTTGCCGTCGGCCCGCCACAGGGCCCGGTCACCGGTGGCGTACATCCGCTCGCCCTCCAGGCCGCTGACCGTGTCGGCCGTGAACTTCCGCGCCGACAGCTCCGGATCGCCCACGTACCCGTCGGCCACCGCCACGCCCGCGATGTAGAGGTCGCCCTCCACCCCGACCGGCAGCGGTTTGCGGTCCTCGTCCAGGACGTAGTAGCGGGCGTTCTGGATCGGCTTGCCGTACGGGATGCTCGTCCACTCCGGGTCGATCTCGCCGACGTCGAAGTGGTTGGACCAGATGGTCGCCTCGGTGGCGCCGCCCAGCGCCACCACCCGCGCCGCCGGGAAGCGGGCCCGGACCCGGCCGGGCAGGGCCAGCGGCACCCAGTCGCCGCTGAGGAACACCAGCCGCAGGCCGGGCGCCGGGGCGTCGCGCGGAGGCTCCCCGGCACAGGACATCACCATGCTCAGCGCGGCCGGCGCCGAGTCCCAGAAGGTCACCGGCTCCCGCAGCATGATCTCCAGCAGCCGCTCCCCGTCGGAGAGTTCGGCCGCCGGGACCACGCGCAGGCTGGCGCCCGCCGCCAGGATGCCCAGCAGGTCGTACACCGACAGGTCGAAGGTGAGCGCGGTGACCCACAGCAGGCAGTCCTCCGGCCCCACCGCATAGGTCTCGTTGACCCACTGGATGACGTTCACCGCACTGCGGTGCCGCACCGAGACGCCCTTCGGCACCCCGGTCGAGCCGGAGGTGAAGATCACGTACGCCGTGTCGTCCGCGCCCGGACCGGCCGGCAGCGGCAGCTCCCGCGCGGCCTCGACGTCGCTCCACGCGCTGATCACCGGCGTGTGCGGCACCGCCGCCTCCGCCGGCGCCAGGCGCAGGACGACGTCGTAGCGGTCCCGCAGCACCGCCGGCCAGGCGTCGCCCCCACGGCGGCGGACCTCCGCCCGCACCGGCAGGCCGAGCCCCGCGGCCAGCCGGCCGAACCACGCGGCGGGCACCAGCAGGTGGCCCGGCTCCCCGCCCTCGCCGGGTTCCGCCAGGTCCGCGAGGACCACCGCCCCGCCCGGCGCCAGCAGGCGGAACGCCTCCCGGAGCACGGACCGCAGGTACGCGAAGCCGGGGAAGAACTGGGCGACGCTCGCCAGCACCACCACATCGGCGCTCCCCGGCTCCACCACGCGGCCGAGCTCGTCGGCCGGAGCCTGCGCGAAGCGGGCGCCCCCGCCGTACTCGCGGGCCGCCCGCTCCAGCGCCACCGACGACACGTCGACGCCCGTGTAGGCGGCGACCCGTCCGCGCAGCGCGCAGGCGATCAGACCGGCGCCGCAGCCCACCTCCACGACCCGGGGCCGGCCGGCCGCCGCCGACAGCACCAGGTCGCGCACGTGCGTGACGTAGGTGCCGACCCCGTCGGCACCGACGCCGTCGGCCGGGTCGCGGTGGAAGCCCGACGCACGGGCCTGGTCCTCGTCCTCGGCGACGGTGTCCCAGAGCAGGCCCACCGCCTCCGCGTCCAGCGGGTCCGGGGCGTCCTCCGGCAGGTCCGTGCAGACCAGCCGGAGGCCGGTGTCCGCGAGGTGCCCGGCCTCCTCCGCGCGGCGCGCCAGGGCGTGCCCGGTGACGATCCAGCCGATGCCCAGCTGGCGCACCGGGGTGGCGATCCGCGCGGCCGGCCACCGCGCGTCCAGCGGCACGTAGGCGGCGCCGGTGCGCAGCACGCCGACGACCGCCCGCACGCTGTCGTACGAGTTCTCGTGCAGGATGCCGACGAACGCGCCCCGCCCCACCCCCTGACCGCCCAGGAAGCGGGCGAGCAGACCGGAGTCCTCCCACAGCTGCCCGTACGTCCTGACCTCCCCCTCGCCGAGGCGGACGGCCGGGGCGTCCGGGTTCTGGCGTACCCGCCGCTCGATCAGGTCGATCATGCTCACCCGGTCCTCGAACGGCCGTGCCGTGTCGTTCCACGCGGCCGGCGGCAGCTCCCAGGGCTCTGCCATCTGCTCTGCCCTCCCTCTCAGGCGCCCCTCAAGTGATGGTTCGTCAGATCACACGGCCGAACTTCGGGTTGTCGCGGTGGATGACCCGCTCCCGGATGCGCAGCTCGCCGTTCTCGCGCACCATGCGGTCCTCGACGCTGGAGGAGGAGAAGAAGTGGACCTCGTCCTTCGTGTTGGTCTGGGTCACCAGCGAGTAGTAGGTGACGCGCAGGCCGTCGTCCCCGGCCGGCTCGATCAGGAAGTGGTCGAACCAGTGCCGGGTGACCAGCCCCTCGTACATCGGGAGCATACTCTTCATCTTGGCGCGCATCGCCTCGCGGCCCTCCACCTTCTCGCCCCGGTGGGGATGGGCGACCGAGCCGTCCTCGGTGAACGTCGCGGTGAACTGCTCGATGTCGAGATCGTCCAGGACGCGCATCTGGCGGGCGTAGAAGTTCTTGACCTCGATGTACAGGTCGGCGGTGACGGACATGGGTGCTCCTCGCTGATGAGTGATCGGTGGAGAACTGGCGGACGGTCAGGCGGACGGGGCTTCCTCGAGGACGAGGAAGGCGTTGGTGCCGCCCACGCCGGCCGACATCAGGCCGGCCGTGCGGGGGCGGCCGTTCACGGGCCAGGGACGGCCCTCGGGGAGGATCCCGAAGCGCGCGCCGCGCCCGGTGAACTCCTCGATGGGGTCCGCGGTGTTGGGCGTCGCGGGCAGGAAGCCGCGGTCCAGCGCGAGACAGGTCTTGATCAGGGCCGCCATGCCCGCCGCGGTGTCGCAGTGGCCGACGGAGGCCTTCACGGAGCCGACGGCCACCGGTTCGCCCTCGGTGCCGAGCGCCTCGATCAGGGCGGTCGCCTCGATCTGGTCGTTCAGCGGGATGCCGACCCCGTGCGTCTCGACGTAGTCGACGTCCGCCCCGGTCAGCCCCGCGGCCTCCAGGGCCCGGCGTACCGCGCGGACCTTGCCGTCGACCCCGGGGATCACGAAACCGGGCTTGGCGCGGCCGTCGTTGGTGACGGCGCTGCCGCGGATGACGGCGTAGACCGGGTCGCCGTCGCGGAGCGCGTCCTCCAGCCGGCGCAGCAGCACGGCTCCGGAGCCGTCGCCCGGTACCACACCGTTGTGCCGGCGGTCGAAGGGGCGCACGATCCCCTCGGTGGAGTAGATGCTGCGCGGGGTGCGCACGTACGAGCCGTCGGCGTCCTCCTGCACGGCCACCGCCCCGGCCAGGGCGTAGTCACAGGCGTGCAGCCGCAGGCTCTGGCAGGCCAGATGCACGGCGACGGCCGAGGTGGCGCACGCCGAGTCCAGCATCAGCGACTCGCCCCACAGGTCCTGCAGATAGGAGAAGTAGGGCCCGGCGAACGTCGGGTCGACGTGCACCACGTCGTCGAAGGCGGCCCGCGGCACGTGCTTGGTGCGGGCGCAGCCGGCGTACACGGCGGTCCGGCCGGCGATCGCCGACAGCCGCACCCCGGCGTCCTCCGCCGCCTGCCACAGCGACTCCTGGAGCATGCCGTGCTGCGGGTCCAGGCCCTCGACGCCGACGAGCGCGCTGTCGTAGGCGTCCCGGTGCGGCGCCACGCCCCAGGAGTGGACCCGCAGCCGGCCGCCGCCCAGGTCCTCCACGACCGGCACCGGCTCCCGCCGGAAGCAGTCGCGGCCCGCGACGAGGTTGTCCCAGAACGCCTCGACGTCGGGCGCCTCGGCGAAACGGCCGCCCACGCCGACGACCGCGACCGGATCGGAGCGCTTGGAGAGTTCTGACATGCGGACCCTGCCTCAGTCGAAGGTGAGCGCGACCTTGACGACTCCGTCCGCGCGGGTGTGCGCGAGGTCGAAGGCGTCGGCGATGTTCTTGATGTCGAAGGTGTGGGTGATGTGGTCGTCGACGCGGATCGAACCGTCCCCGATCAGGTCCAGCGCCGTGCGGAAGGAGGCGAGCCCCGGCTCCAGCTGGGCGCCGCCCACGGCGTGGATCAGGTGGGCGTTGCGGACGAAGAGATGGGCGTACGGGATCCGCATGTCGTAGTCCTCGGGCATGCCGAAGAAGCCCAGCCGGCCCTGCTGCCCGACCATGCGCAGCGCGTGCTCGCGCGCCCCGTCGGTGCCGGCCGCCTCCACGACCAGGTCGGCGCCCGCGCCGCCGGTCACCTCCATGACGACCTCCTCGGCGCTCTGCCCGGGCACGTGCGCGGTCGCGTCGGCCCCCACCGAACGGGCCACCTCCAGCCGGCCGGCGTCCAGGTCGACCGCCACCACCTTCTCGAAGCCGCGGTGCTTGAGCAGCTGCAGGAACAGCAGGCCCGCGGAGCCGACCCCGACGACGGCGGCCGTGCGGCCCTCCGGCACCGGCTCCGGCCAGAACCGCTTCAGCGCGAAGACCACCGTGCCGAGCTGCTGCGCCATCAGGTGCACGGCCGGCCTGCCGGTGTCCTTCAGCGGCAGCAGGAACCGGTCGGCGATGGTCTGGTAGCGGGCGAACGACGCCATGTACGCGTGGTTCGGCACGGTCAGCACCAGATCGCCCGGAGCGAACCGCGCCGACCGGCTCTCCACCACCTCGCCGACGCCCTCGTGCCCCGGGTACCCGGCCGGGCACGGGTAGGGGTGGTCGCGCATGTCCCGGAAGAAGGGGGACTCGGCGCGCACCCGGTGCACATCGCTGCCGCAGATGGCGGCCACGGTGTTGCGGACCAGGACCTCGTCCTCGCTCAGCTCCCGGAAGGCGACCTCCGCCACCTCCAGGCGCCCGGGTTCGACGAGAATCGCTGCTTCGCCACGTACCTGCGGCATGCGGACCTTCCTTCGGTGTTCACGACTCGGAGCGGGCGCCGTGCGCCCAGGACAGGGGGTGGCCGGGCAGCCGCAGCCGGCGGGCCGGGCCCTCGGGGCTCAGCCGCACCTCGGCGCCCTGGCACCACAGCGCCGCGAGGATCCCCAGCAGGGCCGCGTCGTCCGGGTCCGCCGCGGGCAGGTCCACGACGGCCACCTCGCCGAGCCGGTCGCGGGCGGCCTGGAGCAGCTTGGCGGGCTCGGCCTCGGCGGTGAGGTGCTCGCGCTGCGGGGCGGGGCCGTCGGGCGCGACCGGCCCGAGCGCGGTGCTCCACAGCACGGTGGGGCGGCCGGGCAGGGGGACGGCCCCGGAGCCGCCGGCCGCGAGGCGGCGGCCTTCCTCCGCCCCGAGGGCGCCGCTCACCACGGCGGCCGCGATCCGGCCCGGTCCGGCGCCGAACACCGCCGCCGGGGTCACGCCCCGACGGGCGAGCCGTCCGGCGAGGCGCACCTGGCGGATGTGCGCGTCGGCGGCACTCGCGCCGGCGGTGCCCGCGGCGGCGTCCGTGAAGGCGAACACCACGGCGGGCGCCGGTCCCGGGACCGGCGGCGCGGCCGGGTGGCCGCCGGTGTCGCGCAGGGCCCGCACCGCCTGCTCCCGGTCGGCCGCCACCACCGCGAACCGGTGCGCGAACCGCTCCCGGCCCCGGTCCAGGGTGTGCGCGACATCCCGCAGGTCCGCCTCGGGCCTCGCCTCCAGATACCCGGCCAGCCGCTCCCGGGCCGCGCAGAGGGCCTCGGCGGTGACCGCGGAGAGGGCGAGGACGTGGGCGACCGCCCCGTCCGCCGCCGTCCCGCGCTCCGCCGCCGTCCCGCGCTCCGCCGCCGTCCCGCGCTCCGCCGCCGTCCCGCGCTCCGGTGCCCGGTGCGCCGACGGCGTCCGCGGCGTGCGCCGTCTGGGTACGGACGGGGAGCCCGGCCCGGCGGCCGCCGGCCGGTGGGCCGCGGCGATCAGCCGGGCCTGCTCCCGGACCGTGACATGCCGCAGCAGGTCGATGACCGGGACGTCGGCGCCGGTCGTGAGCCGCAGCTGCTCGCGCAGCCTGACCAGCAGCAGCGAATGGCCGCCCGCGTCGAAGAAGTTGCGGTCGTCCCCGAAGCCGTCGTGCTCCAGCACCGCCCGCCAGGCGGCCCGCACGCCGTCCAGCCCGGACCGCGGGGCGGCAGCCGGGGCGACGGCGTGCGCCGGCGCGTCACCGGAGGGCTCCCGGTCCGCCGTCCCCCGGTCGACGTCCGGCAGCCGGCGACGGTCGATCTTGCCGGTCGGGGTGAGCGGCAGCGCGTCGACCAGCACCAGGTGGCTCGGCACCGCGAAGGCGGGCAGCCGCAGCTTGGCGTGCCGGCCGATCTCGTCGGCGTCCGTGCCGGGCCCCGCGACCGCGTAGGCGACGATCTCCTTCTCGCCGCGCCGGTTGACCCGGGTGGTGACGAAGACCGACTCGACGGCCGGATGGGCGTCCAGCACGGCTTCCACCTCGCCGAGCTCGACGCGCTGGCTGCGGATCTTGACCTGGTTGTCCTTGCGGCCGATGAACTCCAGCAGGCCCTCCGGTGTCCACCGCACCCGGTCGCCGGTCCGGTACAGCCGGGTGCCGCCGACGGTGACGAAGCGGTCGGCGGTCAGCTCCGGCGCGTTCAGGTACCCGTCGGCCAGCCCCACCCCGCCCAGCAGGAGTTCGCCGGGCACCCCGCGCGGCACCGGCCGGGTACCGCCCTCCTCCACCACCCGCACCTCGGTGCCGGGCACCGGACGGCCGATGGGGACGGTGCGGGCGTCCGCGGCGAGTTCGGTGATCGCGAACCAGGTCGAGGTGAAGGAGTTCTCGGTCGGGCCGTAGCTGTGCAGCAGCACACCGGGACGGCTCCAGCGCAGCGCGCGGCGCATGTGCGGCACCGAGATCAGCTCGCCGCCGAAGTAGACGCGCCGCAGCGACTGGAGCGTGTCCGGGGCGTCCTCCACGATCCGGTTGAGCAGCGGCGTCGTCACGAGCAGCGTCGTCACCCCGCGCTCACGGACCACCGTCCGCATCTCACGGGGGCTGAGCACCAGGTGCTTGTCGAGGACGACCAGTTCGGCGCCGTGCGTGAGCGCCCCCCAGATCTCGTAGCTGGCGCCGTCGAAGTTGAGCGGGCACAGCTGCGCCACCACGTCCGTCTCGTCCAGCGGGATGAAGTCGGGCCGCCGAAACAGCCGGGACAGCCCGCGGTGCGGCAGCACGACGCCCTTGGGCCGGCCCGTCGTCCCGGAGGTGTAGAGCACGCACAGGGTCGCCGCGTCGTCGTACGGCACCTGCGGCGCGGACAGGCCGCGCGCCTGCGCCGGCACCTCGCCCAGGGGCACGGCGGTGCCCTCCGGCACGTCCAGCGCGTGCCCGCAGTCGGCGTCGGCGACGAGGACGGCCGGGCGGGCGTCGTCCACGATCAGCTGGAGCTGGGCCTCGGGGTAGGCCGGGTCGAGCGGCAGGTAGGCGGCCCCGGCCAGGGCGCTCGCCAGCCAGAACAGCGGGGTGTCGACGCCGGGGGCGAGCAGCAGGGCCACGGTGTCGCCGGGCCGCACCCCCCGCTGGTGCAGCCAGCCGGCCAGCTCCCCGGCGCGGGCGCCGAGTTCGCCGTAGGTGAGGACGCGGTCGCCGTGGCGTACGGCGACGGCGTCCGGCCGGTCGGCCGCCTGCCGCAGCACCAGTTCGGGGATGCCGGGCGCCGGCGCCGCGACGGGTGCGCCGTGCGCGGCCACCCCGGACAGGCCGGGGTCGCACGCGGCGAGCAGGTCGCCGCAGGTGCTGTCGGGGGCCGCCACCGCGCGGGCCAGCAGCTCGCCCAGCTCCTCGGCGAACAGCCGGGCGGTGGCGGGGCGGTAGCGGGCGGTGTCGTAGTAGACGCACAGGCGGGTGCCGGCCGCGCTCTCCAGCACGTTGACCGAGAAGGCGTACTTCGTGGTCTCGTCCGGGTGGTCGAAGCGGCGTACGGTCACCCCGCCGGCCCGCCACTCGTCCTCGTAGGCGGGCGTGTACATGAAGGCCGTGCGCTCCACGCCCCGGCCGTCCGCCTGCTCGCTGCGGATCTCCCGCAGCCGCCGCATCGGCAGGTGGGCGTGTTCCATCGCGTCGAGCATCTGCTCGCGCAGCCGGGCCGCCACGTCCCGGAAGCGGTCCTCGGCGTCCAGCCGGTCGCGCATCGGCAGCACCCGGCTGAACAGGTCGACGCGCTCGGCGTCGGCGTCCCGGCGGCCGGCGAAGACCATGCCGAGGGTGCCCTCCGGCTCCCCGGCCCACGCGTGCAGCAGCACCGACCAGGCCGCCAGCACCACCACGGCGGGGGAGCCGCGCCCGGCCGCGGCCAGCGCCTGGACGCCCCTGGTCACCTCCTCGGGCAGCAGCACCTCCACCCGGCCGGAGGGGCCGGGGAAACCGTCCTCGGGCACCAGGTCGTGCGGGGGCGCGAGGGAGGCGGGGGCGTCGCGCAGGACGGAGGCCCAGTACTCCTCCGCCTCCGCCTCCGCGTCGGCCCGGTCGTCGGGGGCGGCGACGGCGTCCGCACCCGCGTCCGCGTCCGGCGCGGGGCGCGGGGCGAGGCCCGGCCCGCCGGCCGCCCGCGAACGGTACGCCGCCACCAGGTCCTCGGCGAGGATCCGGCTGGACCAGCCGTCCGAGACGATGTGGTGCATCGTCAGGGCGAGCAGGGCGCCGCCGTCCCCGGTCAGCAGGGTCGCCCGCAGCAGCGGCGCGGTGGCGAGGTCGAACGGGGCGCGGCCGGCGACGACCGCCCGGGCGAGGGCCTCGGCACGGTCGTAGCGGCCGGGCAGCCGTATCCCGACGAACGCCGGCGGAGCGGCCCGGCCGACCGTGCGCCACAGCTCGCCGTCCTCGGTGGAGAACGCGCTGCGCAGCGCCGGGTGGGCGTGCAGCACGTCGCCGAGGGCGGCCCGCAGCGCCGGCACGTCGACGCCGGGGGTGAACTCCAGGTCGACCGTGACGTTGTAGCGGTCGGACTCCGGCTCGCGCTGGCAGGCGAGCCACACGTCGAGCTGCTCGGACGTGGCGGGTTCCCTCACTTGGGGACCGCCACGTGCTCGCCGGCGGTGTCCGCGCGCAGGGTGCGCACCAGGTCGGCCACCGTGCGCACGGAGCGGAAGTGGACCGGCGTGAACGCGGCGTCCGTGATCCTCACACCGAAGCGCTGCTCGCACTGGGCGCGCAGCTCCACGAAACCGAGGGAGTCCAGGCCCAGGACGTCCTGCAGACCGTCGTCGTCCCCGATGCCGTCCACGGGCACGTCGAGGAAGAGGTCCTCCACGAGGATCTCCTTCAGCGTCGCTTCCAGGGTCTCGGCCTGCTTCTCGCCCGAACCGACAGTCATCACGTCTCTCCTTGCTGTAGGTGGATCAGTGCGGTGCAGGAGCCCCGGCCGGCCGTTCCCGCTCCGCCGCGCGGCGCGCCAGCTCGGTGATCGCCGGCACGGGCACGTCCCGGTCGTGGGCGCGGCGCAGCACCGGCGCGGTGAGCGCGGCGAGTTCGGTCGGCCGGACTCCGGCGGCCACGTCCCGGTGCAGTGAGGTGTCCGTCCGTCCGGGCAGCGTGCCGAGGGTGTGCAGCAGGGCCGGCTCGTCCACGGCGACGTCCTCGGCCGCCGCGACGGCCGCCGCCTCGTGCGCGGCCCGGTGCAGCAGCGTGAGCAGCTCGGGCCGGCGGCGGACGACGCCGAGGGGGCCGTCGGCCGCGGTGGTGGCCAGGGCCAGCGGCAGCAGCAGGACCAGCTTGCGCCACAGGACGCTCGCCGCATCCGGTTCGGCCGTGCAGCCGATCCCCGCGTCCGCGAGGGCCGCGGTGACGCCGGCGAACGCGGCGGCGTCCGGTGCGCCGGAGCCGGAGCCGGAGCCGGAGCCGGGGGCGGCGGGCGGACCGGCGTCGGCCGCCAGCGCGACCTCGGCGAACAGCGAGTTCCACGTCACCCGGCCCGGTCCCGTCCGCTCCGCCTCGATGCGGACGGCGCCGACGATCTGGCGGGGCCCGAACCGTTCCCGCAGCACGCGGGGATGGTCCAGCCCGTTGAGCAGCGGCACCACCGCGCCCGGCGGCTGCGCCGGGTCGGTCCGCGCCAGGGCGGCCTCCAGCGCGGGCGCCTTCACGGTCACCCAGAGGACGTCGACGGGCTCCTCGAGCCGGCCGACCGCACGGGCCGGCGCGCAGTGGTCGCCGCGCAGCGCGCTGCGGACGTCGATCACGCCGCGGTAGCGGGCCAGAGCGGACTCCCGCATCACCAGGGTGACGTCGTGGCCGCCGCGGGACAGGGCCGCCCCCAGGGCGAGCCCGACTCCTCCGGCGCCCAGAATCGCATGCCTCAACACGTTCCTCGGTGCGTCTCGTGAGAACACCGGCGGCCGCGGGCCGGCCGCGTGGCGCGGTCGGCCGAAGGGGACGCCGGATGAAGGAAAAGTGGAACCGGAACGGAGGCCGATCACGGCCCCGAAAGGAAAACGGCGGCGGGTCAGCCGGCCGAACGTATCGTGATTGTTCAGCGGAGTTCGGAAGTGACTCCGCTGTTGCGCCGGCCGGGGCGACCGGCCTGTGCGTGGTCCCCCGTAGCGGCGTACATGATTCCCCCTGTCGCGCCGGATCACACTCTCATCCGGCGCAGTCCTGAAATACCGCGTTCACAATCGACGCACCGACTGTATGGGCGTCAACTTTCGGCCGTCAACGTGCTTTTCAGCCAAGGGACTGGCCGGTGCACATGCCTTGCGCAGGCGGTTGACATGATGCGTGGATGTGTTGGTCCAGGCCGGCGGGAGGGTGTGGCCGACAACCGACCCTTGACTGGCTCGATGCCTGCTGCCTACGCTCCGACGACGGCAATCTGGCCGTCACGGTGAGCAATTGATTCAGGGACCGAACCGTTCTGATCCACCGGTTGTGCGTCCTTTCCACGGGGGATCACCAACAGAAAGTCCAAGCAGTCGTGCCCGTGTGCGCTGCCGTTCCGCGGCTGCGCCGTACCGAGGCCACAAACCGTCAGCCGTAATGACACGGGGGAATCCCTTTTGACCGACGACGGTGTGAAGACACGCCCAGAAGCGCGTTCCGCAGCGCATTCCGCAACGCATTCCGCAGCGTCCGTCCCCCTGCCGGCCGGGACGATGACACAGCAGGTCAGAGCCGCATGGATCGAGGTCCTCGGTCATGACGACTTCGATGACGACACCCCTTTCCTGGAAGCGGGTGGCCATTCCCTGAAAGCCGCGCAGGTGCTCCTCCGGCTCCGCCGCGATCTCGGCGTGCGCCTGCCCAACCGGCTGTTCTTCGATCACCCCACCGTGCGTGAACTCGCGGCCGCGGTGGAACGTGTCGCCGCCACATCCCCCCTCGCGTGACCGGTCCGCGAGAAGACCGGAAAGTCGTCGGCACGGACCGCGATGTCGTCGGCATCGACTGAAGTAGGAAGGCTTTCTTGTGACTGCTCCCGTTTCCCGCGACGGCATCCAAGAGGCAGGGGAAAGCGTCGTCCTCCCCGCGGACTGGCGCGGAGACGCGAAAACCCCGCTCGACGCCGACACCGCGTTCAACGGATTCATTTCCACGAACGTCGTCTTCGCCCTCGCGCAACTGGGTGTCTTCACCTGGTTCGACGACGCCGGCCGACTCGACGTCCCGGAGTACTGCCGGACGCACCACCTGCGAGAAACCGTTTTCCGTCGGCTGCTGTCCGCCGCGGAGGCGTTCGGGTATCTCGTCGTGACCGGCGACCGGGTGACGCCCACACCGGCGTGGAGCGACCTCAGGGAGAAAATAGGGTTCTTCACCTGGGGGGTCGGCGGATACCACGACGTGTTCGCGAGCGCCGCGTCCCTCGCACGCGGGGACCGCGTCTTCGGCCAGGACGTCCTGCGCGACGAGGCCATGGTGGCGCTCGGCTCCGCCCAGGCCGATCTGGCGCTGATGCGGCACATCCTCGACGAGCAGGTCGCCGAACTCGACTTCTCCGTCATCGCCGACCTCGGCAGCGGCATCAGCGAGCGGGTGAGCCGCCTCGTCAAGTCGCGCCCCGGCGCCCGCGGGCTGGGGCTGGACATCAGCGCCTCCGCCACCGAGCTGGCCGCCGGCACCGTCGAACGCCACGGCCTGACCGACCGCGTCCAGCCCATCTGCGCCGACGTCCTCGACGTCCTCTTCCGCGGCCGCCGCATCGAGGGCGCCGACCGGGTCGACATCGCGATGAGCTTCATGTTCCTGCACGACCTGCTGGTGGACCCGAGCACCCGCATGGACGTCATCCCGGCGCTGCGCAAGGCGTTCCCCAACGCGCACACCTTCCTGCTCGGCGACACCACCGTCCGCCCGCGCTCCGGGGACGGCGCCCTGCCGGTCTTCTCCAGCGGCTTCGAGCTGGCGCACGCCCTCATGGGCGTGCCGATCTACACGCGCGAGGAGTACGAGGACCTCTTCCGCGAAGGCGGCCTGCACCTGCGCCGGACCATCCCCTTCGGCGCGCCCCACACCTACCTCTTCGTCCTGGAGGCGCAGTGATGAGCGAGCGACGTCCGGGCGAGGCCGAGATCGTCGAGGACCTGCCCATCCCCCTGGCCGTGGCCGGCCACCACCAGCCCGCCCCGTTCTACCTGACCGCCGACATGTTCGGCGGCCTGCCCGTGCAGCTCGCCGGCGGCGAACTCAGCGCCCTGGTCGGCAAGCCCGTCGCGGCGCCGCACACCCACCCGGTGGACGAGCTGTACCTGCTGGTGTCCCCGAACAAGGGCGGCGCCCGCATCGAGGTCCGGCTCGACGGCGAGACATACGAACTGGTCTCCCCGGCGGTGATGCGCATCCCGGCAGGCGGCGAGCACTGCTTCCTGACCCTGGAGGCCGAGGTCGGCAGCTACTGCTTCGGCGTCCTGCTGGGGGACCGTCTGTGACCCGGCCTCCCGCCGCCGGGGACGCGGCGCCCGCCGCTCCCGCGGGGACGTTCAACGCGAGCATCCCCGGGGCCGACGACCTGATCCGCCTCCACCTCAGCGAGAGCCCCCACGGCGCCAGCAAGGCGGCCCTGGAGGCGGCGGAGCGCGAACTGGAGCGGGTCAACGTCTACCCCGACCCCGAGCGCCACGCCCTGGTCCACGCGCTCGCCGAGCACTGGGACGTCGGCCCGGACCACATCGCGGTCGCCAACGGCAGTGACGAACTCGTCCTGGCCACCGCCCTCGCCCTCGGCGACCGCGACCGCCCCGGCCTCGTCACCGACGGCACCTTCCCGGGGTACCGCACCTGCCTGGAGCTGACCCGGCGCGGCTGCACCGCCGTGCCGCTCACCGGCACGGACGTCGACGTGGACGCGTTCGCCGCACGGCTGCCCGAGCACGGGATCGGCTACCTGTGCAACCCGCACAACCCCAGCGGCGCCGCCCACACCCGCGAGGAACTGGCCGCACTGGCCGACGCCTCCCGGCGCGGCGGGGTCCCGCTGGTGTTCGACGAGGCCTACATGGAGTTCGCCGCGCCGGCCACCCCGCAGACCCGCGACCTGCTGGACACGGGGGCGCCCGTCCTGGCGCTGCGCACCTTCTCCAAGGCCTACGGCCTGGCCGGGCTGCGCATCGGCTACGCCGTGGGCCCGCCCGCGCTGATCGCCCCGCTGCGCCAGACGCTGCGCGCCCTGCCGTTCAGCGTCAACCGGCTCGCGCAGGCGGCGGCGGCCGCCGCCCTCGGCGACCGGGACTTCCTCGACGGGGTGCGCCGGGCCACCGCCGAACGGCGCCGCTGGTTCACCGCCGAACTGGACCGCCGCGGACGCGCCCACCTGCCCTCCACGACCAACTTCGTCGCCGTCGCGGCCCGGGACTGCGCGTCGGCACAGGACCGGCTCGCCGCCGATTTCGGCATTCTCGTTCGCAATGCGGGGCTGTTCGGATTCCCCGGATACCTGCGCACGTCGCTCGGCAGCCAAGAGGATCTGATCCGATTCCTCGACGCCCTCGACGCCCTCGAGAAAACGCACTGAACCGCCCGGTGATCTCCTCCGGCACGCCCGGCGAAAAAGCTGAACAGAACGACAAGGAGCAATTGCGTGTTCCGTCACGACCCGTTGAACACGATCCTCGCGCTGGGCTCCGGGTTCACCCCCACCGCCGTGCGCGTGACCGCGACCCTCCGCCTGCCCGACCTGGTCGAGCAGGGGCACCGGACCGCGGCGGCCCTGGCCGCCGAGACCGGCACCGACGAGCAGTCCCTGGGCCGCGTCCTGCACTACGTCAGCCTCCTCGGCCTCTTCACGGAAACCGAGGCCCCTCAGGGCGGGGGCAAGACCTACGAGCTGACGGACGTGGGCCGGGTGCTGCTCGGCGACCACCCGAGCAACCTGCGCCGCTGGCTGGACTACGAGGACCCCAGCCGGGCGATGGAGGCACGTTTCGAACCGGCGATCGCCCGCCTCATGGACGCCGTGCGCACCGGTGAGCCGGTGTACGAGCAGGCGCACGGACGGCCCTTCTGGGCGGACCTCGCGGCCCACCCCGACATCGAGAAGTCCTTCAACGCGGGCATCGCCCGCATCGCCGGCCGGCTCGTCCCCGAACTGGCCCGCATCTACGACTGGGCGTCCGTCGGGCACGTCGTCGACGTCGGCGGCGGCAACGGCTCCCTGCTGCTGAAGCTGCTCACCGAACACCCGTCGCTGCGGGGCACCCTGCTGGAGCTCGAGAGCGTCATCGAGGAAGCCAGGGGGACGACCACCCCGGTGGCCGACCGCTGCGAGCTGGTAGCGGGCAGCTTCTTCGAGCCGATGCCGGCCGGCGGCGACGTCTACCTGATCGCCAACACCCTGCACAACTGGAGCGACCGCGACGCCGGCCGCATCCTCGGCCGCTGCGCCGAGGCCCTCGCACCGGGCGGACGGGTCGTGGTCGTGGAGCGGCTGCTGGACAGCGGCAAGGATCCGGTGATGGCGAGCTACGCCGACCTGCTGATGCTGGTGCTCCTCGGCGGCCGGGAGCGCAGCCAGGAGGACCTGCGCGCCCTCGGCGGCGCGGTGGGGCTCACCCTCACGGACGCCAGGAGGTTCGAGCTGCCCGGCCACTGGCTGATCGAGTTCACCAAGGGGGAGACACGGTGAAGCGCTCGCTGAACCCGGACGAGACCAACGCCCTGCTGTCGTACGACTTCAACCGGGGCAGCAACTACGAGAGCGTCCTGAACCTCACCGAGGCCCTCGGCGCCCTGGTCCCCGAGAGCGAGACCGAACACCCCGACCAGCGGTTCTTCCAGGTCGCCCACCTGATCACCGAGTACGCCTGGGTGCAGATGCACTACGAGCTGCGCCGGGCCCTCACCCACCTGGACCACGACCGCCACCCGCAGGCGGTACGGCTGTTCGACCGGGCCACCGCGCTCAGCGAGATCACCGTGCAGGCGGTGCGGCTGCTCACCGAGCACCTGCCGCAGCACGCCCTGCTGATGATGCGCAACGCCCTGCCCGAGGACGCCACCGGCCTGGACTCGCCCGGCTACCGCAACCTGCGGCGGCTGGCCCGCCCGGTGTGGAAGGCGTACGAGCAGGCGGTGGAGCGCGCCGGGCTCTCCCTGCAGGACGTGATCGCCCGGCAGGACGACGGCTACACCGGCCCGGCCTCCCCGCAGGCCCAGTCCCTGGCCCTGGTCCGCGAGGCGATGCTGCGGCTGGACGGCAGCGTCCTCGGCTGGAAGCAGCACCACCTGATCATGGTCTGGTCGCAGCTGGGCGGGCAGCCCGGCCTGCGCAAGGAGACGGCCGAGGACGAGGCGGCCGAGCTGCCGCAGAGCCTGGGCGGCCGGTCCCTGGCCACGCTGGAGGCCCGCTCCCAGCTGACGCTGTTCCCGGAGCTGTGGCGGGCGGCGGAAGAGGCGTACTGGCTGCTCGGCACCCGGCACGACACCGACGCTCCGGTGCGCGGCGGCTCGAACGGCTGTCCCGTGCAGCACTGAGCCGGCCGCCGTGCGAGCGGGCCGCGGACCTCCGGGTCAGCGGCCCGCTCGCTGCTGTGCGAGGTCCGCGAGACGGGCCGCGACCTCCTCGAACCGCTCGTGCGGGAAGAAGTGGCCGCCCTCGAAGGCCTCGACGCGGTGCTCGCCCCGCGTGTAGGGCCGCCAGCCCGCCATCACCGCGGGCGGGGTGTCCCGGTCGCCGGTGCCGTACCAGCAGACGAGGTCGCTCGGGAGGGGTTCGGGCACGGGGTCGGGGCGGTGGCCGGCGAGCAGGGCGAGGTCGCCGCGGATGACCGGCACGAACTGGTGGCGCATCGGGGACCTGCGGACCTCGGGCGGGATCCGCCCGTGGCCGGCGAGCGCGTCGAGCAGGGCGTCGTCGTCGCCCCCGGCGAGCAGCGGGCCGTAGGGGGAGTCGCCGAGCAGGTGCGGCGGCCGGGCCGCGGCGACGAGCACGAACTCCGGCGCGGGACGGCCGAGCGCGTGCAGGGCGCGGGCGGTCTCGTACGCCAGCAGGCCGCCCATGCTGTGGCCGAGCAGCGCGTAGCGGCCGGGCGGGTCGATGCGCGCGGCCAGATCGGCGGCGGCCTCCCGCAGGGTCGCCTGCCGGGGCTCGCGCGAGCGCAGCCCCTTGCCCGCGATCTCCAGCGGCAGCGCCCGCAGCGGGGGCGGCAGCTCGCGCCGCCAGCGCACGAAGCTGCGGGCGGAGCCGCCGGCGTGCGGCACGCAGTACAGGGTGAGCGGGTCCGGCGCCGTCACTTGTGGTGCTCGCCGGTGCGCAGGGGCTGGATGCGGACCGTCAGCGGCAGTTCGTTGCGGGTCAGCAGGGACCGCAGGTGCCGCCGCATCTCCGCCTCCGAGGGGGGCACGGCGCCGTCGACGTAGACGTCGAGCTCCACCACGGCCGAGTCGTCGTCGGCGCCGGCGATCCTGGTCGCCGCCCGGACCACGCCGGGCAGCGCCTCGGCGGCCCGGCGGACGGTCGCCGTGGACACCTTCTCGCCGCGCACCGTCGCGAAGTCCGAGGAGCGGCCGTGGACGTACACGTACCCGTCGTCGTCCACGTGCCCCATGTCGCCGGTGGCCAGCAGGCCCGGCTCGAGCAGGTCGCCCCGCTTGGACGGCGCCGGCTCGCCGACCCGGCGCACGTACACCGTGTCGGAGCGCACCAGCAGCTCCCGCTCCCCGGTGTGGGCGGCCCGGGTGAGGACCTCCACGCCGTCCAGCGGCCGGCCCACCGAGCCGTGCCGGTGCGGTGGTTCGCGGTGCGCGGCGAGCGTGGACACCCGCGGCCCGGCCTCGGTCAGCCCGTAGGTCACGTACAGGCCCAGCTCCGGATTGAGCTTCAGCAGCCGGGAGACGTACGACGGGTCGAGGGCCTGGCCGCCGACGGTGAGCGTGCGCAGCGGCGCGGGCAGCTCGCCGCCGGCGGTGACGACCGACTTCACCAGACTCGGGGTGAGGGAGGACAGGGTGACCCCCCGGCCGGCGACCGTCTCCAGATAGCCGGCCACCGAGAACGGCGGGCCCGCCATGACCAGGCGCGAGCCGCTGACCAGACCCCCGAGGACCTGCGCCACCAGCGCGAACGAGTAGTACACGGGCAGGCTCACCAGCACGGTGTCGGCCGGCCGCTGGCCGACGGACCGGCTGTGGCGGCGGGCGTTGCGCAGCAGGGCGTCCACCCGGTGCAGACAGCCCGTGGCCATGCCCGAGGTGCCGGAGCTCATCAGGATCACGTGCCCCGGCCCGTGGTGCCGGTACGGCCAGTCGGTGAAGATCCCGACCTCGGCGCCGCCGGTGCGGGTGACGCCGGTCACGCCCTCGGTCCGGACGGCCGCCCGCACCAGCGCGCAGGCGCCCAGCTCACGGGCCACCTCCCGGACCCGGGTGACCGGCGTCGAGGGGGAGAGCAGCACGGGGGTGTGCCCGGCGAGGGAGACGGCGAAGAAGAAGCGCAGGGCGCGGACGCCGTTCGGCAGGGCGATGACGACGACCGCGCCGGGCGGGGCGGGCAGTGCCGCGAACCGGTCCACCAGAGCGTGCAGCCGCGGCGGGTCCGGTGTCGGCGACACCTCCTGGACGCGGCCGAGGAAGTCGCCGACCACTACGGGGTCGAGAAGCTGCGCGGTCGAGTCCTGCGCGGTCGGGTTCAGCGCGGTCGGGTTCAGCGCGGTCGGGTTCTGCGCCGTCGGGTTCTGCGGGGTCATGTTCGGTGGGGCCTCCGCGTGGGCGTCGGCCCACTGACGACCAGGCAGTGCGCCCGGTGCTTGCCTTCGTCGGTCGTGGCGTGGGCGACGACCAGGACGTGTGCGGCGTCCGGCGGATCGCCGAGCAGCCAGTCGCCGCACAGGGCCCTGGCCGCCGGCACGGCCGGCGCCAGGGGCATGGGCAGCATGGACACCGGCCCGTGGAAGCCGAACGCCGAACACACCACGCCGACCAGGGAACCCGGCCCGGCGCCGGCGAACCGCATGGGGGAGAGCCGGCCGCGCGGAACCGCGTCGGCCAGTGCGCGCAGGGTGTGCCGCGTGGCGTGCTCGCTCACCCCGATCACCCCGACCTCCCCGCCCCGCTGCGGTGCTGCCCCGGCGCACTCCTCCAGCGCGCGCGCCACCGCCTCGGCCATCAGCCAGGCGACCGGGTCGGCGTACGTGCCGGCGACGCGGCGCCGGGCCGTGCCGGGATCGTCGGTCTCGACGGTGGCCGCGGCGGCGACCAGGGCCCCGTCGGGGCACCACTCGGCGGGGTTCACGCGGTCCCCCCTTCGGGCGCCGCCAGCACGAGGCAGGTGTTGAAGCCGCCGAAGCCCAGGGTGAGGCTGAGGCCCAGGGAGCCGGTGATCTTGCGGGGGCGGCCGGTGGCCAGGGGCAACGTCAGCTCCGGCATGACGGCACCGGTGTGCAGGACCGGCGGCACGGTGCCGTGCCGCAGCGCGAGCAGCAGCGCGATGGCCTCCAGGGCGCCGGTGGCGCCGAGGGTGTGGCCGAGGGCGGGCTTGGTGGCGAAGACGACCGCGTCCGGCGCTCCGCCGAAGACGGCGCCGTAACAGGCCGCCTCCGCCGCGTCGTTGGCGCGGGTGCCGGTGCCGTGGGCGTTGATCACCGCGATGTCGCCGGGGCCGGCGCCGGCCCGGGCCAGGGCGCGCCGGACGGCGAGGACCGCCCCGGCGCCGGTGTCGTCGGGCGCGGTCGGACCGGTGCCGTCGTTGGAGGCGCCCCAGCCGGCCAGTTCGCCCAGGACGCGGGCGCCGCGTGCCGCGGCGGCGGGCCGGGTCTCCAGCAGCAGGAAGCCGGCGCCCTCGCCGAAGACGGTGCCGTCCCGGCCGGTGTCGAAGGGTCGGACGGCGCCGGAGGCGGAGAGGGTGCCGAGCGCCTGGTGGCCGAGGAGCTTGCCCGCGGTCAGCAGGTCGATCCCGCCGCACAGGCAGCGCTCGGCCTCCCCGCGGGCGAGCAGGGCCGCGCCGGCCAGCACCGCGTCGGCGCCGGAGGAGCAGGCGGTGCTCACCGAGACGGACCGGGGCACGCCCAGCCGCTGTGCCACGGCGGCCGTCAGCGTGTGCGGCGACATCGCGGCGGCGTCGTCCAGGTGCGGGCCGAGACTGCTGCCGAGGACGAGCGTGCCGGCGTCCGCGGCCGGGCAGCCCGCGTCGCGCAGGGCGGCGGAGGCGGTGGTCAGGGCCAGCCGGACCTGGCGCTCGGACGGGGGCCCGGTGGGGCCGCCGTCCGTCAGGAGGGCGGCGGCCGGCGCGGGCAGCGGGCCGTCGCCCGGAAGGGGCCGGACACCGCTGCGGCCGCTCGTCAGGTGCTGCCAGACCTCGTCCCGGCCGTCACCGAGGGCCGTCGTCCAGCCCGTTCCGGTGATGCACACGGCCCGATCGGGGTCGGCGACGCGAAAACCCCCCAATTAATCCCCCAAGTGCTCAGAAAATGCGCTGAGCGAAGCTCTGTATGACCTCGATTTGCCGATCGAGATTTATTTGCATAGCGCAATCGCATTTTAAACGACGGGGTTTGGGGTGGCAAGGGACGCCGACGGCGCGACTCTGACGGCGCCTCAGGCGCCCGCCGGGCGCGCGTATCGATCGGATAACAGGGGCCCCGCGCTGCTTGTGATGCGCGTAGACAGTGCGTGACCTGCAACGTCCCTTCCACCCAGCAGATCCGGAGAACCCATGCGGAAGTCCCTCAAGGCGGTCGCCGCCGGTGCCGCCTGCGCCGTCGCCGGTGCGGCGCTGTACGGCGCGGGCGCTGCCACCGCCGGCCCGTCCACGGCGAACTCCACCCATGAGCCCTACAACATCGGGCTCCTGGCGAAGGACATCGACGCCTACTACGGCACCACCGCCGACGCCGACGGCGTCTACCAGGCGTCCCCCGACAGCCCGTACGCCGAGGACCTGGCGCGCATCGACGCCGACGCCCGGCGCTACATCGACAGGGCCGCCCGCAGGGCGCACCACCGCGGCCAGAAGCCGGCCGTCGTCTTCGACATCGACGACACGCTGCTGCTGAGCCTCGACTACGAGAAGCGCCACAACTACACGTACGACGCCGCCACCTGGGCCGACTACGTGAACCGCGCCGACCGCCCGGCCGTCTTCGGCAGCCCCCAGCTGGTGCGCTACGCCGCGTCCAAGGGTGTGGAGGTGTTCTACAACTCCGGTCTGAGCGAGGCCCAGCGCACCGCCGCGACCGAGAACCTGAAGAAGGTCGGCGCCGATGTGAACCTCGACGCCGGCCACATGTTCCTCAAGGACAAGGCGGCCCCGCCGGCCTACCTGAAGGACTGCGCCTCCCCGGGCGTCTGGAACTGCACGACCGTACAGTACAAGGCGGGCACGCGCAGGCACATCGAGCGCGACCTCGGCTACGAGATCATCGCCGACTTCGGCGACCAGTACTCGGACCTGGACGGCGGCTGGACGGGCCGCACGTACAAGCTGCCGAACCCGACGTACTTCGTCTCCTGAGCCGTCCGGCCCGCGCCGGGCACGGCGCGGGCCGGCGCGGTCGCCGGCCGCGGCGGCGCGGTGGCCGTCCGCCGTGCCCGCGGTCCGCGTCAGCTCTTGAGCGCCGCCTCCATCATCGCCCTGGCCACCGGCGCGGCCAGCCCGTTGCCGCTGACCTCCGAGCGCGCCGCGTCCGACTGCTCGACCATCACCGCCACGGCGACCTCCTTGCCGCTGCCGGACCTGCCGTACGAGGTGAACCAGGCGTACGGCGTCTTGCTGTTGTTCTCGCCGTGCTGCGCGGTACCGGTCTTGCCGCCGACGGTCACCCCGTCGATCAGCGCGTTGGTCCCGGTGCCGTCCCTCACCACGGTCTCCATCGCCGACCGCAGCTGCGCGGCGGTGGAGGAGCTGACGACCTTCGTGGCGCGGGCCCTCTCGTCATAGTCGGTCACCACGTCACCGCCGCTGTCCGTGATGCGCGACACCATGTGCGGCGCCACCGACTTGCCGTCGTTGGCTATGGTCGCCGACACCATCGCCATCTGGAGCGGGGTGGCGGTGACGTCGAACTGGCCGATGCCCGTCAGGGCGGTCGACGCCTTGTCCATGCCGGACGGGTACACGCTGGCGTAGGCCCGGACCGGCACGTCCTGCTCGTCGTCGTCGAAGCCGAACCGCTCGGCCATGGCCCGCACCTTGTCCTGTCCGAGCTGGACGGCCATGTGGGCGAAGACGTTGTTGCAGGAGTACTGCAGGGCGACGCGGATCGAGGCGTTCCGGCACGGCGCCGAACGGTTCTCGTTCTCCAGCACGCGCACCGTGCCCGGCAGGGTGTAGGGGTCGGGGCTGTCGGTGGGCTCGTCCACGTTCTCGTACAGCCCGTCCTCCAGCGCGGCCGCCGCCACCACCAGCTTGAACGTCGAGCCCGGCGGCAGCGGCTGGCGCAGCGCCCGGTTGGTGAGCGGCTTGTCCGCGTCCGCGTTCAGCCTCTTCCAGGCCGCGCCGGCCGTGTTGGCGTCGGTGAGGGCGGACGGGTCGTACGACGGCGTGGAGACCACCGCGAGGATCCGGCCGGTCCTCGGGTCGATCGCGACGGCGCCGCCCTTCTTGCCGCCCAGCGCGCGGTAGCCCGCCTTCTGCACGGCGGGGTCGATCGTCGTCAGCACGTCGCCGGGGTCGGCGCGCCGCCCGGTGACGGTGTCCATCACGGTCTTCAGCCGGTCGTCCGTGCCGTTGAGCAGGTCCTTGTAGATGCCCTCCAGCTGCGTGGGTGCGTACGCCTGCGAGGCGTAGCCCGTGACGGCGGCGTACAACTCGCCGTCCGTGTAGGTGCGTCGGTAGGCGAGATCGCCTCCCTTCGTCCGCGCCGAGCCGGTGATCGCGCTCCCGGCCACGACGATGTTCCCGAGGGGTCGCGAGTACGTCTCGATCGCGTTCCGCCGGTTGTCCTTGTCGTCCGCGAGGGCCGTGCCGTCGTAGAACTGCACCCAGGTCGCCCTGACCAGCAGGGCGAGCACGAGCAGCAGCGCGAAGACGGACGCCCGCCTGATCGTTTCGTTCATCCCGCCCCGAGGACGAGCGGGAGGGGCGTGATCGTTCCCCTGTGTCCGCTTTTCTCATGGACTGTTCAGAAAACCGGCTCGCACGGCTCGCCGTGCTCAGAGTCTGCGGGTCGCCAGCGTCAGCCGGTCCCGCGCGTCGAACAGGGCGTCCTTGATCATCTGTTCGTGGGCCGGGGTCAGCCGGGCCACCGGCACCGAACAGCTGACGGCGTCCCGCGCCGGCGTGCGGTACGGGATCGCCACGCCGAAGCAGCGCAGGCCCAGCGTGTTCTCCTCGCGGTCGACGGCGAAGCCCTGCTCCCGGATCCGGTGCAGCTCCTCGATGAGCCGCTCCCGGTCGGTGAGGGTGTTCTCGGTGAGCGCGGGCAGGGTCTCCGGCAGCAGCTTGCGCACCTGCTCGTCGGTGTAGGTGGCGAGGACGGCCTTGCCGAGGGCGGTGGAGTGGGCGGGCAGCCGGCGGCCGACGCGGGTGAAGGGGCGCAGGTGGTGCTGGGACTGGCGGGTGGCGAGGTAGACGACGTTGGTGCCGTCGAGCCGGGCCAGGTGGATGGTCTCCGTGGTGTCGTCGGAGAGCCGGTCCAGGGTGGGACGGGCGGCGGCCACCACCTCGTCGCCGTCGATGTACGACGTGCCCACGAGCAGCGCCCGCACCCCGATGCCGTACCGCGTGCCCGTCGCGTCCGTCTCCACCCAGCCCAGCTCCACGAGCGTGCGCAGCAGCATGTACAGGCTGGACTTGGGGTAGCCCACCGCCTCCTGGACGGCGGCGAGGGAGTGCATGCCGGGCCGGCCGGCGAAGAACTCGAGCAGCTCGACGGTCCGTACCGCGGACTTGACCTGCGCCCCGCCTGTCTCGCCAGCCGGCATCGCCCTTGACCCCTTCGTTCGCCGGGAAATAGTCTCCGGGAATTCACCATCAGAGACGATGTTCAGTATATCGAACGCGGCTGTGGGCCGGCCCAGTGGCGACGGCCTTGAGCGGAGGGACCCCGCGGTGGCAGCAGCACCAGTCTGGAGTGTCGACCCGCGCACCGGGAAGCAGCGCGAACAGGTCGCGGTGGAGGCCACGGCCCAGGAGGTGGACGCGGCCGTCCGGGCGGCCCACGCCGTGCGCGGCGCCCTCGCCGACCGGGCGGTCCGCGCCGCCCTCCTGCGCTCGGCCGCCGCGGGCCTGGACGCGGCCCGGGACGGCCTGGTCGGCACCGCCGACGCCGAGACCGCGCTCGGCCCGACCCGGCTGACCGGCGAACTCGCGCGCACCACCTACCAGTTGCGGGCCTTCGCCGACATCGTCGACGAAGGCGCCTTCCTCGACGTCATCATCGACCACCCCGACGACACGGCCACCCCGCCCGTCCCCGACCTGCGCCGCCACAAGGTCCCGCTCGGCGTGGTCGCCGTCTACTCCGCCTCCAACTTCCCCTTCGCCTTCTCCGTCGCCGGCGGCGACACGGCGAGCGCGCTGGCCGCGGGCTGCCCCGTCGTCGTCAAGGCCCACCCCGACCACCCGGGCCTGTCCGAGCTGGTCGCCGAGGTGCTGCGCCGGGCCGCCGCCGAGCACGGCGTCCCCGGGGGCGTCGTCGGTCTTGTGCACGGCTTCCGGGCGGGCGTCGAACTGATCCGGCACCCGCTGGTCGCCGCGGCCGGCTTCACCGGTTCGGTGCGCGGCGGACGGGCCCTCTTCGACGCCGCCGCCGCGCGGCCCGTCCCGATCCCGTTCCACGGCGAACTGGGCTCGCTGAACCCGGTGCTGGTGACCGGGGCCGCCGCGGCCGAGCGCGCCGAGGAGATCGGCGCCGGGCTCGCCGGGTCGATGACCCTTGGAGTGGGCCAGTTCTGCGTCAAGCCCGGCCTGGTGCTGGTGCCGTCCGGCGCGGCCGGCGACCGGCTGGTGAAGTCCCTGGCCGACGCCGTCGCCGGCACCGGGGCCGGGGTGCTGCTCGACCACCGCATGCGCGACGCCTTCGTCGCCGGCGTGGCCGAGCGCGCCCGGCTGCCCGGCGTCGAGGCCCCGGTCGCCCCCGGCGCGGCCGGCGACCACGCGGTCCGCGCGGGCTTCCTCACCGTGCCGGCGGACCGGCTGACCGCGCGGGGGGCGTACGACCTGCTGCTGGAGGAGTGCTTCGGGCCGGTCACCGTGGTCGCCCGCTACGCCGACGAGGCCGAGGCGAAGGCGGTGCTGTCCCGGCTGCCGGGCAACCTCACGGCGACGGTCCAGCTGTCCTCGCAGGAGGCCGCGGGCCACGGCCGGGGACCCGGGCTCCTCGCCGAGCTGACCCCGCTGGCCGGGCGCGTGCTGGTGAACGGGTGGCCGACGGGAGTGGCCGTGGCCCCGGCACAGCACCACGGGGGCCCGTACCCGGCGACCACCTCCACCTCGACCTCCGTGGGCGGCACGGCCGTGGAGCGGTGGCTGCGGCCGGTGGTCTACCAGAACGCGCCGGAGGCGCTGCTGCCGCCCGAGCTGAAGGACGACAACCCCCTCGGGCTGCCCCGGCGCTTCAACGGGGTCCTAGAGCGGTAGCACCCCCGCGGGGCGCGGCCGCCGGAGCGCCGCGCCCGCCCGGCCGGGCGGTGAGGAGGGCTTCGTGCGCCGAGCGGGCCGTGCCGGCGTCGGCGGCCCGGCAGGACCGCACGACCGCAGCGGGTTCAGGGCCGCCGGGCCGGGCCGACCGGGAGACGGAAGCTGAGCACGGACGTCACCGCCAGCAGCGCCGCGCCGACGGCGAGACTCAGCCGCAGGCCGCTTTCGAACCCCTGCCCGAGCAGCGCCCCGGACACCGCGACCCCGAGTCCGCCCGAAACCTGCCGTGCCGCGTTGAGCACCCCGGCCGCCAGGCCCGCCCGCTCGGCGGGCACGGCGTCCATCATCGCGGCGGTGAGCGGCGGCACCGTCAGCGCGCATCCCAGCGAGAGCGGGACCAGCAGCGCGGCCACCACGGGGGAGGGCGTGCCCGTGTCGACGTACATCAGGACCAGCAGCCCGGCGACGGCGAGGGGCTGGCCCACGAGCATCGGCAGCCGCGGGCCGTAGCGGCCGGCGAGCTTGCCCGCGGCCACGTTGGTCACCGCGATCAGTCCCGTCATCGGAAGGAACATCAGCCCCGCGTACAGCGCGGAGCGGCCCTGGACCTGCTGGAAGAACAGCGAGAAGACGAACACCACGCTGTAGAAGGCCACGCTGACCGCGGACCCGGCCGCGACGGCCGTGGCGACGGTCCGGTCGCGGAACAGCCCGAGCGGCACCACCGGGTGCGGCCGGCGGGCCTCGATCCGCAGGAACGAGGCGCCCGCGACGACGGCCACCGCCAGCGCCGCCCAGCCCGCCGGGCCGCCCTCGATGACCGCGAACGACAACGCCACCAGGGTGACCACGGCCGTCAGCTGCCCGGGCACATCCCACGGCGCCGGACGGGGCCGCGAGCGCGGGGCCCGGACCAGCAGCAGCAGGATCACCGCGCCCACCGGGAGGTTGACGAAGAAGATGCCGCGCCAGTCCCACGCGGTGGTCAGCGCACCGCCGGCCACCGGGCCGAGCGCCACCGCCACCGCGCCGCCCGCCGCCCAGGCGGCCACCGCGCGAGCCCGCCGGGCGGCATCCGGGTACGCCTGCCGGACCAGCGCCAGCGAGGCGGGCAGGACGACCGCCGCCGCCACGCCCTGCAGCACCCGGGCGCCGATGAGGAAGGGGAGGTCCGGGGCCAGGCCGCACGCCGCCGAGGCGAGCGTGAACACGGCGGCGCCCAGCGCGTACGCCCGGCTCGCCCCCGCCCGGTCCGCGAAGGCGCCGGTGGACAGCATCAGCGCCGCGAACGCCAGCGTGTAGGCGTCCACGACCCACTGCAGTCCGGACATCCCGCCGCCCAGCGAGTCGCCGATCGCGGGCAGTGCCACGTTCACCACGGAGGCGTCCATGCAGATCAGCGAGAAGCCGAGCAGGGATGCGGTGAGTGTGAGCGCGGCGGGGGCCTCGGTGGTCCTGACGGGGCCGTCGGCGGAGGCGCGCCGGCCGGCCCGCGGTATCTGATGCGTCGACATGTCCCCATGCTGCGAGGCCGGGTGGGCCTACAGTAGTGGCCTGAACGCCATGCATCCGGAGGTTCTGGCCATGCCCCATCGCGTCGCCGTCATCGCGTCCGCCCCCGTGTCGATGTTCAACCTCGCGATCCCGGAGATGCTGTTCGGCAAGGTCCGCGTGGACGGCGAGCCGGGCTACGAGGTGGTCGTCTGCGCCGCCCGGCCGGGGCCGGTGCCCACCAGCAGCGGACTGGACCTGCAGGTGCGGCACGGGCTCGACGCGGTGCGCGAGGCGGACACGGTGGTCGTCGCGGGCACCGGGACGCCCTACGAACCGGACCCCCGGATCGTGGCCGCCGTCAGCGAGGCGGACGCCGCCGGCAAGCGCATCGCATCCCTGTGCACCGGTGTCTTCCAGCTCGCCGAGGCGGGGCTGCTGCACGGCCGGCGGGCCACGACGTACTGGGCGCACGCCGGGGAGCTGCGCCGGCGCTACCCGCACATCGACCTCCAGCAGGACGTGCTCTACATCCAGGACGGCCGGTACGTCACCGCGTCCGGCTACGCCGCCGGCATCGACCTGTGCCTGCACGTCATCCGCAGCGACTACGGCGCCGCCGTCGCCAACGAGGTCGCCCGGCTCGCCCTCGTCGCCCCGGTCCGGCCCGGCGGCCAGACCCAGTTCGCCCACACCCCGCTGCCGCCCGAGCGGGGCACGGCCTGCGCGGACACCCGCGGCTGGGCCATGCGCAACCTGGACAAGCCGCTCACCCTGACCGACCTGGCCCGGCACGCGGGCGTCTCCGTGCGCACCCTCACCCGCCGGTTCCACGCCGAGAGCGGGGTCAGCCCGCTGCAGTGGCTGCTGCACCAGCGCGTCGAGCGGGCCAAGGAGCTGCTGGAGACCACCCGGCTGCCCATGGACCAGGTGGCCGCCGCCTGCGGACTGGGTACCGCGGACTCGCTGCGCGCCCACCTGGTCCGCCGCACCGGCCTCACCCCGAGCGCCTACCGGGCCCAGTTCAGCCGGCACGAGCCCGCGCGGCCCGCTCCGCGGCACGCCGCGGGAATGGGACACTCTGTTTGAACGTTCACGTACCGGCCGGAGAGAGCCTCCGCGCCCGTACGACCCGAGAGAGCCGAACACATGCGCGTCGAGATCTGGAGCGACATCGCCTGCCCCTGGTGCTACGTGGGCAAGGCCCGCTTCGAGAAGGCGCTGGCCGCCTTCCCGCACCGCGACCGCGTCGAGGTGGTGCACCGCTCCTTCGAACTGGACCCGGGCCGCGCCAAGGGCGATGTGGAGCCGGTGATCACCATGCTCACCCGGAAGTACGGCATGAGCGAGGCCCAGGCCGAGGCCGGCGAGGACGCCCTCGGCGCCCAGGCCGCCGCCGAGGGCCTGCCCTACCGCACCCGCGGACGGGACCACGGCAGCACCTTCGACATGCACCGCCTGCTGCACCACGCCAAGGAGCGCGGCCGGCAGGACGAGCTGATCCAGATCCTCTACCGGGCCAACTTCGCCGAGGAGCGCTCCGTCTTCACCGAGGGCGACGAACGCCTGGTGGAGCTGGCCGCCGAAGCCGGACTGGACGCCGACGCGGCCCGCGCGGTGCTCGCCGACCCCGAGGCGTACGCCGACGAGGTCCGCGCCGACGAGCGCGAGGCCGCCCGCCTCGGCGCCACCGGCGTGCCCTTCTTCGTCCTGGACCGGACGTACGGCGTCTCCGGCGCCCAGCCCGCCGAGGTCTTCACCGAGGCCCTGGCCCGGGCCTGGGGCGAACGCCCCCGCTGGAGCCGGCCGGCGGCGGGGGCGGAGATGACGCGGCGGCCTGCGGACCGGACGGGTGCGCGGTCCCGCAGCAGGGCTGAAAGCGCAGGTCGGCGGGCACGTATAAGCGTGCCTACGCGGATCCACGCACAAAATCGCAATGGACGGGTGGCTCCGCGGGCCGCAGAGTGAGGACATGGAGACCACGGAGTCGTTCGAGAGCGTCGTCCGCGCCGAGTTCCGTCCGAAGCGCATCCACCTCAACACCGCCAGCAGCGGCCTGCTGCCCGCCCGCACCGTCGCCGCCCTCCAGGAGGCGGCGCTGCTGCGGGCCGAGGGCCGGTCCCTGCTCCCGCTGTACGAGGACGTGGAGGCGAGCCGGGCCGCGTTCGCCCGGCTCGTCGGCGTCCCGGCCACCCGGGTCGCGGCGGGCGCCTCGGTCGCCGCGCACACCGGCGTGATCGCAGCCTCGCTGCCCGCGGGCGCCGAAGTCCTCACCGCCGAGGGCGACTTCACGTCCGTGCTGAACCCCTTCCACGTCCGCGGCGACCTCAAGGTGCGCGCCGTCCCGCTGGAGCGGATCGCCGAGTCCGTCCGGCCGGGCACCGCGCTCGTCGCGGTCAGCGCCGCCCAGTCCGCCGACGGCCGGATCGCCGATCTGCCCGCCCTGCGCGAGGCCGCCCGGGCGCACGGCGTGCGCACCTACGTCGACTTCTCCCAGGCCGCCGGCTGGCTGCCGGTGGACGCGGACGCCTTCGACTTCACCGCCACCGTCGCCTTCAAGTGGCTGCTCGGCCCGCACGGGGCGGCCTTCCTCACGGTCCCCGAGGACTTCGGCGGACTGACCCCGTTCCTCGCGGGCTGGGTCGCGGGCGAGGTGCCGTGGGACAGCTGCTACGGCCCGGTGGCCGAACTCGCCCGCTCGGCCCGCCGGTTCGACCTCTCGCACGCCCTGTTCACCTACGCGGGGCTGCGCCGCTCCCTCGAACTGATCGAGGAGCTCGGGGTGTCCGCCCTCCACGCGCACGCCGTGGCCCTCGCCGACCGGTTCCGCGCGGGACTCGCGGACCTCGGCCGGGAGCCGGTGCCCGCGCCGGGCTCGGCGATCGTCGCCGTCCCCGGACTCGGCTCCCGGCAGCCGGAGCTGAGCGAGGCGGGCATCGAGGTCTCCGACCGCGCGGGTCACCTGCGCGCGGCCTTCCACCTCCACAACACGGCCGCGGACGTGGACCGCCTGCTGGAGGCACTGGCCGGCTGACCCGCCGCGCCGGCGCGGCCCGCCCGGGGCCGGCGCAGGAAGGGGGCCACGGCACCGGGGTGATGTCCCGTGCGGCGATGAACTGCCGCCCGCGCACCGGCGCACCGGTGCGGCGAACGGTCCCGGGCGTGCCCGCCACCCTGTCGAGCGGGCCCCTGCGGATCCGCACCCTGCCGGTCCGGCATCCGCACCCTGCCGGTGCGGCTCCGGGGGAGGGCGGCGCCGGCGCACCGGCGCACCGGTGCGGCGAACGGTCCCGGGCGTGCCCGCCACCCTGTCGAGCGGGCCCTGCGGATCCGCACCGTGCCGGTCCGGCATCCGCACCCTGCCGGTGCGGCTCCGGGGGAGGGCGGCGCCGTTGCCGTCGTGGTCCTCCCGGCCGGGGCGGTCAGCGCCAGGCGTGCTCCGCGGCCCGCCGGGCGGCGTCCGGGTCCACGGCCAGGCCCTGAGCGGCCAGCGCGGCGCCCAGGGCTGCCAGGCAGCTCTGCACCGCGGCCAAGGTCGCGTCGGGGCCGTAGTGGTTGACGCGGATCATCTCCCGGGCCAGCGCGCCGCCGCCCGCGGCCAGCGGCAGGGCCGGGTCGGCCTCCAGGGCGCGGGCCACCAGTTCGGAGGCCACCACGCCCGACGGCACGCGCAGCGTGGTCGCGACCGGCGCCGCGTCCTTCTCCTCGTACACGTACGGCTCCAGGCCCCCGCCCAGCGCCACCGCCCCGGCCCGCGTGGCCAGCGCGGCGCCGCGGTGCCGGGCCATCACCGTCTCCAGCCCCTGCGACTCGATCCGCTCCAGGCACGCCTCCAGCGCCAGCATCTCCAACTGGGCCGGGGCGTGCGGCAGCGCCGTGCGGCCGGCGTCGATCCAGCGCTCCTTCCAGTCCAGGAGGGAGAGGTAGGAGCGGCGCGGAGCGTTCGGGTTGGCGGCCATCCGGGCCCACGCCCGCTCGCTCACCGAGATCGCCGACACTCCTGCCGGGCCGCCCATCGCCTTCTGCGCCCCGATCACGCACAGGTCCACGCCCCACGCGTCCGGCAGCACCGGCTCCGCGCCCACGGAGGCCACCGCGTCCAGGTAGAACAGCGCCCCGTGCTCCCGTACCGCCTCGCCGATCTCGGCCACCGGGTTGGTGTTGCCGGTCGCGGCCTCGGCGTGCACCAGCGAGACGAAGTCGATCTCCGGGTGCTCGGCGAACGCCTGCCGGATCTGCTCGGCCGTCACCGCCGTGTGGAAGGGGACCGACAGGTCGTGCACGGTCGCCCCGGCGTCCCGGAGCCAGTTGCCGAAGGTCTGCCCGTACGGGCCCGTGATCACGTTCAGGGCCACCGTGCCCGGGCCGGCCGCCGCGCGGATCGCGCCCTCCAGCGGAAGCAGCGCCTCGCCCTGTGTGATCAGGACGTCCTGCCGGGTGTCCAGCAGCCGGGCCACCCCGTCCTCGATGGCGGCGAAACGTCCGGCACTCAGCGGGGGCAGATCGAGGAAGGGGTGGGTCACGGCGGTGCTCTCTTCGCTTTCGGGGTACCAACTCCCTCGATCTTAGGTCGAGCGACCCCGTAGCCATGGGTTTGATTTGAGAGACTCAAACCCTTCCTTATAATCGGAACCCACAGTTTCCCCTTAGGAGATCCCCCGAATGAAAACGCTCGCCGGGCGCCGGACCCGCTTCCTGGCCGCCACCACCGCGACCGCCGCACTCGTGCTCGCCGCGGCCGGCTGCTCCTCCAGCGACTCGGGGAGCGGCAAGACCACCGTCAAGGGGGTCCACCTCGCCAAGGCCGGGCAGCTGACCACCTGCACCCACCTGCCGTACCCGCCGTTCCAGTCGGACGTGGACGGCAAGGTGCAGGGCTTCGACGTCTCGCTGATCGACCTCGTCGCCGAGGACCTCGGCGTCAAGCAGAAGATCCTCGACACGCCGTTCGAGAACTTCAAGACGGGCGCCTTCCTCAACTCGGGCGAGTGCGACCTGGCCGCGGCCGGCATGACCATCACCGCCGAGCGCAAGAAGAACGTCGACTTCTCCGACCCGTACTTCGAGGCCACCCAGGCGGTCCTCGTCGACAGGAAGAGCGGCCTCTCCTCGCTCGCCGACGTCAAGGCCAAGGGCAGGAAGCTCGGCGCCCAGGCGCAGACCACCGGCGAGGACTACGTCAAGGGCAAGGGCTACGACCCGATCTCCTTCGAGTCCTCCGACGCCGTCCTCAACGGCCTGCGCACCGGCCAGGTCCAGGCCGTCGTCATCGACTACCCGGTCGTCCAGGGCTGGCTGAAGGACAAGGCGAACGCGGACCGGTTCAAGGTCGTCGACAACCTCAAGACCGGTGAGCAGTACGGCTTCACCGTGAAGAAGGGCAACAAGGCGCTGCTCGCCGCGGTCAACAAGGCGATCAAGGACGCCAAGGCCGACGGCACCTACAAGAAGATCTACGAGAAGTGGATCGGCCCGTACAACGCCTCCGTCGCCTCTCCCGCGGCCTCATGACCGACCTCGACACAGCGGTCCAGCCGAAGAAGAAGGGCCTGACCCGGCGCCAGAAGCGCAGCGTCTCCCGGGGTGTGCAGTACGCCGTGTTCGCCGCCGCCGTGATCGCCTTCGCGGTCACGGCCGACTGGGACCGGCTGCAGAACCAGTTCGCCCAGGCCGACATCGCGCAGCGGATGTTCCCGGACGTCATCACCCTGGCGCTGAAGAACACCGTGCTGTACACGCTGTCCGGCTTCGTCGTCGGGCTCGTCCTCGGCATGGTCATCGCGCTGATGCGGCTGTCCTCCGTGGGACCGTACCGCTGGCTCGCCGGCGTCTACATCGAGATCTTCCGGGGCCTGCCCGCCCTGCTGATCTTCATCTTCGTCGGCGTCGCCGTGCCGCTCGCCTTCCCCGGCACGGAGATCCCCGGCGGCACCTACGGCAAGGTCGCCATCGCGCTCGGCCTGGTCTCGGCCGCCTACATGGCCGAGACCATCCGCGCCGGCATCCAGGCCGTGCCCAAGGGCCAGATGGAGGCGGCCCGTTCGCTCGGCTTCTCGCCCGCCAGGGCCATGGTCTCCATCATCGTCCCGCAGGCCTTCCGGATCATCCTGCCGCCGCTCACCAACGAGCTCGTCCTGCTCTTCAAGGACTCCTCGCTGGTGCTGTTCCTCGGCGTCACCCTGGAGGAGCGGGAACTGTCCAAGTTCGGCCGGGACCTGGCCAGCACGACCGCCAACTCCACGCCGATCCTCGTCGCGGGCCTGTGCTACCTGCTGGTCACCGTCCCGCTCAGCTTCGTCGTCCGACGTATGGAGTCCAAGGCCCAGGAGGCGATCCGATGAGCCGCCCCGAGATCGAGGTGCGCGGGCTCCGCAAGTCCTTCGGCGACAACGAGGTGCTGCGCGGCATCGACCTGGAGATCGGCCAGGGCGAGGTCGTCTGCGTCATCGGGCCCTCCGGCTCCGGCAAGTCCACGCTGCTGCGCTGTGTGAACCTGCTGGAGGAGCCCACCGAGGGCCGGGTCTTCGTCGGCGGCACCGAGGTCACCGATCCCGATGTCGACATCGACGCCGTGCGCCGCCGCATCGGCATGGTCTTCCAGCAGTTCAACCTCTTCCCGCACCTGGACGTCACCGAGAACCTCACGCTGCCGCAGCGCCGGGTGCTGCGGCGGGACAAGGAGACCGCCGCGCGGATCGCCGCCGAGAACCTGGCCCGGGTCGGGCTGTCCGAGAAGGCGGACGCCTACCCGTCCTCCCTCTCCGGCGGGCAGCAGCAGCGCGTGGCCATCGCCCGCGCGCTCGCCATGGGCCCCGAGGTGATGCTCTTCGACGAGCCGACGTCCGCGCTCGACCCCGAACTGGTCGGTGACGTCCTCGCCGTCATGCGCCGCCTCGCGCAGGAGGGCATGACGATGATGGTCGTCACGCACGAGATGACCTTCGCCCGCGAGGTCGCCGACCGGGTCGTGTTCATGGACGGCGGCGTGATCGTCGAGGACGGCAGCCCCGACCGGGTCATCGGCGCCCCGCAGCACGAACGCACCCGCCACTTCCTCTCCCGCCTGCTCGACCCGGCCATGGCCGAGGTCGAGGAGGAGGCCTCCGGCCGGGTGGAAAAGTCCGCGCCGTAGGTCGCTTAAGGTGCGGTGCATGAGCGATGGCGCGGTGCTGCACGTGAAGGGAAGGGTCCTGGCGGGGCCCGAGGACGTCCGCGACGAGCTGTGGGTGGTCGGGGGGCGGATCTCCTACGACCGCCCCGCCGGGGCCCGCGACCACACCACCGTCGAGGGCTGGGCGCTGCCCGGCCTGGTCGACGCGCACTGCCACGTCGGCCTGGGCGCCGAGGGCCCGGTCGACGCGGACACCGCCGAGAAGCAGGCGCTCACCGACCGGGAGAAGGGCACCCTGCTGCTCCGGGACGCGGGCTCCCCCTCGGACACCCGCTGGATCGACGACCGCGAGGACCTCCCGAAGATCATCCGCGCGGGCCGGCACATCGCCCGCACCCGCCGCTACATCCGCAACTACGCCTGGGAGATCGAACCGGAGGACCTGGTCGCCCACGTCGCCCGGGAGGCGCGGCGCGGCGACGGCTGGGTCAAGCTGGTCGGCGACTGGATCGACCGCGGCCTCGGCGACCTGGCCCCCTGCTGGCCCCGCGAGGCCGCGGAGGCGGCCATCGCCGAGGCGCACCGGCTCGGCGCCCGCGTCACCGCCCACTGCTTCGCCGAGAGCTCCCTGCGCGACCTGGTCGAGGCGGGCATCGACTGCATCGAGCACGCGACGGGCCTCACCGAGGACCTGATCCCGCTGTTCGCGGAACGGGGCGTCGCGATCGTCCCCACACTCGTCAACATCGCCACCTTCCCGCGGCTCGCGGCAGGCGGCGACAGCAAGTATCCGCGCTGGTCCGCGCACATGCGCCGGCTGCACGAGCGGCGCTACGACACCGTGCGCGCCGCCTACGACGCCGGTATCCCGGTCTACGTCGGCACGGACGCCGGCGGCTCGCTCGCCCACGGCCTGGTCGCGGAGGAGGTCGCCGAGCTGGTCACCGCCGGCATCCCGCCGGTCGACGCCCTCGCCGCCACCAGCTGGGCCGCCCGCGAGTGGCTCGGCCGGCCCGGCCTGGAGGAGGGCGCGCCCGCCGACCTGGTGGTGTACGAGTCCGACCCGCGGGCGGACGTCCGGGTGCTGGCGGCACCGCGCCGGGTGGTGCTCAACGGGCGGATCGTCGAGTGACCCCAGCGGTGCCGCCGAACTCCGGCACCGCTGCCGCGCCGGCCCGGGGCGGACCGCGCCGCCCTGCCCCGCCCTGCGGCCCCGGCCTCCACAGCGGGTGTCCGGGTGCCGGCGGCGCCGCGCCGGGTGGTGCCCGGCGGGCGGGTCGTCTAGTGACGCCATCGGTGCTGGCACCGCTGTCGGGGCGGACCGTCCCGCCGTGTCCTCAACGGGCGGGCCTCGCCCTGTGGCCCCGGCCTCCAGGGCGGGTGTCAGGGTGCCGACGGCGCCGCGTCGGGTGGTGCCCGGCGGGTGGGTCGTCTGGTGACGCCATCGGTGCCGGTGAGCTGCGGCACCGCTGTCGGGGCGGACCGTCCCGCCGTGTCCTTAACGGGCAGGCCCCGCCCTGCGGCCCCGGCCTCCACAGCGGGTGTCCGGGTGGCGGCGGCCCCGCGCCGGGTGGTGCCCGGGGGGCGGGTCGTCTAGTGACGCCATCGGTTCCGCCGAGCTGCGGCACCGCTGTCGGGGCGGACCGTCCCGCCGTGTCCTTCGTCGCCCAGGACGGGATCGTCGGCACTGCGTGCCGGTGACGCGTGCGCCCGGCGCCCGCCGGGTCCGGCGGTGCGCCCCGCCTCGGACGGGCATGCCCCGCCTCGCCGTCGCCCTCCGGGGCGCGCGGTGACGGTGACCGCGCTCCGGGCGCCCGCCCCGCCACCCCGAGTGCGGGTGGTCGGGCAGGCGCGCCGGTGACGGCGTGCGCGCCTGGGTTCCGGCGTCGGCCGGCGCACCGGCGCTGCCGTGACGGCTGGGCCCGCGGCCGCTCAGGCGGGCAGGGCGGCCGACAGCGACCGCAGGAAACCGTCCACGGTGTCCCGGTCCCGCACGGCCACCCGTAGCCACTGCGGGCCGAGCCCGGGGAACGTGTCCCCCCGCCGGACCGCGTAGCCGAGGTCCCGCAGCCGCCGCCGCACCCGGTCCGCGCCCGCCATGCGCACCAGCACGAACGGGGCTTCGGCGGGCTGCACCACCCGCACGCCGCGGGACGCGAACGCGCCCAGCCCGGCGATCAGATGCGCCCGGTCCCCGGCGATGCGGTGCGCCGCCCGCTCCGCCTCGGCCAGCGCCCGCGGCCCCACGCACGCCTCCGCCGCGGCCAGCGCCGGCGTGGACACCGGCCACAGCGGCTGCGCCCGCTGCAGCCGGGCGATCACGTCGGGCGCGGCCAGCGCGTAGCCGATCCGCAGCCCGGCCAGCCCCCACGTCTTGGTGAGGCTGCGCAGCACGACGAGCCCCGGTACGTCGGTCCGCCCGGCCAGTGTCTCCCGCTCACCGGGCACTGCGTCCATGAACGCCTCGTCGACCACCAGCGTCCGCCCGGGGCGGGCCAGCCGGGTGAGCGCCCCCGCCGGGTGCAGGACGGACGTCGGATTGGTGGGGTTGCCGACCACCACCAGGTCGGCGTCCTCCGGCACGGCCGCCGGGTCCAGCCGGAAGCCGTCCTCCTCCCGCAGCAGCACCCGGCCGACGGTGTGCCCGGCGTCCCGCAGCGCGGCCTCCGGCTCGGTGAACTGCGGGTGCACCACCACCGGCCGGCGGACCTCCAGGGCGCGGGCCAGCAGCACGAACGCCTCCGCGGCCCCCGCGGTCAGCAGCACCCGCTCGGCCGGCAGCCCGTGCCGCGCGGCCACCGCGGCCCGTGCGGCCCGCCCGTCGGGGTAGGCCGCGAGGGACGACAGCGAACCGGCGATCTCCTCCCGCAGCCACCGCGGGGGCGTGCCCGCGCGGACGTTGACGGCGAGGTCCACCAGGGCGGCGCCGCCGTCGCGCACTTCGGCGTCCCCGTGGTGGCGCAGGTCGTGCCCGGCCGCGTCGGCGTCGTCAGTGCGCATGGCTGTGCGAGTGCCCCCCGTGGTGGTGCCCGTGCCCGTGGTGGTGGCCGTCGTCGTCCGGGTGGAAGTGCGGCTGCTGCGGCAGACCGACCTTGTCCTCGAAGCCCGGCAGCGCGATCCGGTACACGCACGAGTCGCAGTTCATCCGCAGGTCGCCCTCGACGGCCTCCCGGTACCGCTCCATCACCAGGTCCAGCAGCTCCGGCTCGGGCCCGATGACGTCGGCCGACCGCACCTCGACCTGCGGGTGCGCGGCGGCCCAGTCCTCGGTCTGCTGCCGCACCCGGTCCGGGAGGATGCCGGTGAACAGGAAGTACGGCAGCACGACGATCCGGCGCGCGCCCAGCGCGGCGCACCGGTCCAGGCCGCTCGGCACGTCCGGCGCCGCCAGCGACACGAACGCCGTCTCCACGCCGGCGTAGCCGCGGCCCTCCCACAGCAGCCGCGCCGCCTTGAACACCTCGGCGTTGGCGTCCGGGTCGGTGGACCCGCGCCCGACCAGCAGCACGGTCACGTCGGCCCGGTCCCCGGCGGTGCGGGCGGTCCCCCCGAGCGCCTCGTCCAGCCGCCGCTCCAGCACGCTCAGCAGCGCCGGGTGCGGGCCGAGCGGACGGCCGTAGGTGTACGAGATGCCGGGGTGCCGTTCCTTCTCGCGGGCCAGCGCGGCCGGGATGTCGCCCTTGGCGTGCCCGGCGGACACCAGCATCAGCGGCACGGCCGCGAACCGGCGCACGCCCTGCCCGACCAGTTCGGCGACGGCCTCGCCCAGCGGCGGCGGGGACAGTTCGATGAAGCCGCCCGCGACGGGCAGAGCGGGGTTGCGGCGCCCCAGCTCCCGGACGAAGTCGCGGAACGCCTCGGCGCCGGCGTCGTCACGGGTGCCGTGTCCGGCGATGAGCAGGGCGGGCGGGGTGGTCACGAGGTCTCCTCAGACGTAACGGGGTGGTACAGCAGGGCGTTGAGCGCGGCGGCGGCGACCGCCGAGCCGCCCTTCTCGGACACGTTGCTGACGGCGGGCAGCCCGCTCGCACGCAGCGCGGCCTTGGACTCGGCGGCGCCGACGAAGCCCACCGGCAGGCCGATGACGAGCGCGGGGGAGGCGTCCAGGGTCAGCAGCTCCTCCAGGGCGGTCGGCGCGCAGCCGATCACCCACAGGGCGCCCGGCCCGACCTCCTCGTAGGCGAGCCGGACCGCGTGGGCCGAGCGGGTCAGTCCGGGGCCGGACCGGGCGTCCCTGAGCCGGCACACGGTCTCGCGCCGGGTGATGCCCGCCGCGACCATCTCCACGTCCACGACGACGGGCGCCCCGGCGTGCAGCGCCGCGTGCGCCGCCACCAGGTCCCGCTCCTGCATCACCAGGTCGTCGGCGTACTCCAGGTCGGCGGAGGAGTGGATCACCCGTTCCACCACCGCCCGGGTCAGCGGCGGGAGGTGCGAGGTGTCCAGGCGGGCGCGCAGCCGCCGGAAGGACTCCTGCTCGATGGGGTGGACCACACGGGTCTCGGAGTTCACCGGCCGCCCTCCTGTCCCGCGGCGGAGCCGCTCGTCGACGATGTCTCCTGCCAGCGGTAGCCGCGCGGGGTCACCATCCGCCCCGCGACGATCCGGGTCGCGGTGTTGCCCACGGTCACCACCGTCATCATGTCGACCGTCGCCGGGTCCAGTGCGGCGAGCGTCGTGACGCGGCTGGACTCGTCCGGGCGGGAGGCGTTGCGGACGACACCGACCGGCGTGGCCGGCCCGCGGTGCCCGGCGAGGACCGCCAGCGCCTTGGGCAGCTGCCAGTCCCGGCCCCGCGAACGCGGGTTGTAGAACGTCACCACCAGGTCCGCCTCGGCCGCCGCCCGCACCCGCCGCTCGATGACCTCCCAGGGCGTGTGCAGGTCGGACAGGCTGATGGACACGTGGTCGTGGCCCAGCGGGGCGCCGAGGACCGCGCCGGCGGCCAGCGCGGCCGTCACGCCGGGCACCCCGACCACGTCGATGTCGTCGGAGGCCTCCGCGAGCGCCGGCGACGCCATCGCGTACACGCCCGCGTCCCCGCTGCCGATCAGCGCGACCGCCTGCCCCTTGCGGGCCTCCGCGACCGCGGTGCGGGCCCGCTCCTCCTCCGCGCCGAGCCCGGACTCCAGCACCCGGGTGCCGGGCCGCAGCAGATCGCGGATCTGGTCGACGTACTGGTCGAGCCCGACCAGCACCGACGCCCGGCGCAGCTCGGCCGCCGCGCGCGGGGTGAGCAGGTCCCGGGCGCCCGGCCCGATCCCGACCACCGCGAGCCGCCCGCGCCCCGGACGCCGTACCACGGCACACGTCGCCATGGCCGACTTCCGCTTGGGAACGAGGAGTTCACCGCCGCGCAGCAGGGCGGCGGCCTCGGCGACCGACGGGGTGCCGACGGCCGCGAGCGGCGCGGCGGACGGGTTCGGCACCGCCACGGCCGCCAGCTCCTCGGCGGCGTACGTCACCAGCGGCACCCCGAGCCGCTCGGCGGCGGCCACGATGCCGGGCTCCTCCGCCTTGGCGTCCACGGTGGCCAGTTCGGCGACCGAGGCCGGCGAGAGGCCCGCCTCCCGCAGCGCCTCCTCGACCAGACCGAGGACCTCCCCGGCGGGCGCGCCCCGCGACGCGCCGACCCCGACCACCAGGGACGGCGGCCTGAGCAGCACCTCCCGTTCGCCCGGCCGGACGGCCCGGTCGGTCAGCCGGATCGTGTACGCCCCCTGCGGGGCGACCGGCAGCGGCGGCAGCGGCCACGCCACCTCCGCCTCCAACGCGACCGGTTCGCCGTCCAGCAGCGCCCGGGAGACCGCGGCGACCGCGCCTTCGCAGGGCAGCCCCAGCGTGTCCAGGCCCGGCAGCCCGGCGGAGTCCGTCGCGGTGGTCACCACCGGCTCGGCCCCCAGCACCTGGCCGACCTCGCGGGCGAGCGCGTTGGCGCCGCCGCCGTGCCCGCCGACCAGCGACACCGCGAACCGGCCGGCCTCGTCGACGCACACCACGCCCGGGTCGGCCGCCTTGTCCCCGAGGAGCGGGGCGAGCAGCCGCACCACCGCCCCGGTCGCCAGGAAGCACACCAGCTGCCCGCACTCCGCGAACGCGGCCCGTACGGCCTCCCCGACGGGACCGTCGTACACCCGCGTGCGGTCCGGCCATGCCGCGGCCAGCCGGTCGCGCGCCGCCGCACCCGCCGCGGTGGCGGAAATGAGGCCGATCACTGGGACACTCCTTCTCTCGACGCCGGGGTACGCACGCCCCACAGCACAAACACAGGATTGGTGGCCGCGAGCCGGGTCACGTCCCCCGGCAGCGGCGCCAGCCGTGACGACTGCAGCAGCACCCCGTCACAGGCGAACCCGGCGCCCGTCAGCGCCTCGCGCGCCGCCGGCACCCGGTCCAGCGCGGCGACGGCGACGACGACCGTCCGCCGGGCCCGCCGCGCGCACGCGGCGACGACGGCGGGCAGCTCACGGCCGCCGCCGCCGACGAACACCGCGTCCGGATCGTCCAGCCCGTCCAGGGCGGCGGGCGCCGAGCCGTGCACCACCTCCACGGCGACGCCGTGGGCGGCGGCGTTGGCGCGGATCCGCTCCACCCCGTCCGGGGTCTTCTCGACGGCGACGACGGCCGCGCCGTGCCGCGCGCACTCCACCGCCACCGACCCCGACCCGGCGCCCACGTCCCACACCAGGTCGCCCAGACGCGGCCCGAGCCGGGCGAGGGCCAGGGCCCGCACCTCGAACTTCGTGATCATCGAGTCCCGGTGGGTGAAGCGGCTCTCGTCCAGCGCCCACCGGGACGGCGGCTCAGGCACCCCGGCGATCGTGCGCACCGGGCCGAGCGCCCGCGTCTCGTCCAGGCACAGCACCACGCTCACCGCCGTCCCCCAGTCCCGGGCGGCGGCCTCGGCGGGCGTCACCCGTTCCACGCGCTCGCGCTCCGGGTCCCCGAGGGCGCTCGCCACCACCAGCATCCGGCCCGCCGGCACCGCGGCCCCCAGCTCGGCCGGTCCGGCCCCCGGGCCGGTCAGCACGGCCACCTTCGGCCGCGCCCGGCACACGTTGAGAGCGGTCCGCAGGTCCCGGCCGTGCGCGCTGACCACGACCGCGTCGTCCCAGGGCAGCCCGATCCGCGCGAACGCGGCGGCCACCGAGGACACCCCGGGCCGCACGTCGAGCAGGCCGGGCCCGAACCGCTCGGCCAGCGCCCGCACGATCCCGAAGAACCCCGGGTCCCCGGAGGCCAGCACGACGACCGGCAGCTCCTCCTCGACGCACCGCGCGATGGCGTCCAGGGCGGGCGCCAGCGGGCCGAGCACCACCCGCCGCACCCCGTCCGGCAGCCGTACGGCGTCCAGATGCCGGCGCCCGCCGGCCACCAGCGCGGCGCCGGCGAGGACGTCCGCGGGGACCGGCGCGCCCGTCCCCGCGCCGACGACCGTGATCACCTGTTGGCCCCCCGCTCCCGCAGCGCCCGCCGGGCCTCCGGGTCGGCCTTGCGGAAGCCGTGGAAGTGCCCCGGGTGGTACAGGTGCGAGCGGGTGCCGTGCGCGTCCAGCGCCGGGCCGACCAGGAACAGGGTGTGCTTCCAGAGCTTGTGCTCCTTGACCGTCTCCTCCAGGGTGCCGATGGTGCACCGCACGATCAGCTCCTCGGGCCAGGTCGCCTGGTAGGCCACGACCACCGGGGTGGCCGTGGGGTAGCCGCCCTCCAGCAGCTCCCGTACCAGCTGCCCGCTGCGCGCCGCCGACAGGAAGATCGCCATGGTGGTGCCGTGGCGCGCGAACTCGCGCACCTCCTCCCCGGGCGGCATCGGCGTCTTGCCGCCGCCCAGCCGGGTCAGCACCACGGACTGCGCGACCTCCGGGACGGTCAGCTCGCGCTGCGCGAGCGCCGCCACGGCGGAGAACGAGGACACGCCGGGGACGACCTCGGTGGCGATGCCGATCTCGTGACAGCGGTCCAGCTGCTCCTGCGTGCCGCCCCACAGGGCCGGGTCGCCGGAGTGGATGCGGGCGACCCTCAGTCCGTCCCGGTGCGCCCGCCGGTACACGGCGACGACGTCCTCCAGCGACATGGCCGCCGAGTCCAGCACCTCGGCGTCCTCGCGGGCGTGTTCGAGGACCTCCGCCTGGACCAGGCTCGCGGCCCAGATCACGACGTCGGCCTCGGCGATGGCACGCGCGGCGCGGAACGTCAGCAGGTCGGCGGCGCCGGGGCCGGCACCGACGAAGGTCACCTTGCCGGCGGGGGCATCGGCCATGGGAATCGGTCCTCTCCTACGGGTCATGCGTGTGGGGCGGTCGGGCGTTGGGGGCGTTCGGGGCGTTCGGGACTGCTCGGGCGGCTGGTCACGTGAACGGCCGCCGGAGGTGCGTGGACGCCGGTCCATCGGATACGAAGGGCCCATGGCGGTCCTCGTCGCGCTCGGCGCGTTCCTGATGACGCTGGCCGGCGGCTGGACGGCGCAGCGCGTCACCGACCGCCGCCATCTGGTCCTGGGTCTGGCCGGCGGGCTGATGCTGGGCGTGGTCGGCCTGGACCTGCTGCCGGAGGCGCTGCACGCGGCCGGCCGCGAGGTCTTCGGCGTGCCCGCGGCGCTGCTGCTGTTCGTGGCCGGTTTCCTGCTGGCCCACCTGGTGGAGCGCACGCTGGCGGCCCGCCGGGCGGCGCACGGCGGCGCCGAGGGGCACCTGCACCGGGCGCCCGAGGTGGGCCTGACCGCGGCCGGCGCGATGGTCGGCCACAGCGCCATGGACGGCGTGGCGATCGGCGCGGCCTTCCAGGTCGGCGGCGGCATGGGCACGGCCGTCGCGCTCGCCGTGGTCGCCCACGACTTCGCCGACGGCTTCAACACCTTCACCCTCACCAGCCTGTACGGCAACGCCCGCCGCCGGGCGATCGGCATGCTGGTGGCCGACGCCTGCGCACCCCTGCTCGGCGCGCTGTCGACGGCCTTCTTCCGCCTTCCCGAACCGGTGCTCGGCGGGTATCTCGGCCTGTTCGGCGGCGTGCTGCTCTACCTCGCCGCCGCCGAGATCCTCCCCGAGGCCCATCACGAGCACCCGGCCCGCTCCACCCTGCTGTGCACGGTGGCCGGGGCCGCGTTCGTCTGGCTGGTGGTCGGCCTGTCCGGCTGACCGCACGGACCGTGTCACAGCTTGCCGCCCCGGCCGCCGTCCCGCCGCGGCGGCGCGATCAGCGTCGACAGGTACGGCAGCGGCGTCCCGTCCAGCTCGGCGGCCGGACGCACCGACTCCTCGGGCAGCCCCAGCGCCGACCCCCACACGGCGCCCCCGAGCCGGCCGGTCTCCGCCAGCGCCTCGGCGACCTCGGCGGCCTGCCGCCCGAACTTGTACGCCACGACCGTCCCCGGCCCGGCCAGCGCCTCCCGCAGCACGGCGGACCCGGCCGTGACCGGTACGAGGGTGAGCGGCTCGGTGCCCTCCGTCAGCACGGCCCCGGAGCGCGCCGCGAGATCCTGCATGGCGGTGATCCCCGGCACGGTCTCCACGACCACCTGCGGCACCAGTTCCGCGACGGTCTGCGCGAGATACGTGAACGTCGAGTACACGTTCGGGTCGCCGATGGTCGCGAACGCCACGGACCCGTGCCGCCGCAGCAGGTCCGCGACCCGGGCCCCGGCCGCGTCCCAGGCGGCCTCCCGGCGCGCCCGGTCGGTCCGCTCGTTCAGCGCGAACACCACCCGGACGACCTTCTCCGCGGGCACGTAGTGCAGCACGGTCGCCTCGGCCCGCCCGCGTTCCCCGGAGTCCATCACGGGGACGACGACGACCTCGGCCGCACGCAGCGCGTTGACCCCCTTCACGGTCACCAGCTCCGGATCCCCGGGACCGACCCCGACTCCGACCAGCCTGCTGCTCATGACGTCCGGCACCTCTCCACGAACCGACGGGCGACACCGGGCTCGGACGCCCAGTGCGTGTGCAGATAACTCGCGTGCACGCCCTGCTGCACGAAACCCTCGACCCGCCGGACCGGGGCCCGCACGCCCCAGGCGGGGGCGGCGCCGGCGCCCGGCTCCACGACGGTGCGGTGGAACTCGTGGCCCCGCATCCGCGTCCCGGCCGCCGCCAGCGCGCTGTCGCCGACGGCCACGGCGTCCCGGTAGCCCAGCGTCAGCCGGTCCGTCATCCGCGCGGTGGCGTCGAGCACCCCGCACATCGGCTGCCCGTCCAGCTCCCGGCACAGGTAGAGGAGCCCCGCGCACTCGGCGGCCACCGGCGCCCCGGAGAACGCCAGCTCGGCGACGGCCTTGCGGAGGCGTTCGTTGGCGGACAGCTCACCGGCGTACACCTCGGGGAACCCGCCCCCGACGACCAGCCCCCGCGTCCCCTCGGGGAGCCCCTCGTCCCGCAACGGATCGAACGGGACGACCTCGGCGCCGGCGGCGGCGAGCAACTCGGCGTGCTCGGCGTAGGAGAAGGTGAACGCGGGCCCTCCGGCGACGGCGACCACCAGCCCGTCCGGCGATTGAGGACCGGGCCCCCCGGGCCGATCGGGGGTCCAGGGAGCGGAGCCTGCTGGTACGGCGCCGGCACTCCGCGCCAGCGCCTCCAGCGCGTCCAGGTCGCATCCGCGGGCCACCTGGGCGGCCATGGCCGCCACCGCCTCGACCGCCGCGGCGCGCCGCTCGGCGACCGGCACCAGCCCCAGGTGCCGTGACGGCGTGTCCACCTGGGGAGCGCGCCGGAGCACACCGAGGACGGGCACCCCGGAGGAGTCCAGCGCCTCCCGCAGCAGCTCCTCGTGCCGGTCGGAGCCGACCTTGTTCAGGATCACGCCCCCGATCCGCACCCCGGGGTCCCACGAGGCGAAACCGTGCACCAGCGCCGCCACCGACCGCGACTGCGAGGAGGCGTCGACCACGAGCACCACCGGCGCCCGCAGCAGCTTCGCGACCTGCGCGGTGGACGCCAGCTCGCCCTCCCCGGCGGCCCCGTCGTACAGCCCCATCACGCCCTCGACCACGGCGACGTCGCACCCCCGCGCCCCGTGCAGGAACAGCGGAGCGATCAGCTCCGGCCCGCACAGGTAGGCGTCCAGGTTGCGTCCGACCCGCCCGGTCGCGAGCGCGTGATAGCCGGGGTCGATGTAGTCCGGCCCGACCTTGTGCGGGGACACGGCGAGCCCCCGCGCGGCGAACGCGGCCATCAGTCCCGTGGCGACGGTGGTCTTGCCGCTGCCCGACGAGGGCGCGGCGACGACCAGCCGGGGCACCGACGACGTCACCACTCGATGCCCTTCTGGCCCTTCTGGCCCACGTCCATGGGGTGCTTGACCTTGGACATGTCGGTCACGAGGTCGGCGAAGTCCACCAGCTTCTGCGGCGCGTTCCGCCCGGTGATCACGACGTGCTGGGTGCCGGGCCGGTCCCGCAGCACGGAGATCACCTCGTCGGTGTCCACCCACCCCCAGTGCATCGGGTAGGCGAACTCGTCCAGCACGTACAGCCGGTACGTCTCGGCGGCGAGGTCCCGCTTGACCTGCTCCCAGCCCTCGCGGGCCTTCTCCTCGTTGTCCATCTGCGCGTCGCGCTGGACCCAGGACCAGCCCTCGCCCATCTTGTGCCAGGCGACGGTGCCGCCCTCGCCGGAGGCGCCGAGCACGCGCAGCGCGTTCTCCTCGCCGACCTTCCACTTGGCCGACTTCACGAACTGGAACACCCCGATCGGCCACCCCTGGTTCCAGGCCCGCAGCGCGAGCCCGAAGGCGGCCGTCGACTTGCCCTTGCCGACGCCCGTGTGCACGACGACCAGCGGACGGTTGCGGCGCTGGCGGGTCGTCAGTCCGTCGTCCGGTACGACACTCGGCTGTCCCTGCGGCATCACGCGGCCCTCCTCGAAGTCCCCTGAACGTCCCTGACCAGTCCGGCGATCGAGTCCGCCCGCAGCTCGTCGAGCGTGACGGCCGTACCGCCCAGCTCACCCGCGAGCCGCCCCGCGAGCCCCAGCCGCACCGGCCCCGACTCGCAGTCCACGACCACCGACGCGACCCCCTCGGCCGCGAACAGCCGCGCGGCGCGCCCGGCGAGCGCCACCGGATCGGGGCCGCCCGTGGCGCGGCCGTCGGTGACGACCACCAGCAGCGCCCGCCGCGCCGGGTCCCGCAGCCGCTCCACCCGCAGCACCTCGTGGGCGCGCAGCAGCCCGGCGGCGAGCGGGGTCCGGCCCCCGGTCGGCAGCGACTCCAGGCGGGCCGCCGCCGCGTCCACGGAGGAGGTCGGGGGCAGCGCGACCTGCGCGTCCCTCCCGCGGAAGGTCACCAGCCCCACCTTGTCCCGGCGCTGGTAGGCGTCGAGCAGCAGGGACAGCACGGCGCCCTTGACGGCGCTCATCCGCTGCCGCGCCGCCATCGACCCGGAGGCGTCCACCACGAACAGCACGAGGTTGCCCTCACGCCCCTCGCGCACCGCCTGCCGCAGATCGTCACGGCGCACCACCAGACCGGGCCCGGAGCGGCCCCGCGCCCGCTGGTGCGGGGCGGCCGCCTGCACGGTCGCGGCCAGGTGCAGCTTGGTGAGGGCCCCCCGGGGGCGCCGGGCCCCGGTGGTCCGGCCGTGCTCGGTCCGGGCCCGCGAGCGCCGGCCCGCGACGCCCTCGCCGACTCCGGGCACGCTCAGCACCCTGGCCCGGAAGGGCTCGGCGGCCCGGGCGGCCGGCTGCTCACCCGCGCCCGCACCGGACGGCTGCGGCTCCCCGCCGTCGCCCTCCTCGGGCCGCGCCCCGGTGTCGCCGCCGCCCTGCGGACCCGCCTCGGGCGCCGGCCCGCCACCGCCCCCGCCCGGCCCGTCGGGGTCGGGATCCTCGTCGGGGGACTCGCCGGAGAACTCCTCCAGCGTCTGGTCCAGCTTGTCCTCGTCCAGCCCCGGCGCATCGAACGGGTTGCGTCGGCGCCGGTGCGGCAGTGCCAGCAGCGCGGCCTGCCGCACGTCCTCGGCGAGCACGTCGGTGCGCCCGGCCCACGCCGCGAGCGCGGTCGCGGTGCGGGCCATGACGATGTCGGCGCGCATGCCGTCCACCTCGAACGCCGCGCAGGTCGCCGCGATCTGCCGCAGCGCGCCGTCGCCCAGCCGCACCTGCGGCAGCAACCTCCTTGCCGCCGCGATCCGCTGCCGCACGGCGGCCTCCTCCTCGGCCCAGCGCGCGGCGAAGGCGGCCGGGTCGTCGTCGTAGGCCAGGCGCCGCTTGACGACCTCCACCCGTTGGTCGGGCTCACGGGAGGCGGCGACCTCGACGGTCAGCCCGAACCGGTCCAGGAGCTGGGGCCGCAGCTCGCCCTCCTCCGGGTTCATGGTGCCGACCAGCAGGAACTTCGAGGCGTGGCGTACGGAGACGCCCTCGCGCTCCACGTACGACGCGCCCATCGCCGCCGCGTCCAGCAGCAGGTCGACCAGGTGGTCGTGGAGCAGGTTGACCTCGTCGACGTACAGGATGCCGCGGTGCGCGTCGGCCAGCAGGCCCGGCTCGAACGCCTTCACGCCCTCGGCGAGCGCGCGCTCGATGTCGAGCGCGCCGACGAGGCGGTCCTCGGAGGCGCCGACCGGGAGTTCGACCATGCGGGCGGGCCGGTGCGCGCCCGGCCCCGGCTCGTGCGGCCCGTCGGGGCACGACGGGTCCGGGGACGCCGGGTCGCAGGAGAACCGGCAGCCCGGCACGACGGCCACCTCGGGCAGCAGCGCCGACAGGGCGCGCACGGCCGTCGACTTCGCGGTGCCCTTCTCGCCGCGCACCAGCACCCCGCCGACGGCTGGGCTCACCGCGTTGAGCAGCAGCGCCAGGCGGAGGTCGTCCTGGCCGACGACGGCCGTGAACGGGTAAGGCGTGCTCATGCGGGGATCACTCCTTCGAGTGGCTCATGTGTGACCTGGCCGGGTGCCGGACCCGGAGACGACGGCGTGGGAGCGGAGATCATGCGTCTCCCTCCAAATCTCCCTCGAGTTCGAGGTAGGTCGCCCGGAGCCGGTCCAGGGTCTCCTGGTCCGGCTCCGCCCACAGACCGCGGTCCGCCGCCTCCAGCAGGCGTTCGGTGATGCTCCTCAGAGCCCAGGGGTTGGACTTCCGCATGAAGTCCCGGTTCTCCGGGTCGAAGACGTACTCCGCGCTCAGCTTCTCGTACATCCAGTCGTCGACCACGCCCGCCGTCGCGTCGTACCCGAAGAGGTAGTCCACGGTCGCCGCCATCTCGAAGGCGCCCTTGTAGCCGTGCCGGCGCATGGCCGCCATCCAGCGCGGGTTGACCACGCGGGCCCGGAAGACGCGGTGCGTCTCCTCGCCCAGCGTGCGCGTCCGCACCTGGTCGGGGGTGGCCGAATCGCCCACGTACGCCTCGGGGTTGGCGCCGGTCAGGTGCCGGACCATGGCGACCATGCCGCCGTGGTACTGGAAGTAGTCGTCGGCGTCGACCAGATCGTGCTCACGGGTGTCGACGTTCTTCGCGGCGACCGCGATTCGCCGGAACGCCGTCTCCATGTCCCCGCGCGCCGCCCGCCCGTCCAGTCCGCGACCGTAGGCGTAGCCGCCCCACACCGCGTACACCTCGGCGAGGTCGGCGTCGGAACGCCAGTTGCGGGCGTCGATCAGCGGCAGCAGACCGGCGCCGTAGGCGCCCGGCTTGGAGCCGAAGACACGGGCCGTGGCCCGGCGCCGGTCGCCGTGCGCGGCGGTGTCCTCGTCCACGTGGGCCCGCACGTAGTTGGACTCGGCCGGCTCGTCCAGCTCGGCCACCGCCCGCACCGCGTCGTCGATCAGCCCCACCACGTGCGGGAACGCGTCCCGGAAGAAGCCGGAGATCCGGACGGTGACGTCGATGCGCGGGCGTCCCAGCTCCGCGAGCGGAACCACCTCGAAGCCGGTCACCCGGCGGGAGGCGTCGTCCCACACCGGGCGGCAGCCGAGCAGCGCCAGGATCTCGGCGATGTCGTCGCCCTGGGTGCGCATCGCGGACGTGCCCCAGACCGTCAGGCCCACCGACCGGGGGTACGCGCCGGTGTCCTGCAGGTACCGCTGCACCAGCGAGTCCGCAAGCGACTGGCCGACCTCCCAGCTCAGCCGGGACGGGATGGCCTTGGGGTCGACGGAGTAGAAGTTCCGGCCGGTCGGCAGCACGTTGACCAGACCGCGGGTGGGCGAGCCCGACGGGCCCGCGGGGACGTAACCGCCGTCCAGGGCCTTGAGGATGTGCCCGATCTCGTCCGTGGTACGGGCGAGCCGCGGCACGACCTCCGTGCACGCGAACTCCAGCACCGCCGCGGCCTTCTCGAGCCGCGTGCCGAGCACGCGGTCCAGGACGCCCGGCACGGCCGCCCGGTCCCATGCCCGGTCCTCCATGCCCTCCGCGATCCGCCGGCACAGCTGCTCCAGCAGGTCGATCGCGTCGGACCCGGTCCGGGCCGGCCCCTCGGCCAGGTCCGTCAGCTCCACCGGCGCCTTCACCGGCGCACCCGGCTCGGCCAGCAGCTCCTTCTCGTCCAGCCCGAAGTGCGCCGCCAGCGCGGCCCGCAGACCGGGCAGCGCATCGGCCCGGCCGCCCCAGATCTGGGAGGCGCGCAGCACGGCGAGGACGAGGTTCACGCGCGGTTCGCCGACCGGACCGCCGCCGAGGATGTGCAGGCCGTCGCGGATCTGCACGTCCTTGATCTCGCACAGGTAGCCGTCGATGTGCATGACGAACTCGTCGAACTCGTCGTCGTCCGGCTGCTCGTCCACGTGCAGGTCGTGGTGGAGCTCGGCCGCCTTGACCAGCGTCCAGATCTGCGCCCGGACGGCCGGCGCCTTCGCCGGGTCCAGGTCGCTCACCAGGGCGTACTCGTCGAGCAGTTGCTCCAGCTTGGCCAGGTCGCCGTAGGTGTCGGCGCGGGCCATCGGCGGGACCAGGTGGTCGACCACCGTGGCGTGCCCGCGCCGCTTGGCCTGCGTGCCCTCACCGGGGTCGTTGACGATGAACGGGTAGACGAGCGGCAGGTCGCCGAGCACCGCGTCCGGCGCGCAGCCGGCGCCGAGCCCGAGGCCCTTGCCCGGCAGCCACTCCATCGTGCCGTGCTTGCCCATGTGCACGATCGCGTCGGCGCCGAAGCTGTTCTCCAGCCACCGGTAGGCCGCCAGGTAGTGGTGCGAGGGCGGCATGTCCGGGTCGTGGTAGATCGCGATCGGGTTCTCGCCGAAGCCGCGCGGCGGCTGGATCATCACCACGACGTTGCCGAACCGCAGCGACGCCAGCACGATGTCGTCGCCGTCGACGTACAGCGAGCCCGGCGGCTCGCCCCACGCCTCGGTCATCGCGTCCCGCAGCTGCGGGTCGAGCTTCCCGAACCACGCCCGGTAGTCGGCCAGCGGCACCCGCGCAGGGGCGGCGGCCAGCTGCTCCTCCGTCAGCCACTCCACGTCGTGCCCGCCGGCCTCGATCAGCCGGTGGATCAGCTCGTCGCCCCCGGACGGGTACTCGGTGAGCGAGTACCCCGCGTCCCGGAGCGCGTCCAGCACCCGTACCGCCGACGCGGGCGTGTCCAGGCCGACCGCGTTGCCGACGCGGGAGTGCTTGGTCGGGTAGGCGGTGAAGACCAGCGCGATCTTCTTCTCGGCGTTCGGCTTGTGCCTCAGCCGGGCGTGCCGGACGGCGATCCCGGCGACGCGGGCGGCCCGCTCCGGGTCCGCGACGTACACCGGCACCTCGTCGGGCCCCTGCTCCTTGAAGGAGAACGGCACGGTGACCAGCCGGCCGTCGAACTCCGGAATGGCGACCTGCATCGCCGCGTCCATGGGGGACAGGGCCGCGTCGGACTCCTCCCAGGCGCTCCTCGACGAGGTCAGGCACAGGCCCTGCAGCACGGGGACGTCCAGTTCGGCGAGCGCGCCCACGTCCCAGGACTCCTCGTCGCCGCCCGCCGAGGCGTGCGAGGCGTGCGTGCCGCCGGCCGCGAGCACGGTGGCGACCAGCGCGTCGGCCCGGCCCAGCAGCTCGTACAGCCCGGGGTCCGCGCCGCGCAGCGAACCGCAGTACACCGGCAGGGCGTTGGCCCCGTGCGCCTCGATCGCCTCGCACAGGGTGTCCACGAACGCGGTGTTGCCGCTCAGTTCGTGCGCCCGGTAGAACAGCACGCCCACGGTCGGACGGCCGTCGCGGAGTTCGTACGCGCCGTGCACGCCGTACTCCGGCATCCTGCGCGGCGCGGCGAACCCCTCCCCGGTCAGCAGCACGGTGTCCGACAGGAACCGGGACAGCTCCAGCAGGTTCTCGGGGCCGCCCTCGACCAGGTACTTCAGCGCCTCCGCGACCACACCGGCCGGCACCGACGACTCGGCCATCAGCTCGGCGTCGGGCACGGCCTCGCCGCCCAGCAGCACGGTCGGGACGCCGGACGCCCGCAGCGCGGCCAGCCCGTCCTCCCAGGCGCGCTTGCCGCCCAGCAGCCGTACGACGGCGATGTCCGCGCCCTCGACCAGGGCCGGCAGCTCCTCGGCGACGTCGACGCGGGTGGGGTTGCCGATGCGGTAGCCGGCGCCGGAGGCCCGGGCCGCCAGCAGATCCGTGTCGGCGGTCGACAACAACAACACTGTGCTCATGCGGGCGCTCCCGGGGGGATGAAAGGCAGTCCTTGCGGCGCGCCCGACTCGATGAGCCGCCAGAGCGCGTCCGTGTCCGCGTGCTGTTCGATCAGGTCGCCGAGCCGGTCGAGCTGCTCCTCGCGCAGCGCGGCGAAGCAGGTGTCCGGCGCGGGGACGAAGCGGCGGCCCGCGGCGGCGGCCACCTCGCGCAGGAAGGCCCGCCGGAAGCCGTCCGACTCCAGCGAGCCGTGCCAGTGGGTGCCCCAGGTCTGGCCGACGCGGCAGCCGTCCAGGAAGGGTTCGCCGCCCTCGACGGTGGCGACCCCGTGGTGGATCTCGTACCCCTCCACCCGCTCGCCGAGTGCCTCCCCGGCCGGCCGGGCCAGGGTCTTCTCACGGGCGAAGCGCACCCGGACGGGCAGCAGGCCCAGCCCGGCGACGGCGCCGGCGCGCGACTCGACCTCGTCCTCGATGTGCTCGCCGAGGATCTGGAAGCCACCGCACACACCGAGGACCGGACGCCCCTCGGCGGCCCGGCGCACGAGCGCGTCCGCCAGCCCGCGCTCCCGCAGCCACGCGAGCGCCCGCACGGTCCCGCGGGTGCCCGGGACGATCACCAGGTCGGCGTCGGCGAGCTCCTCCGGCCGGTCCACGAACCGCACCACGACGCCCGGCTCGGCGGCGAGCGCGTCCACGTCGGTGAAGTTGGACATGAGCGGGATCGCGCAGACGGCGACCCGCAGCACGTCCTGGCCGACCGGGGGCGTCACCGCGGACTCGCGGACCGTGCCGCGCAGGGACGCCCTCCCCCACGCTCGGCTCCGCTCGCGCGGGGGGACCCCCATCCCGTCCTCCTCGTCGATGCCGAGGCCGTGCCGGAACGGCAGGACGCCGAACGTCCGCCGCCCGGTGAGCCCGCGCAGCATCTCCAGGCCCGGCTCCAGCAGGGAGACGTCCCCGCGGAACTTGTTCACGAGGAACCCGGCGACCAGTTCCTGGTCCTCGGGCGACAGCAGGGCCACCGTGCCGAAGAAGGACGCGAAGACGCCTCCGCGGTCGATGTCGCCGACCACCAGCACCGGCAGCCGCGCGTTGCGGGCGATGCCCATGTTGACGATGTCGGTGCGGCGCAGGTTGATCTCGGCCGGGCTGCCCGCCCCCTCGCAGATCACCGCGTCGTAGGTGTCCCGCAGCTCGGCCAGGCAGTCCAGCACCGTGCCGAGCAGCCGCTGCTGGCGCCCCCCGTGGTAGCCGCGTGCGCTCAGCTCGCCGACCGGCTTGCCCAGCAGCACCACCTGGCTGCTCTGCTCGCCGCCCGGCTTGAGCAGCACCGGGTTCATCAGCGCGGCCGGCTCGATGCGGCAGGCCTGCGCCTGCATGGCCTGCGCCCGCCCGATCTCCGCGCCCTCGCGCGTGACGAACGAGTTGAGGGACATGTTCTGCGCCTTGAACGGCGCGACCTTCACGCCCTGGCGCACCAGCCAGCGGCAGATGCCGGCCGTCACGACGCTCTTGCCGGCGTCGGAGGTGGTGCCGGCGACGAGGAGACCCCCGCTCACTTCCCACGTCCCTTCACTAGTCGGCGCGCGGCGAGCGTGGCGCCGAGCGCGAGCAGGCCGACGCGGCGGGAGAGCCGTACGGCCCGGTCGATGTCGGCGACCCGGACCGGCCGGCCGGCGCCGCCGTTGAGCACCGGCCGGTGTTCGACCCGGCCGCCGTAGGACAGCGTCCCGCCCAGCCGCACCCCGAGGGCGCCCGCGAAGGACGCCTCGACGGGTCCGGCGTTGGGGCTGGGGTGCTTCGCCGCGTCGGCCCGCCAGGCGCGCACGGCGCCGCGCGGATCGGGTCCGGCGAGCGCGGCGAGTGCGGCGGTGAGCCGCGCCCCGGGCCAGCCGGCGACGTCGTCCAGGCGGGCGGAGGCCCAGCCGTAGCGCCGGTGGCGGGGGGAGCGGTGGCCGACCATCGCGTCGAGGGTGTTGACCGCCCGGAACCCGAGGAGCCCCGGAACGCCGGCCACGGCGCCCCAGACGAGGGCGCCGACCACGGCGTCGGAGGTGTTCTCGGCGACCGACTCGACCACGGCCCGGGCGATGCCGTCGGCGTCCAGCGCCTGCGGGTCGCGGCCGCACAGGTGGGGCAGCCGGGCCCGGGCCGCCTCGACGTCCCCGGCCCGAAGGGCGCGCCCGACGGCGCGGGCCTCCCGGGCGAGCGAGGTCCCGCCGACCACGGCCCAGGTGGCGGCGGCGGTCAGCGCGGCGGAGGCGGTGCGGGAGGGGCGTACGGCGCGTGCGGCCACCGCGCCGAGTGCGACGGCGCCGCCGGCGCACACCGCGGTGTGCAGGGCGCCCCAGCCGCGGTGGTCGTGCCACAGCGCGCGTTCCACGGCTGCGGCCGCCCGGCCGAACGCGGCCACCGGATGCCCGCGGCGCGGATCGCCGAGGACCAGGTCACCGAGGAGGCCGGCGGCGGCGCCGTACGCGTACGTGCGATCGGCACCCATCGGCTCAGCCGGCCGTACGTGCGGGTGCGGGCCTGGTACGGGTCCTCGATCGGCAGCCGAGCATGTCGCTGTATGTCCTCACTCAGGGTGTCCGCGCCCTGTGTTCGACGGGAACCGGCGGTGAGAGTTCCTGGCTCCCGGGGTTCCTCCCCGGTGACAGTGGCGGGACCGCGCCGGATTCGCACCGGCTTCCTCTCGTGCCGCCGTACTTGGCCCGGGCAGTCCACCACGCGCCCGGAACGGCCGTCAACTTGCCGCTGACCTGCGTGCGGGGAGTGTGCCCATCCCCACACCGCCGGGCGTGCGGGCGGGCGCGGGCACGCCGGAGGCTCCCCTGCGCGGCGTGCGGAGGGGAGCCTCGGGGGTGTTCGGTCAGGGCTTGGCCACGATGAGGTGGATGCCGTACGCCACCGCCGCCGCACAGGCCGCGAAGCAGACGTAGGCGCCGGTGACGGCGAGGCCGGCGGAACCGCCCTGCGCCGCGGCCTTCTCACGCCGGTTCAGGCCCGCGATGCCGAGGGTGAACAGGGTCACCAGACCCACGGTGACCACGAGGCTGACGCCGAAGACGGAGCCCAGGGCCGCCCAGTCGATCTTCATGATGCTTCCTTCGGTAACCGGTGCTCGTGATCAGACGGTGGCGGCCGGCGGCACGGCCGGGGCCGCGGCGGCCGCGGGCTCGGCGGGACCGGTGGCCTGCTGCGGGAAGGAGACCTCCAGGTCGGCGACCGTGCCGGCCGGGGGCGGGGTGACGGCGGCGGCCGGGGGCGGGGTGACGGCGGCGATGGCGGTGGTGACCACGCCGGCCGGCTCCTCGGCCTCGACCACGTTGGTGTGGTCCACGACCTCGCGGCGGGAGATCTTCCAGATCGCGGCGCTGGCGGCGACCAGGAAGACGGCGACGGCGGCGGTGCCGGCGTCGCCCAGGCCGGTGACGGCCTCGGCGCCCGCGCCGACCACGGCGGCGGCCGGGAGGGTGAGCGCCCAGGCGACGAACATGCGGGTCGCGGTGGACCAGCGGACCACGCCGCCCTTGCGGCCGAGGCCGGCGCCCATCACCGAGCCGGAGACGACATGGGTGGTGGAGAGGGAGAAGCCGAGGTGCGAGGAGGCCAGGATGGCGGTCGCGGCGCTGGTCTGGGCGGCGAAGCCCTGGCGCGGCTCCAGGTCGGTCAGGCCCTTGCCCATGGTGCGGATGATGCGCCAGCCGCCGATGTAGGTGCCGAGCGCGATGGCCAGGCCCGCGGAGAGGATCACCCAGGTGGGAGGGTTCGAGCCGGGGGCGAGGGAACCGCCCGTGACGAGGGCGAGGGTGATGATGCCCATCGTCTTCTGGGCGTCGTTGGTGCCGTGGGCCAGGGAGACCAGGCCCGCGGAGGCGATCTGGCCGGCGCGGTAGCCCTTGCGGGTGGCCTCGCCGTCGGCGCCGCCGCCGATGCCGTAGGAGAAGCGGGTGGCCAGCAGCGAGGCGAGGCCCGCCACGACCGGCGCGGCGACCGCCGGCAGCAGCACCTTGGTGACCAGCACGTCACCGTGGACGGCGCCGAAGCCGGCGGAGGCGACGGTGGCGCCGACCAGGCCGCCCATCAGGGCGTGCGAGGAGCTGGAGGGCAGGCCCACCAGCCAGGTGAGCAGGTTCCAGAGGATCGCGCCGACCAGGGCGGCGAAGATGACCTCGGGCCGGATGCCGGTCTCGTCGACGAGACCCTTGGAGATCGTGTTGGCGACCTCCACGGAGAGGAAGGCGCCCACAAGATTGAGGGCGGCGGACATGGTCACCGCGATCTTGGGCTTCAGGGCGCCTGTGGAGATGGTGGTGGCCATCGCGTTGGCGGTGTCGTGGAAACCGTTCGTGAAATCGAACGCGAGTGCGGTTACCACCACAATCGCGAGGATCAGCGAGAAGCTTTCCATTTACCCAGGCAATCGTTCGAGGTCATTGGCATGGTGAACGTAGGCAACCTGGGTGAACGGAAGATGAACTGGGGCAGGCGCGTCGGTGTCAGTAGCGGGGTTGCGGATTCCGCTTCGCTCCCGCCGGGCCTGCTGGCAGGATCGCCGCATGGCTGAGCAGCGGCGGAACCCGGACGGCGTACAGGAACCGGCACGACCGGCACAACCGCCGGGGAAGGGAACCGAAGCGGAAGGGAAGGCGGCGGAGGACCCGGGCCGCCTGTGGGCGGAGGTCGTCGCGACGGCCCGCCGGACCGTCGCCGACGGGCTCGTCGTCGGCACCTCCGGCAACGTCTCCGCACGCCTCGACAACCTCGTGCTGGTCACCCCGACCGGCGTCCCCTACGACCGGCTCACCCCCGACGACCTCACCGGCGTCGACCTCACCGGCCGCCAGGTGCTCGGCGCCCTCGCGCCGACCAGCGAGCTGCCCATGCACCTCGCCGTCTACCGCACCACCGACGCCCGCGCCGTCGTGCACACCCACGCCGTGCACGCGACCGCCGTCTCCACCCTCGTGCCCGAGCTGCCGCCCGTCCACTACATGACCTGCGCCCTCGGCGGACCCGTCCGGGTCGCCCCCTACGCCGCCTACGGCACCGACGAGCTCGCCGGGCACATGCTCCGCGCCCTCGAGGGCCGCTCCGGCTGCCTGCTGCGCAACCACGGCACCCTCACCTACGGCGCCACCCTCGACCAGGCCTACGACCGCACCGCCCAGCTGGAGTGGATGTGCCGCGTGTGGCTGACGGCGTCCAGCGTGCCCGGCCTGACCCCGACCCTGCTGACCCAGGCACAACTGGACGAGGCCGGGGAACGCTTGAAGGGATACGGCCAACGGAGGTGACCCCTTGCCGCGCAGTCCCCGGCTCCGTCCGCTGCCCGACCCGCCGCCCGGCGCCCGCAGCCCCCTGCCCCCGCCGCTCTCCGCGCTCCGCGGCTCCCTGCCCCCGCCGCTCTCCGCGCTCCGCCGCGCCCTCGGGACGCCGCTCCGCCGCCTCGGCCGCGAGCCCGCCCGGCCGCGCCGGGGACGGCCGGCGGCGCCGCGGCCGTCCGCACCGCCCCGGCCGGCGCCCCCGGCCGCCTTCCCGCTGGCCGGGGACGGGGCCCCGCACGACACTGGAGCCGTGCGCACCGCCAGAGCGGCCCTCGCCGGGCTCACCGCCGTCCTGGCCGCCGGCACGGCCTCCGTGGCCGCCGGACGGCTCGCCAGCGACGCCGCCCTGAAGGCGCCCGCGGGCCGCCCGCTGCCCACCGAGCCCCGCCTCACCGTGCACGCCACCGCCGCCGGGCAGATCACGCTCACCCGCGACCTCGCCTCCCTGCGCCCCGGCGTCTACGGCCTCGCCGGCGACGGCTCCCACGCCGTCGTCGGCCCCGTCCTGGACGCCGCCCCGCACACCGCCGACACCGTCGTACGCCGTCTGGAACGCGTCACCCACGGCACCCTCGCCCCCGGCGACGCGGTGTGGCTCACCCCCAGCCTGTACGCCGGCGACCCGGGCTCCGCCCTCGGCCTTGACCACACCGACGTCGACGTGCCCGGCGAGCTCGGCGCCCTGCCCGCCTGGTTCGTGCCCGCCCACCGGGACACCTGGGTCATCGCCGTCCACGGCCTCGGCACCACCCGCGAGCACGCCCTGAACGTCCTGCGCTTCCTGCACGGCCGCCGCCTCCCGGTCATCGTCCTCGCCTACCGCGGCGACCCCGGCGCCCCACGCTCCCCGGACGGGCTGAACCACCTCGGCGAGAGCGAGTGGCGGGACGTCGACGCGGCGATCCGCCACGCCCTGCGCCACGGCGCCCGCCGCGTGGTCCTCCTCGGCTGGTCCACCGGCGCCACCATGGCGCTGCGCGCCGCCGAGCACTCCGCCGCCCGCGACCGCGTCGCCGGGCTCGTCCTCGACTCGCCCGTGCTCAGCTGGGAGGCCACGCTGCGCGCCCTGGCGAGGGCCCGCCGCACCCCGCCGCTGCTGCTGCCGCTCGCGGTGCGGGCCGCCCAGGGCCGGGCCGGCCTGCACACCGGCCGGGCCGCCACGGCCGCCGACCCCGCCCGGCTCCGCGTCCCCACCCTGGTCGTCCACGGCCCGGACGACCAGGTCGCCCCCTGGGAGCACTCCCGCCGGCTCGCCCGGCGCCGCGCCGACCTCGTCTCCCTGCACACCGTGCCCCACGCCCCCCACGCGGCGATGTGGAACGCGGACCCGGAGGAGTACGAGGAACGGCTGCGGCGGTTCCTGACCCCGCTGATGTGAGCACCCGGCCCCCGGACCGGCCCGCACCGGCCCGCACCGGCGCCGGCGTTCCGTTTCAAGCCGTACCACTGGCCTGATCGTGTCGGTTCGCCCGTTCCGGCACCCGGTGCGTTGGCCCCCTCCGTCGCCGCCCGTGACATTCCGTTTGGGTTTTCGGACCGTCAACCGCAAGACTGCACCCGTGACGTCCCGTATCCCGCGCGACTCCAGGCTCCGACTCGTCCGACCGCGACCCCTGGCCGCCGCCCCCAGAGCTGTGAACCAGCGGCGCCCCCGCCGGCCCGCACCCCGGCCGCCGGAGGGCACGCCCGCCCCCGCCGAACTGGCCGGAATGGCCCGCACGGTACTGGCCGGCGCGGTCCGGGTGGCCCGCTGGGCCGACGCCGCCCTCGGCCCCGGCCGCGACGCCGCCACCACCGACGGCAAGGCCGCCCTCTCCGACGCCACCGCCGAACGCGCCGCCGCGGATCTCGGCCTGAGCCCCGCCCAGGTCCGGGCCGACTGGGACACCGCCCGCCTCGCCGGGCTCGTCGAGGTGCACGGCGACAGCGCGCGCCCCGGCTGGCGCCTGCGCGCCTGGGACCGCGACGACAGCGCCGTCCTGCGCGGCTGGGTCGCCCTCTTCGACGCCTGGTCGCTCGCGTCGCCCGAACCGGACGGACACGAGCCGGCCGCCGTCGCCGAAGTGGTCTCGGCGATGCCCCAGGTGCTCTCCTTCCTCCAGCTGTCCGCCGGGCCCGTCCCGGTCGAGCAGCTGCTCGACCTGCTCCAGCAGCGGGTCACGGAACTGCGCACCGAACGCTGCGAGGTCGTCTACGAGCCCGGCCCCGGGGAGCCGGCCCCCACCCCGAGCCCGGCGGCGCCCCCGCCCGCGACCGGCGCCCCGCTCGCCCCGCTCCTCGACTGGGCGCTGCGCGCCCTCGCCTCCGTCGGCGCCCTCACCTACGGCGACGGCCAGGCCACCCTGACCCCGCTGGGCAGCTGGGCGGTATGGGTCAAGCTGGAGCAGATCTGCGTGGCCGCGCAGAGCCCCGCCGGCAACATCGAGCAGTCCGCGGAGGACATGCTCCGCGGCTGCGCCCAGCTGCGCCCCAACGCGGCCCGCGCCGAGTACCGCGCCTGGCTCGCCGCCCGCCCCGTCGGCAGCGCCGTCGCCGAGCTGATCGGCGCCGCCCGCGGCGACGACGCCCTGCTGCGCGGCCTGGCCTTCGAGGCGCTGCGCGTCGTCGGCGCCCCCGCCGAGCCCGACGTACGGGCCGTCGTCGACGAACCGGCCCTGCGGCCGTACGCCCTGCTGTGGCTCGCCGAGCACGACGGGGTCGATCCGGAGGACGCCCACGAGGTCCTCACCCGCGAGGAGGCCACCTGGCTGTGGGTGGACACCGCCGCCGCCGTCGCCGACCACGGCGAGGCGCCGATGCTGGTCCGGCACCTGGAGTCCGCGGTGCAGCCCACCGTCCCCCAGCTGCTCGACGAGGTCCGCGCCGTCGGCCACCCCCGCACGGTGCAGGTCCTGGTCGCGCTCGCCGCCGCCCACCCCGACCCGGCCCTGGCCAAGGCCGTGCGCCGGGCGGCGTTCCAGGTGCACACCGGCGGATGAGCGGGCCGGGCGCGGCTCAGACGCCGATCTCGGGGGCGTACGTGCCGAAGCTCCAGATGTTGCCCTCGACGTCCCGGGCCATGTAGTCCCGCGAGCCGTAGTCCTGGTCCGTCGGGGGCATCAGGATCTCCACCCCGTGCTCCACGGCCCGCTGGTGGTGGGCGTCCACGTCGTCCACGACGACGTACACCCCGGTGGGCCCCGCGCCCTCCATCGCCGCGTCGAAGCGGCCGCCGCGGCCCTTGGAGCCGATCATCACCGCCCCGTGCCCCTGGACCAGCTCGGCGTGCATCACCTTGCCGTCCTCCGTCTCGAACACCGACAGCTCGGTGAAGCCGAGGGCCTCGGTCAGCTGCCTGATCGCCGCCTTCGCGTCCGCGTACAGCAGCGTGGGGTAGATGCTCGGCCGTACGCCGTCCGTCCCTGCCATCGCGACCACTCCTTCGTGCGCCGGTTCCGCGTCCTCCTCCGAGTCTCCCAGCCGCCTCCGACACCGCCCCGCGAAACCACCACCGGACCCCCCGTCCGGCGGTCCCCGCCCCTGCCCGCGCCCCGCACGAAAGCTTTGGCCTCCTCCGGGTCGGGCCGGGGTTCCGGCCTCCGCGCCCCGGTCTGCACGCGGGGCCCGGACCGCGCGAGGCGCCGTGCCGCGGGGTCCCGGCGCGGGTCCTCCGAACGGGGGAGCTTGCGGACCCGCCCGCCAGGGCACCGGGCCGCCCGCTCCGGCGGTGGCTACGCTCCGCCTGATCCGGGACGGTGGACGACGGCGGAGACGGAGGGGGGCGAGGTGGCAGTCCCTGCGCACGGCCGCCGCCCGCGACGCGCCCCCGCCCCGGCGGCCACCCCCGCCGCGACCACCCCGCCCGGCTCCGTCCCCGGCGACCGGGCCCCGGAGCCCGCCCCTGCGGCGGAAGCGGCCCCCGTTCCGGGCGCCGGCCGGGCCGCCCGCACGCCCGCCGCCCCCGCCCTCCGCCGCTCCCGGCCCGGGCCCCTGCTGCGTGCCGCGGCCGGTCTTCTCGGGCTGGGTCTGGCCGCCGGGCTGCTCGGTGCGGCCCATACCCTGCGGCCCGTCCCCTACGGCGACCGGCTGCTGAGCGGCGAACCGGGGAACGGGCGTCCGGCCGCCCGGACGTGGGCCCCGCGGGTGCGGGGCGCCGCCGTGGTCGGGTACGACGCGCGCGGCGACGCGCCGCGCTGGCGGTACGCGCGCGCCGGGCGCCGCCCGGCCGCCGTGGCGCCCGTGCCCGGTGAGGTGGTCGTCCTCTGGGACGACGGGCTGCTCACCGCCACCGACGGGCGCTCGGTGCGCTGGCACCGGGCCCTTCCCGACGCGGCCGAATGGCTCCCGGCCCGGGGCGGCGCCGGCGTCCTGCGCCCCCTCGGCCGGGGCATCCTCGCGGTCGTCACCCCGCACCGCGTCACCGCCTACCGCACGGCCGACGGCGATCTGCGGTGGGTGCTGCCCGCCCGGAGCGGCTGCGCCTTCCGGCCCGGGGGCGCCGTACGGCGGGGCCCGGCCCTGCTGCTCGCCCAGCCGTGCGACCGCGCCGCCTGGACCGGGCAGCTCGTGGCCGTGGACGACCTGGGCCGGATCACCCCCGACCGCACACCCCTCGACAGCGGTCCCCCGGGGCGCGCACCCGAACGCGTGGAGCCGGAAAAACCGCTTGCCCGGCCCCGTTAGACTTGGCCCATGGCCATTCTCCTCGCGCATTAGACGGCGGGAACGCCCTCAAGCCGTCCACCCGCCGACCCGCCCCCTGGCTCACGGTTCCGTCCGAGCAGGGGGTTTCCCACCGCCCTGGAGTCTGTCCGTGATCTCCGCCTCCGGTATCGAGCTGCGCGCCGGTGCGCGCGTCCTCCTCGAGAACGCCACCTTCCGCGTCGCCAAGGGCGACCGCATCGGCCTCGTCGGCCGCAACGGCGCCGGCAAGACCACCCTCACCAAGTGCCTGGCCGGCGAGGGCATCCCGGCCGCCGGCACCATCACCCGCTCCGGCGAGGTCGGGTACCTGCCGCAGGACCCCCGCACCGGCGACCTCGACGTCCTCGCCCGCGACCGCATCCTGTCCGCGCGCGGCCTCGACGTGCTGATCCGCAAGATGCGGGAGAACGAGGAGCGCATCGCCAACGGCAAGGGCGCCACCCGCGAGAAGGCCATGCGGCAGTACGAGCGCCAGGAGACGGAGTTCCTCACCAAGGGCGGGTACGCGGCCGAGGCCGAGGCCGCCACCATCGCCGCCGCGCTGAACCTGCCCGACCGGGTGCTCGGCCAGCCCCTGCACACCCTCTCCGGCGGTCAGCGCCGCCGCATCGAGCTGGCCCGCATCCTGTTCTCCGACGCGGACACCCTGCTGCTGGACGAGCCGACCAACCACCTCGACGCGGACTCGATCATCTGGCTGCGGGACTACCTGAAGACGTACCGCGGCGGCTTCATCGTCATCTCCCACGACGTCGACCTGGTCGAGACCGTCGTCAACAAGGTGTTCTACCTGGACGCCAACCGGTCCACGATCGACATCTACAACATGGGCTGGAAGCTGTACCAGCAGCAGCGCGAGGCCGACGAGAAGCGCCGCAGGCGCGAGCGCGCCAACGCCGAGAAGAAGGCCGCCGCGCTCAACGCCCAGGCCGACAAGATGCGCGCCAAGGCCACCAAGACGGTCGCCGCGCAGAACATGGCGCGCCGGGCGGAGAAGCTGCTCGCGGGCCTGGAGGAGGCCCGGCAGTCCGACAAGGTCGCCAAGCTCCGCTTCCCGGAGCCCGCGCCCTGCGGCAAGACCCCGCTGATGGCGGAGGGCCTGTCGAAGTCGTACGGCTCGCTGGAGATCTTCACCGACGTCGACCTCGCCATCGACAAGGGCTCCCGGGTCGTCATCCTCGGCCTCAACGGCGCCGGCAAGACGACGCTGCTGCGGCTGCTGGCCGGCGTGGAGACGCCGGACACCGGCCGGGTCGTCCCCGGTCACGGCCTCAAGCTCGGCTACTACGCGCAGGAGCACGAGACCCTCGACGCCGACCGCACGGTCCTGGAGAACATGCGCTCGGCCGCGCCCGACATGGACCTGGTCGAGGTGCGCAAGGTGCTCGGCTCGTTCCTGTTCTCCGGCGACGACGTCGACAAGCCCGCCGGTGTCCTCTCCGGCGGTGAGAAGACCCGGCTGGCCCTCGCCACCCTGGTCGTCTCCTCGGCGAACGTGCTGCTCCTGGACGAGCCGACCAACAACCTGGACCCGGCCAGCCGTGAGGAGATCCTCGGGGCGCTGCGCACCTACAAGGGCGCGGTCGTCCTCGTCACCCACGACGAGGGCGCCGTCGAGGCGCTCCAGCCGGAGCGGATCATCCTGCTGCCGGACGGCGTCGAGGACCTGTGGGGCTCCGACTACGCGGATCTCGTCGCCCTGGCGTGATCGAACGCCTGATCCACTGAGTATGGATCATTCGGCCGAGCCGTGATCCACCATCTGTGTGAGATCTCCTCGTATCGGGGTGTGTCCTACACGGATTTTCCGGCCGATCCCCCGGCGACCGGGGGGTCGGCCGTCTCGCGTCCCTGACCTGGCCTTATGCGGAAGCGCCCGTTCGGACGCACCGACACCACCCCTTGGAATCGCGTGTTCCGCTTGTGCGGATCGACTCCTGTCGTCACAACGAGGTCTCACGGACCTTGCCGAATGGGTGGCCATCGGGCCCGGGAGGGGTGATCATGAGGGGACCAGAGCGCACTTCCCATGAGGAGGCACGGGTGGCCGAGACTCTGAAGAAGGGCAGCCGGGTGACCGGCGCCGCGCGCGACAAGCTCGCGGCAGACCTGAAGAAGAAGTACGACTCCGGTGCGAGCATCCGGGCGCTGGCCGAGGAGACCGGCCGCTCGTATGGCTTCGTGCACCGGATGCTGAGCGAGTCGGGCGTCACGCTGCGTGGGCGTGGCGGAGCGACCCGCGGTAAGAAGGCCGCTTCGTCCTGACGCCGGGCGGCCCATCGGCTTCGATGGTGGCCACCCGGTCGGCAGACCGACCGACCGGGTGGTTACTGTGCAGTCACTTAGCTCTGCTCTGCTGACCGCACCCATCGGAGGCGCCCCATGGCTTCGCCCGACCAGGACCTCGCACCCGCACTCGACAAGGACGGCGTACGGCTCACCGTCGACGACGCGCTCGCCACGGTGACGCTGACCAACCCGGCCAAGCGCAACGCGCAGAGCCCAGCCCTGTGGCGGGCGCTCGCCGAGGCCGGGCGGCTGCTGCCGGGCTCCGTCCGGGTCGTCGTGCTGCGCGGCGAGGGCAAGTCCTTCTCCGCCGGGCTGGACCGCCGGATGTTCACCCCGGAGGGGATCCCGGGCGAGCCGACCTTCACCGACCTCGCGCGCCGCGACGACGCCGGGGTCGACGCGACCATCGCCGCCTACCAGGAGGCGTTCACCTGGTGGCGGCGGAACGACATCGTCTCCATCGCCGCCGTCCAGGGGCACGCGATCGGCGCCGGCTTCCAGCTCGCGCTCGGCTGCGATCTCCGGGTCGTCGCCGACGACGTGCAGTTCGCCATGCGCGAGACCAGCCTCGGCCTCGTACCCGACCTGACCGGCACGCACCCGCTGGTGGGTCTCGTCGGGTACGCCCGCGCCCTGGAGATCTGCGTGACCGGGCGGTTCGTCGGGGCCGAGGAGGCGGTGTCCAGCGGGCTGGCCAACCTCGCGGTGCCCGCGGCGGAGCTCGACGCGGCCGTGCGTGACCTGGCGGCGGCGGTGCTGGCCGCGCCGCGGGACGCGGTGGTGGAGACCAAGGCGCTGCTGCGCGAGGCCGTGGACCGCACGTACGACGAGCAGCGCGCGGCGGAGCGGGCCGCCCAGGCCCGGCGGCTCCGTGACCTGGCGGGCCTGGGCGAATAGCCCCCGTCCGGCCTCGGCCGCAGTCGGTCCCCGGCCCGCGCGGACGGCCACCGGTCCGTCCGCAGCCGCCGGGGACGGTGATCGCCTGCCCGTCGCACCGTGACGGCCACCGCCGCCCGTCGCCGGACCGCGTCGGCCGGCCGCCGGCACCAGCACCTCACCCGCGGCCCGCGCTCGCCGTTGCGCCCGGGCACGCGCCGGCCGGTCCGCCGGCGCGCTCCGGGCGGGGCCGTGCGGCCCACCGGGCCGGTGCGCGTCCCGGCGGGCCGGCCACGCCGCGTCCGCGGCGCGCACCTCGCGTCTAGAACCCGTGCCGCGTCCCGCCGTCCACGGGCACCATGACCCCCGTCAGATAGGAGGCCGCCGGGGACAGCAGGAACGCCGCGACCCGCCCGAACTCCTCCGGCGCCCCGTACCTCCGCAGCGGGATCCGGGACTCGTTGGCCGTCCGGGTGGCCTCGGGGTCGGCCGACAGCGCGTCCAGCTCGCGCACCCGGTCGGTGTCGATCCGGCCCGGCAGCAGCCCCACCACCCGGATCCCGCGCGGCCCCAGCTCGTCCGCGAGGGACTTGGCGAACCCGGCGAGCCCGGGCCGCAGCCCGTTGGAGATGGTCAGCCCGGGGATCGGCTCGTACACCGAACCCGACAGCACGAACCCGATGACCCCGCCCTCCTCCAGCTCGGCCGCCGCCGCGCGGGCGACCCGCACCGCGCCGAGGAACACCGACTCGAACGCGCTGCGCCACTGCTCGTCGGTGTTGTCGGCGACGAACCCCGGCGGCGGCCCGCCCACGCTCACCAGCACCCCGTGGAAGCCGCCGAAGCGCTCGCGCGCGGTGGCGATGAGCCGCCCGGCGGCCTCGGCGTCGGCATTGTCCACGGCCACGCCCGCCGCGTTCGGGCCCAGTGCGGCGGCGGCGTCGGCGACCCGCTGCCCGTCCCGGCCGGTGACGACCACCTTCGCCCCGTCGGCGACGAGCTCGCGCGCGGCGGCGTTGCCCAGCCCGCGCGTGGCTCCGGTGACGATGTACACCCGGTCCTTCAGTCCAAGATCCATGGTGCCTATCCTGCCCGCTCGCCGCCGAACAGGGTGAGGGCGGTGTTGACCAGACCGACATGGCTGAACGCCTGCGGGAAGTTGCCCAGCTGGCAGCGGCGGACCGGGTCGTACTCCTCGGCCAGCAGCCCCACGTCGTTGCACAGGCCCACCAGCCGGTCGAACAGCTCCCGCGCCTCCTGCGTGCGGCCGGTCAGGTGCAGCGCGTCGGCCAGCCAGAACGAGCAGGCCAGGAACGCGCCCTCGCCGCCCGGCAGCCCGTCGACACTCGAGTCGTCGGTCTCGTACCGGCGCAGGAAGCCGCCGTGCCCCAGGCCGTCGCGGATCGCGTCGACCGTGCCGACGACCCGCGGGTCGTCCGGCGGCAGGAAACCGGTGCGCGGGACGAGCAGCAGCGCCGCGTCGAGCTCGCGGGAGCCGTAGGACTGGGTGAAGGTGTTGCGCTCCCGGTCGAAGCCCTTCTCGCACACCTCGCGGTGGACCTCGTCACGCAGCCGGCGCCAGCCCTCCAGGTCGCCGTGCAGGTCCGGGTGCTTCTCCAGGGTCTGCACGGCCCGGTCGGCGGCCACCCACACCATCACCTTGGAGTGCACGAAGTGGCGCCGGCCGCCGCGCACCTCCCACAGGCCCTCGTCCGGCTGCCGCCACGCCGACTCCAGGAACGTCATCAGCGAGCGCTGCAGTGCCCATATGTGCGGCTTCGCGGGCAGGCCGGCGCTGCGAGCCAGCGTCAGGGAGTCCATCACCTCGCCGTAGACGTCGAACTGGAGCTGGGCCACGGCGCCGTTGCCGATCCGCACGGGGGCGGAGCCGGCGAAGCCGGGCAGCCACGGCAGCTCGGTCTCCGGCAGCCGCCGCTCGCCCGCGACGCCGTACATGATCTGCAGGTCGGCCGGGTCGCCGGCGACCGCGCGCAGCAGCCAGTCGCGCCAGGCCTCGGCCTCCCCCTGGTAACCCGCGGCGAGCAGCGCGCCGAGGGTGAGGGTGGAGTCGCGCAGCCAGCAGTAGCGGTAGTCCCAGTTGCGCACCCCGCCCGGCTGTTCGGGCAGCGAGGTGGTCGCCGCGGCCACGATGCCGCCGGTCGGGGCGTAGGTGAGGGCCTTGAGCGTGATGAGGGAGCGCACCACCGCGTCCCGGTACGGGCCGTCGTACCGGCAGTGCCGCGCCCACCGCCGCCAGTCGGTGACGCTGCACTCCAGCGCCTCGTACGGATCGACGAGCGGCGGGCGCCGCTCGTGCGAGGGGTGCCAGGTGAGCACGAACGCGACCCGGTCGCCCTCGGCGACGGTGAACTCCGCGTGGGTGCCGTAGTCCTCGCCCCAGGTGCGCACGGGCGGCTCGGCGCGCAGCCAGACGGAGTCCGGGCCGGCGACGGCCACCCGGTGCCCGTCCACGCGGCGCACCCACGGCATGATCGAGCCGTAGTCGAAGCGGAGGCGCAGGGTGCTGCGGACGGTGACCCGGCCGCTGACGCCCTCCACGATCCGTACGACGTCGGGGGCGCGGTCGCGCTGCGGCATCAGGTCGGTCACCCGCACCGTGCCGTCGGGGGTCTCCCACTCGGTGTCGAGGACGAGCGTGTCGGACCGGTAGGCGCGGCGGGTGCAGGTGTCCGCCCCCGCGGGCGCGATCCGCCAGTGGCCGTGGTCCTCGTCGCCGAGCAGCCGGGCGAAGCAGGCGCCGGAGTCGAAGCGGGGCAGGCACAGCCAGTCGATCGAGCCGTCCCGTCCGATCAGGGCGGCGGTCTGCTCGTCCCCGATGAGGGCGTAGTCCTCGATGCGCGCGTCCACGGGATGCGGTTTCCCGGCGGATCAGGGGGCCAATCAGGCGGGGCGCCGGCGGAGTGACGCCGCCCGCGCGGCAGCCCGCTCAGACCGTGGCCGGTTCGCTCTCCTCCGGCCTGCGCTCCGCCGCGGCCTCCTCGCGGTCCCGGACCTCCCGCCGGACCAGGAACCACCAGCCGACCGGCACGGCCGCGGCGAACAGCCACCACTGGATCATGTACGCGTAGTTCAGGGGGGCGTCCTCGCGGCCCGGGTCGGAGATCTGCTCCGGGGAGCCGCCCTTCGGCTCGGGCGCCGTCTGCTCGACGTAGCCGCCGAGCACCTGCGCCCCCAGCCGGCGTGCCTCCTCGGCGCTGTCGATCAGCATGATCTGCCGGTCGGGCAGGCCCTTGACGTTCTTGATGCCGCTCGCCGCGGTCGTCTCGTCCGCCTTCAGCCGCCCGGTGATGGTGGTCCGGCCGGCCGGCGGGTCGGGGATCTCGGGGAAGGCGGTCTGCACGCCGTTCGCGGGGATCCAGCCGCGGTTGACGAGCAGCACCTTGCCGTCCGTGAGGACGAACGGGGTGAGGACGTGGAAGCCGACCTCGCCGTCGGAGCTGGTCCGGCGCCGGACCACGACCTGCCTGGCGGTGTCGAAGGTGCCGGTCGCGGTGACCGTGCGGTACTTCTCGGCACGGGTCACGGTGTGCCCGGGCGAGGTGAGCCGCTCGACCGGTACCGGCTTGGCGTGCAGCGCGGCGGAGACCAGGTCGTTGCGGGCGGTGCGCTCCTCGTACCGGTGCTGCTGCCAGAAGCCCAGCCTGATCATCGTCGGGATCAGCGCGATCGCGACGAGCGTGAGGATCACCCACTGGCGGGACAACAGGAAGCGGTAGCGGTGCACCCCACGACGGTACCTCCGGAGCGTGGGGTGCAATCAGGCGGGTACCGGGTCACACCCGGTCGACGATGCCCGTCCTCCCCTCCGCGCGGGCGCAGTGCGCGCCGCAGTACCAGTGGCCCTCGGCCTCCACGCCCTGGTTGATGATCCGCGCCTGGCAGTGCTCGCACACCGGGGCCATGCGGTGGATCGCGCAGGAGAAGCAGTCGAAGACGTGCACCGCGCCCTGCGCGTGCACCTCGAAGGTCATTCCGTAGTCGTTGCCGCACACTTCGCATGTCGCCATGCGCCACAGGGTGAGCCGTCGCCGATCCGCGGGCGAGCGGGCGCCGGGTGAGTCGTGGGGCAATCACCCGTTCGTACGATCGATGGACGGGGCCACGGGGAGCGGGGAAGGAGCCGGGCAGCGGCGGCGCAGGGGCAAGGACAGGCGCCGGGGTGCGGCTACGCGTCGGCGGGTTCCACGTCCCCCAGCAGCTGCCCGAACGCGGCCTCGTCCACGACCGGCGTGCCGTACTGCCGGGCCTTGACCGTCTTCGAGGTGCCCGAGTCGGGGTCGTTGGTCACCAGCAGGCTGGTCAGCCGGGAGATGCTGGTCGCGATGTGCAGCCCCGCCTCGACGGCGCGGTCCTCCAGCAGTTCCCGCTCGGTGGACGTGTCACCCGAAAAGGCAACCCGCATGCCCTGTTTGAGGCGTTTGCCGGGTTCGTAGCGGCCGGGGTTGGGATAGGGGCATGCGGGCCTCTTGCGGGAGGGGCGCCAACTGCCGGACCGGTGACCCCCGTAGCCGGCCCGCGCCTGCCGGGGCACGGACGGCTCCGACCACTCCGTCAGCGGCCGGCACTCCAGCAGCGGCAGCCGCACACCGCTCGCCGCCGCGGCCCGCAGGCTGGGCCGGAACGCCTCGGCCAGCACGCGTGCGTCGTCCAGCGCGTGGTGCGCCCGCTGCTGCACCACTCCGAAGTGGGCCGCCAGCGACTCCAGTCTGTGGTTGGGCAGCGGCAGTCCCAGCTGCTTCGACAGCGCGATGGTGCACAGCCGCTGCCGCACCGGCGGCGCGCTCCGCACGCGCGCGTACTCGCGTGCGATCATCTGCCAGTCGAAGGCGGCGTTGTGCGCCACGAGCACCCGGCCGTCCAGGCGGGCGGCGAACTCCTCGGCGACGTCCGCGAACAGCGGGGCGTCCGCGAGGACCTCGCTCGTCAGACCGTGTATCCACACCGGTCCCGGATCGCGCTCCGGGTTGACCAGCGTGTACCAGTGGTCCTCGACCTCGCCGCGGGCGTCCAGCCGGTAGACGGCCGCGGAGATGATCCGGTCGTCCCGGGCCAGGCCGGTGGTCTCCACGTCAACGACCGCGTATCCCTGGGGATACGCGGCCGGCCACTGGGTGGGGGAGGACACTGCGGTCGCACGGTCTTCGAGCATGGTCACTGAGGATACGGGCCACGACTGACAGCGCCGCCCCTCAGGTACCGGCCCGGAGCCCCGACTTGCCCTCCTGTCCGCCGCCGGCACACGCGCACGCGTCTCAAGGCGGCGCACGCGCGCACGAGTTGGGTGTCCGGTCGCAGGGTGCGGCCGCCCCTGGCCCGCGCCAGGTGACCGGCCGTCGACGGTTCCCGCACCTGCCTGCCGGCAGCCGGCGCCGGACCCGGCCGCACCCCCGCGGCGCCCGGCCGCGCACGCGGATCGCCGGCACGCGCTTCGGCACCACCGTTTCACCCGCACGAGCGGCGACGGCCGCTGAGGGCCCGTCGGCGGCCGGACGGGAGACGGACGGGAGACGGACGGGAGACGGACGGGAGACGGACGGGAGGCGCTCACCGCCAGCGTGCCGGGTCCGTGCCCCACGGCCCCGGGGGCCGGGTCCAGGCGGTGGGGCCGCCGGCGAACGACACCGCGGGGCGGGCGTGCCGCAGCCGGCCGAGGGAGCTGTCCGTCTCGGCCACCCAGGCGTCCGGACCCGTGTACGGCGCGCCCTCGGCCGGGGCCGGCCGGATGCCGGTCGTCAGCCAGTGCGCGGTCCTCGCCAGCGCCGTGCGGACCAGCCGGCTCCCGCCGTCGTAGGTCTGCTCGGTCAGCGCCCGCAGCACGCCCGCCGCCAGCAGATGACCGGTGCCGTGGTCCAGGGCCTGCGCGGGCAGCGCGCCGGGCCGCTCCGCGGAGCCCTCGGCGACCGCGATGCCGGTCGCCGCCTGCACCAGGCTGTCGAAGCCGCGCCGCCCGCCCCACGGCCCGTACGCGCCCCACGCCGACACCTGCGCCACGACCAGGCCGGGCCGCCGCTCGGCCAGCGCCCGCGGAGCGAGCCCGAACCGGTCGAGCGCGCCCGGCCGGTACCCGGTCACCACGACGTCGGCCATGCGCAGCAGCGCGTCGAACGCGTCCCGGTCGGCGGCCAGGTCGAGCGTGGCGGACCGCTTGCCGAAGCCCGTGTCGGCGTGCTGGTCCGGGAGTTCGGGCAGCCGCGGGGCGTCCAGGCGCAGCACGTCCGCGCCCAGCAGGGCGAGGACGCGGGTGGCGACCGGGCCCGCCAGGACCCGGGTCAGGTCCAGGACGCGCAGCCCGGCGGCGGGCAGCAGGGATGGGGCGGCGGAGTCCGGACGCGGCAGGACGCGCGCGGGGGCCGTGTCCAGCCGTTCACGTTCGACCAGGGGCCGTGCGACCACCTCGGCGGCCTGCGGGTGCGCCCGCCACTGATCGGGGGTGCGCACCGCCACGGCGAGGCCGCCGGCACGGTGGACCGCCTCCTCGGCCTCCAGCGCCCGGCACCCGGCGAGGCGTCCGGCGAGATCGTCCGCCGACGCGCCGTCCGGCAGGCCCAGCGCACCGAGCAGCCGGGCGCGGTGGTGCGGGTAGTTGGCGTGGGTGCGCACCCAGCCGTCCGCGGTCCGCCAGAACCGGGACAGGGGGGCGAACAGGAGCGGCGCCCGCCCGTCCACCCGCAGCACCCGCTCGCTGTGGAAGGAGGCGGCGACCGCGCCGTCGTCCACCCGGACGGCGGGCGCCTCGGGAAGTCCGTACCGGCGGGCCGCCAGTTCCGCCGCGGCCAGCGCGCACACGCCGACGCAGGCCCGGGCGAGTTCCCGCACGGGAAGACGCGCGTCGAGCGCGCCCTCCCGTGCGACGGCGGTGAGCCGTGGCGAGGAAGCGGGGTCGCCGCCCAGGGCGGCCCAGGCGTCATCGATACCAGTCATGACTGTACTATGCACTATTGATCAATCAACATTGATTGAATCAATGTGCGGCAGGGTGCGGTGCGCCGTGCACGGCGCGCGGAGCTACCGGGTCACCGCGTCCAGCGCGTCGGCCGTGCCGTGGCCGTAGAAGCCGTTGCGGTTCTTCGGCCCCTCGCACACCGCGTCGGCCTTTCCGTCCCCGTCGATGTCGTACGGGTCGGTGCACGGCACGGCGTCGGCCTGCGCGTACAGCAGGGCCTTCACGGCGGCCGCCGGGGCGTGCGGATGCGTCGACTTGATCAGTGCGGCGACACCGGCGACGTGCGGGGTCGCCATGGACGTACCGGCCATGTATCCCCACGTGCCACCCGGCAGCGGCCCCAGGATCAGGCCGCTGGTCGCCGGGGGCTCCGGCTTCTGGTAGGCCGTCGAGTCGCCACCGGGCGCGGCGATGTCGATCACGCCGAGGCCGTAGTTGGAGAAGGACGACTTCACGCCCCTGGCGCCCGTCGCGGACACCGTCACCACACCCGGCAGCTGGGTCGGTATGTCGTAGCACTCGTGCGGGTCGATCACCCGGTCCGAGGGCGTGCCGTCGTTGGGGGAGACGGGGTCGGTGATCGAGTCGGACGCGAGGTCGTAGCTCTCGTTGCCCGCCGCCGCGACGTTGACCGCGCCCTTCCGCTCCGCGTACCGGGAGGCCCGGGCGACGGCGTCGACGAGCGCCTTCTGGTCCGGGTCGGCGGAGCAGTTGAAGTACCACGGGTCGGTGTAGTAGCTGTTGTTGGTGACGTCGACGTGGTGCTCGGCCGCCCAGACGAAGCCGCAGACCACGGCCTCCGTGTAGAAGTAACCGCCCGGGTCGGCGACCTTGATGCCGGCGACCTTGACGCCGGGGGCCACGCCCGTGACGCCCACTCCGTTCTTCGCCGCCGCGATCTCGCCCGCCACGTGCGTGCCGTGCGGGCTCTCCGACGCTCCCGGCCGCCAGGCGCCGTCCGTGGTGTCCGGCTTGCCCGAGACGCAGTTCGCGGACGCCCGGCGGTCGAAGTTGGGCGCGATGTCCGGGTGGGTGTCGTCGACGCCCGTGTCGATGACGGCGACCGTGACGTCCCGGCTGCCCAGGGTCTTCTCGTGCGCCTTGTCCGCCTTGATGGCGGGCAGGTCCCACTGCAGGGGTTCCAGCGGGTCCTGGCCGTCGGCGGCCCGGACGCCGGCGATCTCGTCGGCGCTCAGCGCCCTGGGCGTGCCCACGTCGGTGGTGGACTGGGCGGGCAGCGGGGCGTTGCGCGTGGCGCCCGCCGAGTCGACGCCGCGCACGGCGCGGATCCTCCGGGCGAAGCCGGGGTCGGCCGAGCGGACGACGATCACGCCGATCCGGTCGTAGGCGATCACCACCGAGCCCCCGGCCCGGGCGATCGCCTGCTGGACGCGGGCCGAGGCGGCGTGCCCCGGGCTGACGTTGACGACGTAGCTGAGCACGGGCCCGTCGGCGGCGGCCGCGGGGGCGTCGCCGGCGGCGGACGCGGTGGTGCCGGGCAGGAGGGCGAGGGCCGTCGCCAGGGCCATCCCGGCGGGCAGGGCGAGGATGCGGCGGCGCGGCGTGGGCGCTGTCATGGGTCGGTTCTCTCCAGTTCGTTCGCGGTACGACGGGCGTGCGGTGCGTGCGGGCGGTGCGGTGCGGTACGGGCGGTGCGGGCGCGCGGTGCGGTGCGGGCGGGCGCAGGTGAGGTGCCGTGGCCTTCGGCTACCGGACGGCTCGCAGGGCGTCGACGACGCCGGCGCCGTAGAAGCCGTTGACGTGCTCGCCGCCGGCGCAGGTGGCGTCCACGACGCCGTCGCCGTCGCCGTCGTAGGGCCCGGCCGGGCAGCCCGGGTTGTCCGCCTGCGCCTTCAGCAGGGCCCGCAGCTGCGCCGGAGTGGCGTGCGGGTGGGCCGACTTGAGCAGCGCGGCCACCGCGGCCACGTGCGGGGAGGCCATCGACGTGCCCTGCAGGAAGCCGTACTGGTCGTTCGGCAGGGTCGACAGGATGCGGCCGTTCTTCGACGGCGTGTCCGGGATCTGGTACTTGTCGCCGCCCGGCCCGGCCACATCGACGACGCCCCGGCCGTAGCTGGAGTAGTACGCCTTGACGCCCTTCACGCCGGTGGCGCTCACGGTCACCACGCCGGGCAGCTGGGTCGGCACGTCGAAGCACGCGTGCGGGTCGACCGTGCGGGTGCGCGCCGTCGAGTCGTCGGGGCTGGAGTCGTCCACCAGCGCGTCCGCGTCGAGGTCGTCGTTGGAGTTGCCCGCGGAGGCGACGTTGAGGGTGCCCTTGCGCTGGGCGTACGCCTGGGCCCTGTCGACCGCCTCCACGATGGCCCGCTGATCGGGGTCGTCCAGGCAGTTGTACAGCCAGGGATCGACGTAGTAGCTGTTGTTGGTGATCTCGATGCCGTGGTCCGCGGCGAACACGAACGCGCAGACCACGCTCTCCGGGTAGAACAGCGACTTCTCGTCCGGCTGCGCCACGGTGATGCTCGCGACCTTCACCCCCGGTGCCACACCGGCCACGCCCGTGCCGTTGCGGGCCGCGGCTATCTCACCGGCCACATGGGTGCCGTGGTAGTGGTCGGCGTCCGCCGGCCGCCAGGCCCCGTAGGCGGTGTCCGCCCGGCCGCTCACGCAGCTCGCCGACTGCGCCGCCGAGAAGTTCGGGGCGATGTCCGGGTGGGTGTCGTCGACCCCCGTGTCGATCACCCCGACGGTCACGCTCCGGCTGCCCGGATCGATCTTCGCCGCCCGGTCGGCGCCGATCGCCCGCAGGTCCCACTGGTCCGCCTCCAGCGGCTCCTCGCCCGCCGCCGCGGACCGGGCGAGCCGCGCCTGCTCGGCGCGGGACAGCACCTGCACCGCGCCCTCGTAGGTCGTCCCCGCCGCGCTGAGCGGCGCCGTGCGGGTGGCGCCCGCCGAGACGACCCCGCGGACCGCGCGCATCCGCGCGCCGAAGTCCGGGTTCGCGGAGTGGACGACGAGGACGCCGATCCGGTCGTAACCGGCCACGACGGTGCCGCCGTTGCGGGCGATCTCGCGCCGCACGGCCGCGTTCGTGCGGTGGCCGCCGCGGGTGTTGACCACGTAGGCCAGGTCCGGGCCGTCCGCCGCCCGCGCCACCGTGCCGGCGCCGGGCGCCGCCGAGGCCGCCGCCGGGAGGAGGCCGAGCGAGGCGGTCAGCGACAGCACGGCCGGAACGGCGAGCGCGAGCCGGCGTCTGGAGCGCAGGTGTGCCATGGGTTCTCCACATCATCGGGACACGGGACCGCCCGGGACACCGGGTGGTGCTCGGGCAGGTACATGACGAGTGGTGCAGGCCGAAGCTATCTGCCGCGCCCGATCTCCGGAAGGGCACGGCGCACTCGCCGGGAAAGAACCCGACCGGCGTGAACCGCTCCGCGCACGGCGCCGTGACCGTGGACAGGGGGCCCGGCAGGAACGGACCTCCCGGGGAAATCACGTACGGCAGCCGGAATCTGACTCGCGGTAACGTGATCCCTGCCCTGTGAGATCAGCAACGCGCACATCCGTCGCACGAGGAGACTCCGTGGCCGCCGATACATCGCCCCCCGCGAACCCAGAGGCCCTACTTCCCTCCACCGAGGAGTTCACCGAGGTGCAGCAGAGCGCGGAGTTCGGCGAACTGCGCCGCTCCCACCGCTCCTTCACCTTCCCGCTGACCATCGCCTTCATCGTCTGGTACCTGCTGTACGTCCTGCTGTCCAACTACGCGGGCGGCTTCATGGGCACCGAGGTGGCCGGCAACGTCAACGTGGCCCTCGTCCTGGGCCTCGCCCAGTTCCTCACCACGTTCCTGATCGCCTGGTGGTACGCGCGGCACGCCGCCGCCCGGCTCGACCCCCGGGCCGAGGCCATCAAGTCCCGGATGGAGGGCGGACGATGACTGCCGCACCGCACGTCCTGCTGGCCGCCGGCGAGGCGAGCGAGCACCGCACGCTGATCGTCACCCTGTTCGCGGTGTTCGTCGCCGCGACCCTCGTCATCACCGTCTGGGCGGGCCGGCAGACCAAGGACGCCGCCGACTTCTACGCCGGCGGACGGCAGTTCACCGGCTTCCAGAACGGGCTCGCCGTGTCCGGCGACTACATGTCCGCCGCGTCCTTCCTGGGCATCGCCGGCGCCATCGCCCTGTTCGGCTACGACGGCTTCCTGTACTCCATCGGCTTCCTCGTCGCCTGGCTCGTCGCCCTGCTCCTGGTCGCCGAGCCGCTGCGCAACTCCGGCCGCTACACGATGGGCGACGTGCTGGCCTACCGGATGCGCCAGCGCCCCGTCCGCACGGCCGCCGGCGCCTCCACCATCGTCGTGTCGATCTTCTACCTGCTCGCCCAGATGGCCGGCGCCGGCGTCCTCGTCTCGCTCCTGCTCGGCATCACCAGCGACAGCGGCAAGATCGGCATCGTCGCCCTGGTCGGCCTCCTGATGATCGTGTACGTCACCATCGGCGGCATGAAGGGCACCACCTGGGTGCAGATGGTCAAGGCGGTGCTGCTCATCGCCGGCGCCCTGCTGCTGACCTTCCTGGTCCTGCTGAAGTTCCACTTCGACGTGTCCGACCTGCTCGGCAAGGCCGCCGACAACAGCGGCAAGGGCAGCGCCTTCCTGGAGCCGGGCCTGAAGTACGGCGCCACGGGCACCACCAAGCTGGACTTCCTCTCGCTCGGCATCGCCCTGGTCCTCGGCACCGCCGGCCTGCCGCACATCCTGATCCGCTTCTACACGGTCCCCACCGCCAAGGCCGCCCGCACCTCCGTCATCTGGGCGATCGGCCTGATCGGCGCCTTCTACCTGATGACCCTCGCCCTCGGCTTCGGCGCCGCCGCACTGATCCGACCCGACGAGATCATCGCCTCCAACAAGTCGGGCAACACCGCGGCGCCGCTGCTGGCCCTGCATCTGGGCGGCACCGACTCCACCTGGGGAGCCGTCCTGCTCGCCAGCATCTCGGCGGTCGCCTTCGCCACCATCCTCGCGGTCGTCGCCGGCCTCACCCTCGCGTCGTCGTCGTCCTTCGCGCACGACATCTACGCCAACGTCATCAAGAGGGGCGGGGCCACCGAGAAACAGGAGATCCGCGCGGCGCGGTGGGCGACCGTCGGCATCGGCGCCGTCTCGATCCTGCTCGGCGCCCTGGCCCGCGACCTGAACGTGGCCGGCCTGGTGGCCCTCGCCTTCGCGGTCGCCGCCTCCGCCAACCTGCCGACCATCCTCTACAGCCTGTTCTGGAAGCGGTTCACCACCTCGGGCGCCCTGTGGTCGATCTACGGCGGCCTGGTCACCGCGGTCGGCCTGGTGCTGTTCTCGCCGGTGGTCTCCGGCAAGCCCACCTCGATGTTCCCGCACACCGACTTCCACTGGTTCCCGCTGGAGAACCCCGGCATCATCTCCATCCCGGTCGGCTTCCTGCTCGGCGCCGTCGGGACGCTGCTGTCGAAGGAGGTCCCGGACGCCGGCAAGTACGCGGAACTGGAGGTGCGGTCCCTGACCGGCACCGGAGCGCACTGAGGGGGCGCACCGACGGCCGCGCCGCCCCGGACCGCACGGCCGGGCGGCGCGGCCGCGGCGTCCCTCACGTCATCGGGCCTCTGTCGTTGTCAGCGGCGTCACGTAGGCTCGCAAGTGACGGCGGACGTGCAGCCGACGGAGAACGAGTGACGAGAGGGAGGGGGCCCACGTGCTCATCGACACCTACGGCCGGGTGGCCACCGACCTGAGGGTCTCGCTGACCGACCGGTGCAATCTGCGCTGCACCTACTGCATGCCCGAGGAGGGTCTGCAGTGGCTGGCCAAGCCCGACCTGCTCACCGACGACGAGATCGTCCGGCTGATCGGCATCGCCGTGCGGACGCTCGGCATCCAGGAGGTCCGCTTCACCGGGGGCGAGCCCCTGCTGCGACCCGGCCTGGTCGGCATCGTCGAGCGCGTCGCGGCGCTGGCCCCGCGCCCGCAGACGTCCCTCACCACCAACGGCATCGGCCTCAAGCGCACGGCTGCCGCCCTGAAGGCAGCGGGACTCGACCGGGTCAACGTCTCCCTGGACACCCTCCGCCCGGACGTCTTCAAGGCCCTCACCCGCCGCGACCGCCACAAGGACGTGCTGGAGGGCCTGGACGCCGCCCGCGCGGCGGGCCTGACCCCCGTCAAGGTCAACTCGGTGCTGATGCCCGGTCTGAACGACGACGAGGCCCCGGACCTGCTCGCCTGGGCCGTGGAGCACGACTACGAACTGCGCTTCATCGAGCAGATGCCGCTGGACGCCCAGCACGGCTGGAAGCGCGAGGGCATGGTCACCGCCGGGGACGTCCTCGCCTCCCTGCGCACCCGCTTCGACCTCACCCCCGAGGGCGCGGCCGAGCGCGGCTCGGCGCCGGCCGAGCGCTGGCTGGTGGACGGCGGCCCGCACCGGGTGGGCGTGATCGCCTCGGTCACCCGCCCGTTCTGCGCGGCCTGCGACCGCACCCGGCTGACCGCCGACGGCCAGATACGGAACTGCCTGTTCGCCACCGAGGAGACCGACCTGCGCACGGCCCTCCGCTCGGGCGCGCCGGACGAGGAGATCGCCCGCATCTGGCGCCTGGCCATGTGGGGCAAGAAGGCGGGAGCAGGTCTCGACGACCCGACGTTCGTCCAGCCGGACCGGCCCATGTCGGCGATCGGCGGCTAGGCCCCCTCGGGCGCCTGCCACTGCGCGAACGCCACGACGTCCTTCAGGAACCCGCGCACCCCGAGGAACTGCGACAGATGCTCGCGGTGCTCGTCGCAGGCGAGCCACGTCTTGCGGCGCTCCGGTGCGTGGATCTTGGGGTTGTTCCACGCCAGCACCCACACGGCGTCGGCACGGCAGCCCTTGGCGGAGCAGATCGGGGTCTCGTCACTCACGGGGATTCGTCTCGGGGTTCGTCTCGGGGTTCGTCTCAGGGGTTCGTCTCGGAAGTCGTCTCACGCCGAAAACGGCGCAGACATGGCGACGCCGAGCAGCCACGGGGGGAGCTGCCCGGCGTCGGTCCGTCGCTCCGACGGGGGATGCGGAGCGCGTACGCAGTATGTCACGGGCACCCCACCGCCCGGCACCGGAAGCGCAGGATTGATCTGAGCTTTTCCTGAGCTTGCCGCACGGTTCGATTCCGCTTCTCCCGCGGGCCGCCGTGCTCAGGCCGGACCGGCGCGCTCGCCGCGCATTCCGGCCCCCGGATTCGGCGGCACATCCTCCGGCACCGCCTCCCGCACGGGCTCCCGCGCGGATTCCGCCCGCTCGTCGCCGGCCGGGGGAGACGCGATCATCGGGCGCAGCGGCACGGTGACGAACGTGGACGGAAGGGACGGCGGCTTCTCCCGGCCCGCGTTGGCGATCACCACGGCGATGTAGGGGAGGACCGCGCCGAGCACGAGCGCCACGACGGCGACGTACCGCTGCACGTTCCACAGGGAGGCCGCGAGGATCACCGCCACGGTGCGGACCGACATCGAGATCACGTACCGCCGCTGCCGGGCCCGTACGTCCTCGGCCAGTCCCGTCCGGGCCCCGGTGATCCGGAACACCGGGCCGGCGCCGCCGTGCTGTTTCCGCATCACCCTCACCGTCCGCCCGCAGAGCCGTCCCGGCCCGCACCGTCGTCCGCACCTTCGGGAAGACGTCGCCGAGGACACCTCCCACGGTACGCCGCGTGCCCGCCGCCGCGGAGACCGGGTCGCCCCGAGGCGCGCACGCCCGCGGCGCCCCCGCCGCCCCCGCCGCCCACGGCGGCACTCGACGTGCGCCGTACTGCGGACCGCACCACACTGGCGGTAATGCTCACGTCGAGTCGTACGAGGAGGCAGCCATGGGCTGGGTGTGGGCGATCATCGTGGGATTCGTGCTGGGCCTCATCGCCAAGGCGGTCATCCCGGGCAAGCAGCACAGCCCCCTGTGGCTGACGACCATCTGCGGCATCCTGGGCGCCATCGTGGGCAACGTGGTCGCCCGCGCGCTCGGCGTCGCGGCGACACGGGGCATCGACTGGAGCCGGCACGCCTTCCAGCTGGTGGCCGCGATCATCATCGTCGCGGCGGTGGACGCCCTGTACACGGCGACGACGGGCCGGAGGAAGTACCGGCGGGCCTGACCCGCAGCCGCCCGGCGGGGGCGCGGGGACCGGGCGTCCACGGCCACGGCGAGGCCGCGAGCGCCGGTCCCCGCGCCCCGGCGGCGCTCAGGCGCCCGTGATCTCCACCGCGGCCAGGTTCTTCTTCCCGCGCCGCAGCACCAGCCACCGGCCGTGGATCAGGTCCTCGGCCGCCGGGACCGCGTCCTCCGCGGTGACCTTCACGTTGTTCACGTAGGCCCCGCCCTCCTTGACCGTGCGGCGCGCGGCGGACTTGCTGGCCACGAGACCGACCTCCGCGAACAGGTCGACCACCGGGGCCGGCTCGGCGACCCGGATGTGCGGCACCTCGGACAGGGCCGCGGCCAGCGTCCCCTCGTCCAGCTCCGCCAGCTCGCCCTGACCGAACAGCGCCTTGGACGCGGCGATCACCGCGGCCGTCTGGCCGGCGCCGTGCACCAGCGTCGTGAGCTCCTCGGCGAGCGCGCGCTGCGCGGCCCGGGCCTGCGGTCGCTCCTCGGTCTGCCGCTCCAGCTCCTCGATCTCCTCACGGGACCTGAAACTGAAGATGCGCAGGAACTTGGAGACGTCCCGGTCGTCGGCGTTGACCCAGAACTGGTAGAACGCGTACGGCGTGGTCATCTCCGGGTCGAGCCAGACCGTGCCGGACTCGGTCTTGCCGAACTTGGTGCCGTCCGCCTTGGTGATCAGGGGGGTGCCCAGCGCGTGCACCACGGCGTCCGGCTCCACCCGGTGGATCAGGTCGGTGCCCGACGTGAGGTTGCCCCACTGGTCGCTGCCGCCGGTCTGCAGCGTGCAGCCGTACCGCCGGTACAGCTCCAGGAAGTCCATGCCCTGCAGGATCTGGTAGCTGAACTCGGTGTAGCTGATGCCCGCGTCGGAGTTGAGCCGCCGGGAGACGGCCTCCTTGGCGATCATCTTGTTGACCCGGAAGTGCTTGCCGATGTCCCGCAGGAACTCGATGGCCGACAGCCCCTGGGTCCAGTCCAGGTTGTCGACCATCACCGCGGCGTTCGGCCCGTCGAAGTGGAGCAGCGGCTCGATCTGGGCGCGCAGCCGCTCCACCCAGCCGGCGACGACCTCCGGCGCGTTCAGCGTGCGCTCGGCCGTGGGCTTCGGGTCGCCGATGAGACCCGTGGCGCCCCCGACCAGCGCCAGCGGCCGGTTCCCCGCCTCCTGGATGCGGCGCATCGTCAGGATCTGCACGAGGTTGCCGAGGTGCAGGCTGGGGGCGGTCGGGTCGAAGCCGCAATAGAACGTGACGGGACCGTCCGCGAACGCCTTGCGCAGTGCGTCCTCGTCGGTGGAGAGGGCGATGAGCCCCCGCCACTTCAGCTCGTCGACGATGTCCGTCACGGTTCTCGTGTCTCCTTGGTGATCTTCGGGCGGCCGGATGACACCCGACCACGAACGCCTACGAGGTTATACGCCCTGGCTGACCGAGCTCATGTTGAAATCGGGGATGCGCAGCGCGGGCATCGCGGCCCGGGTGAACCAGTCGCTCCACTCCCGCGGCAGCGTCTTCTCGGTCCGCCCGGCCTCCGCGGCCCGGCCCAGCAGGTCCACCGGCGACTCGTTGAACCGGAAGTTGTTCACCTGCCCGGTCACCTCGCCGTTCTCCACCAGGTACACGCCGTCCCGGGTCAGCCCCGTCAGCAGCAGCGTCGCCGGGTCGACCTCGCGGATGTACCACAGGCAGGTCAGCAGCAGCCCGCGTCCGGTGTCCGCGATCATCTCCTGCAGGGAGCGGTCCCGCCCGCCGTCCAGGATCAGGTTCCCCGGCGCCGGGGCGACGGGCAGCCCGGTCAGGGCGGCGCTGTGCCGGGTGGTGGGCAGGTGCCTGAGCACGCCCTGGCCGATCCACTCGGTGGCGGGGGCCGGCAGCCCGTTGTCGAACACCGACTGGTCGCCCCCGGAGGAGTGGGCGACCACGAAGGGCGAGCACTCCAGCCCCGGCTCGGCCGGGTCGCTGCGCAGGGTGAGCGGCAGTCCGCTCAGCTTGTCCCCGACCCGCGTGCCGCCGCCGGGCCGGGAGAACACCGTCCGCCCCTCGGCCGCGTCCCGGCCCGACGCCGACCACATCTGGTAGATCATCAGGTCCGCCACGGCGGTGGGCGGCAGCAGCGTCTCGTAGCGGCCGGGGGGCAGGTCCACGCGCCGCTGAGCCCAGCCGAGCCGTACGGCGAGCTCGGCGTCCAGCGCCCTGGGGTCGACGTCCCGGAAGTCCCGGGTGGACCGTCCGGCCCACGCCGAGCGCGTGCCGTCCGGCGACTTGGCGTTCAGCTCCAGCGTGCCGGTGGGCTGGTCGTGCCGCAGGCGCAGCCCGGTGGACGTGCCGAGGTACGTCGACACCAGCTCGTGGTGGGCGAATCCGTACAGCTCCCGGCCGCCCGCACGGGCGCGCGCGAAGGCCTCGCCGAGCGCCGGGGCGAAGTCGGTGAACACGGCGGAGGAGGTCTCGGCGGGCGCGTCCGTGAAGTCCGGGGCCGCGGGCACCCCGCCGACCAGCGGCTGCGCGTCCTCGGCGGGACCGGCGCCGCGCGCGGCGGCCTCGGCGGCCCGCACCAGCGGCTCCAGCTCCCCGGCGGTGACCGCCGACCGGGACACCACACCGGAGGCGGTGCCCTGCGCGCCGTCCACGGTCGCGATCACGGTGAGCGTCCGCCCCCGCGTCACACCGTTGGTGGTGAGCGCGTTGCCCGCCCAGCGCAGGTTGGCGCTGGAGTGCTCGTCGGCGATGACGACGCAGCCGTCGGCGCGGGACAGCGCCAAGGCCTGCTCGACGACCTCGTGCGGCTTGACGGTGCGGGTGCTCATCGGCCGGCCTCCTGCGCGGTGTTCAGAATGTTGACGCCCTTGAACAGGGCCGACGGGCATCCGTGGGACACGGCGGCCACCTGGCCCGGCTGGGCCTTGCCGCAGTTGAAGGCGCCGCCGAGGACGTACGTCTGCGGGCCGCCGACCGCGGCCATCGACCCCCAGAAGTCGGTGGTCGTGGCCTGGTAGGCGACGTCCTTCAGCTGCCCGGTGAGCCGCCCGTTCTCGATCCTGAAGAAGCGCTGCCCGGTGAACTGGAAGTTGTAGCGCTGCATGTCGATCGACCAGGAGCGGTCGCCGACGACGTAGATGCCCCGGTCGACGCCCCCGATCAGGTCTTCGGTGGACAGCCCCGCCGGATCCGGCCGCAGCGACACGTTGGCCATGCGCTGCACCGGCACGTGCGCGGGCGAGTCGGCGAAGGCGCAGCCGTTGGAGCGCTCGAAGCCGGTCAGCCGCGCGGTCCGCCGGTCCAGCTGGTAGCCGACGAGGGTGCCGTTGCGCACCAGGTCCCAGGACTGCGCCTCGACGCCCTCGTCGTCGTACCCGATGGTCGCGAGGCCGTGCTCGGCGGTGCGGTCGCCGGTGACGTTCATCAGCTCCGAGCCGTACCTCAGCTCGCCGAGCCGGTCGAAGGTGGCGAAGGAGGTGCCGGCGTAGGCGGCCTCGTAGCCGAGGGCGCGGTCCAGCTCGGTGGCGTGGCCGATGGACTCGTGGATGGTCAGCCACAGGTTGGACGGGTCCACGACCAGGTCGTACAGGCCCGGCTGCACGCTCGGCGCCCGCATCTTCTCGGCGAGCAGCTCCGGGATCTGCTCCAGCTCGGCGTCCCAGTCCCAGCCGGTGCCGGTCAGGTACTCCCAGCCGCGCCCCACCGGCGGCGCGAGCGTGCGCATCGAGTCGAACTCCCCGCTCGACTCGTCCACCGACACGGCCGTCAGCTGCGGATGCAGCCGCACCCGCTGCTGGGTGGTCACGGTCCCGGCCGTGTCGGCGTAGAACTTGTTCTCGTGCACGGTCAGCAGCGAGGCGTCGACGTGGTCGACGCCCTGCGCGGCCAGCAGCCGCTCGCTCCACCCGGTCAGCAGCGCGACCTTCTCCTCGTCGGGCACCGAGAACGGGTCGACCTCGTACGACGAGATCCACGTCCGGTCGGCGTGCACCGGCTCGTCGGCCAGCTCCACGTGTTCGTCCGACCCGGCGGCCTTGATCACCTGCGCGGACAGCTTGGCCATGGCCACCGCCTGTGAGGCGACCCGGGCGGCGGCGTCCATGGTCAGATCGACCCCGGACGCGAAGCCCCACGCGCCCGCGTGCACCACCCGGACCGCGTACCCGAGGTCGGTGGTGTCCGACGATCCGGCGGGCCTGGCGTCCCGCAGCCGCCAGGACGCGCTGCGCACCCGCTCGAACCGGAAGTCCGCGTGCTCCGCCCCCAGCGCACGCGCGCGGGCGAGCGCGGCGTCGGCGAGGGCCCGTAGGGGAAGCGCCGTGAAGGCTTCGTCGATGGAATGAGGCACGGAGGTCTCCCTGCTGTCGTGGCCTGTCGATCCGATCATGTCGTGCGGGTGACCCGGCGGACCACAGGTTAGGGTCCCGGACGGGCGCATTCTGTAGGGACCCGACAGCGACACTCCCGCGCCACTGTCGGTGCCCGATTGCCCGCGGGCAGGGCGATACCGATAGGTTTCCGATGAAGCCGCCTGCCAGCCAGGTCTCGGGCGGATGTGTGCAGACCGCTATCGAAAGGGTGATCCGTTGAGCCGCTCGGTTCTCGTCACCGGAGGCAACCGGGGCATCGGCCTCGCCATCGCCCGCGCTTTCGCCGACGCCGGCGACAAGGTCGCGATCACGTACCGCTCGGGCGAGCCGCCGGCCGGCTTCCTGGCCGTCAAGTGCGACATCACCGACCCGGAGCAGGTGGAGCAGGCCTACAAGGAGGTCGAGGACCAGCACGGTCCGGTCGAGGTCCTGATCGCCAACGCCGGCGTCACCAAGGACCAGCTCCTGATGCGGATGTCCGAGGAGGACTTCACCTCGGTCATCGACACCAACCTCACCGGCACCTTCCGCGTCGTCAAGCGCGCCAACCGCGGCATGCTGCGCGCCAAGAAGGGCCGCGTCGTCCTGATCTCCTCCGTGGTGGGCCTGCTCGGCTCCGCGGGGCAGGCGAACTACGCCGCCTCCAAGGCCGCCCTCGTCGGCTTCGCGCGTTCCCTCGCCCGGGAGCTGGGCTCGCGCAACATCACCTTCAACGTCGTCGCGCCCGGTTTCGTCGACACCGACATGACCAAGGCGCTCACCGACGAGCAGCGCGCGAACATCGTGTCGCAGGTGCCGCTCGGCCGGTACGCGCAGCCGGAGGAGATCGCCGCGACGGTGCGGTTCCTCGCCTCGGACGACGCCTCGTACATCACTGGAGCCGTCATTCCCGTTGACGGCGGACTGGGAATGGGTCACTGATCACCATGAGCGGAATTCTCGAGGGCAAGCGCATCCTGGTCACGGGTGTGCTGATGGAGTCCTCCATCGCCTTCCACGTCGCCAAGCTGGCCCAGGAGCAGGGCGCCGAGATCATCCTGACCGCCTTCCCGCGGCCCACGCTGACCGAGCGCATCGCCAGGAAGCTGCCGAAGCCGACCAAGGTCATCGAGCTGGACGTGACCAACGAGGAGCACCTCGCGCGCCTGGCCGACGTCGTCGGCGAGGAGCTGGGCGGCCTCGACGGCATCGTCCACTCCATCGGCTTCGCCCCGCAGGACGCGCTCGGCGGCAACTTCCTGAACACGCCGTTCGAGTCGGTGGCCACCGCCATGCACGTCTCGGCGTTCTCCCTGAAGTCGCTGACCATGGCCTGCCTGCCGCTGATGCAGAACGGCGGTTCGGTCGTCGGCCTCACCTTCGACGCCCAGTACGCCTGGCCGCAGTACGACTGGATGGGCCCGGCCAAGGCCGCCCTGGAGGCGACCAACCGCTACATGGCGCGCGACCTCGGCAAGCAGAACATCCGCTGCAACCTGATCTCGGCGGGTCCCATCGGCTCCATGGCCGCCAAGTCCATCCCGGGCTTCAGCGAGCTGGCCTCCGTGTGGGACTCCCGCTCGCCGCTGGAGTGGGACCTGAAGGACCCGGAGCCGGCCGGCCGCGGTGTGGTCGCCCTGCTGAGCGACTGGTTCCCGAAGACCACGGGAGAGATCATCCACGTCGACGGCGGTCTGCACGCCATCGGCGCCTGATCCGCGCAACGCCGCAACACCGCGACACCGCAATACCTCACCGACGCCCCGTCGCCCGCCGTCCGCGGGCGGCGGGGCGTCACCCGTTCGGCTCACCGGCCGGGCCGCCGCCCCCGTGGCGGCGCACCCTGGATTACGCCCTGCCCCGCACGTCCCTCCGCAGCCCGGCCCTGGAGGTCCCCTTGTGCGCCTGTCCCGCAGCCTTGCCCCGGTGACCCTGGCCCTGGCCCTCGTCCTGTCCGCCCCGTACGACGCGCTGCCCCGCGCGCGCGTGAGCGAGGCGGAACCGCCCGCGCCGAGCCGGTTCGGCGCCGCGTGCCGGACGTCCGTCCGCGGCTCCCACGTGGTCGCCTACTGCCACAACCCGTACGTCGACACCGATCGCGTGCGCCTGCACATCGAATGCGCCCGCTGGTGGGACATCGACACCGACAGCGCCCCGGTGGACGCCGGGCCCGCCATGACCGTACGGCTCACCGGCCGCTGCTGGAAGGAGGTCCGTTCCGTCTGGGTCAGCCACCAGAAGGGGCGGTGAACCGGCCCGGCCGGCACAGGAACGGATAGCCGGCGGCCTCCGCCGCCGCGGCCTGTGCGTCCTGGGCGCGGATCGCGTCGACCAGGCGCGTGTGGTCCATGTGCGCCTCCGGGGCGAGCTCCGCGCCGACGTCCGCGCGCAGCCAGTCCCGCAGCACCTCGTCCAGGTCGGCGTACATCGCCGTCATCACGTCGTTGTGCGAGGCCGCCACCACCGCCAGGTGGAAGGTGGCGTCGGCCGTCACGAACGCCTCCGCCTCCCCGGACTCCCAGGCCTCCTCGCGCCGGACCAGCAGCGCGTCCAGCTGTTTGAGGTCCTTCTCGGTGCGCCGCGCGGCGGCCAGCTTCGCCGCCGCGGACTCCAGGGCGGAGCGCAGTTCGGCGATGTGCCGGGGGTCGGCGTCCGCGAAGCGGCGGTGCATCACACCGGCCAGCTCGCTGGTGGCCACCACGTACGTGCCCGAACCCTGGCGGATGTCCAGCAGGCCGTTGTGCGCCAGCGCGCGGACGGCCTCGCGGACGGTGTTGCGGGCGACACCGAGCTGCTCGACCAGCTCGGGCTCGGTGGGGATGCGCGATCCGACCGGCCACTCGCCGGAGGTGATCTGGTTCCGCAGCTCGGCGATGACCTGCTCGGACAGCGCCGAACGGCGCGGGTGGCTCAAGGGCATGGCCCACCTTCGCACGCGAGGCCCGGGGCGGCGACGCTCCCTGGGGGTGAACAGTCGGTCAGAACGGACAGTCAATCATCCTATGATTCTATGATGGAGGGCATGGCGACCGAGGACACCCGCACAACGGACACCGGCACGACGGACACCCGCACGGCGACACCGGCGACGCCGGCGACACCGGCGGCCCCGCGCGGCGACGGGTCCGCCGCGGCGGACCCCCGCGAAGCGGCTCCCGGCGCGGGCCGCGGGCGTGCGTGGGCGGCCCGGCTGGTCGTCGTCGGCATCGTGCTCTCCGCGCTGAACCTCCGCCCGGCCATCACCAGCCTCGGCGCCCTCCTGGAGGAGGTCCGCGACGGGCTGGGGATGAGCGGCAGCGTGGCCGGCCTGCTCACCTCGGTGCCGCCGCTGTGCTTCGCCGTCTTCGGGGTCACCGCGCCCCGCCTGGCCCGCCGCTTCGGAGCGGCCGCCGTGGTGTGCGCCGGCATGGCCGCCATCACCGCCGGCCTGCTGATACGGCCCTACGCCGGCGGCACCGCCGGATTCCTGGCCGCCAGCGCGCTCGCCCTGATGGGCATCGCCGTCAGCAACGTCCTGATGCCGGTCATCGTCAAGCGCTGGTTCCCGGACCGCGTCGGCTCCATGACCGGCCTGTACTCGATGGCCCTCGCCCTCGGCACCTCCCTGGCCGCGGCCGTCACCGTGCCGCTGACCGGCGCCCTCGGCGGCGACTGGCGCTCCGGCCTCGCCGTCTGGGCCGCCGTCGCCGCGGCCGCCGTCCTGCCGTGGCTGCCGCTCGCACGGGACCGCGGCGCCGCCCCGGCGGCGCCGCAGGCGCAGGCCCGCGGCACGGCGGAGCGGCACGCGCCGCTGCGCATCACCCGCAGCCGCACCGCCTGGGCCCTCGCCGTCTTCTTCGGCCTGCAGGCCACCGCCGCCTACATCACCATGGGCTGGATGGCGCAGATCTTCCGGGACGCCGGCGTCCCGGCGGGCACCGCGGGCCTGCTGCTCGCCGTCACCATGGTGATGGGCGTGCCGCTGGCCTTCGTCATCCCGCGCGTCGCCGTGCGGCTGCCCCACCAGGGGCCGATCGTGCTGGCCCTGGGCCTCAGCGGGCTCGCCGGATACGCCGGGCTGTACCTGGCGCCGGCCGGTGGCGCCTGGGTCTGGGCGGTGCTCCTCGGCATCGCCAACTGCGCCTTCCCGCTGGCGCTCACCATGGTCGGCATGCGGGCCCGCAGCGGACCGGGCGTGGCCCAGCTGTCCGCGTTCGCGCAGAGCACCGGCTATCTGATCTCCATCCCCGGCCCGCTGCTGGTCGGCGTGCTGTACCAGCACACCGGCGGCTGGGGGCTGCCGATCGCCCTCATGGCGGGCCTCATGGTGCCGCAGACGGCGGTGGGCTACTTCGCGGGCCGCGACCGCACCGTGGAGGACGAGGCGGCGCGCTGACCCGGCCGGGCGGCCCCGGCGGCGCCGCGCGGAGAGCGGGGTGCGACACTGGGCGCATGCAGCCTGTGCTCGACCCGAACCCGCGAAACGGCCAGAAGAAGCTGCTTCTCGTCCTCGGCTCGTTCTTCGCCATCTTCGTGATCATCGCCGTCGTCGCGACCCTCGCGTCGCCCTGAGGGGCGCGCCGGCGGGCGTGCCGGGGCGCGTGCCGCCGGCCCCGGGGAAGGGCCGCCGCGGTGGAGGGTGGGGCTGGCCCCCCCATCCCCTAGGGGGCCAGTGTCAGGGTCGAGTGGGTGGGCTTCCGGATGGGCGGCCGGGCCCGGATTCCGTAGTTTCGAGAGGTGACCGCGGCCCGTCGGTCACGGACCCGCTCGAAGACCCACGGAGGCGACCATGCCGGCCCGCACCCACCCCCGGCCCCACCCGGCGACCACGGGCGGCGTCGACACCAGGCTGCCCTGGTGGGCGCTCGCCCTGCCCGCCCTCGCGTTCGTCGCGCTGTTCGTGCTGATGATCGACCCCACGCAGGCCCACGCGGCGAGCGGCGACCCGGCGAGCGGCGACCCGGCGATCGCGCGTGTCCTGGAGCGCGCCCAGCAGCTGCTGGCGCGCTGACGGGGGAGCCCTCTTCCGTGGCGAATGCGCATGTCAACTCCCTGCGCCGGGTGGCCTGTTTCATGCGAAGCTGGGTTTCATGAGCGTCGCAGAACCCCGCAGGATCGTCCTCTTCCGGCACGCGAAGGCCGACTGGCCCCAGGTCGCCGACCACGAGCGCCCGCTCGCCGAGCGGGGCCGCAAGGACGCCGCAGTCGCCGGACGGAAGCTGTCCGACAGCGGCATCACCTTCGACCTGGCCCTGTGCTCCACGGCGACCCGGACCCGCGAGACCTGGAAGCTCGCCGTCCACGAGCTGGCCCACCGGCCGAAGACCGTCTACGAGGAGCGGATCTACGAGGCCTCGCCCGGCGAGCTGATCGCCGTGCTCAACGAGCTCCCGGACGACGTGCGGAACGTGATCCTGATCGGCCACAACCCGGGCGTGCACGGCCTGGCCGACATCCTGGCGGGCGCCGCGGAGGACGAGGCCCGCGAGCGGATGAACCGCCGGGGTTTCCCCGCCGCCGGTTTCGCCCTGCTGACCTTCGACGGCCCCTGGAAGAGCGTGGAGCCGGGCGTGGCCACACTCATGGACTACTGGGCCCCCTCCGAGTGACCCGTACCCGACGCCTCCGGCCGGCACAGGACGCCGACGGGCCCGCCGCCGCTCAGGACGCCGTGCCCCTTCGGGCAGGGGCACGGCACCGCCTGGCCGGCGGTCCCTCCAGGGGCGGGCACGTGGGGCCCGCCGGGCGGCCGGCGCCCGCCGGTGGTGGGGCAGGCCCGTGGGAGCCTGTACGGCCCCGAGCCTGTCCGGCCCCGCTGCCGACGGGCTCGGCCGGAGGAAGCCGGCCCGGCCCCTGGGACCTGCCGGCTCAGCGCGGGGAGCCCTGTCCCAGCTCAGCCTCGTCGTCGTGGGTGTCGGCCGTCTCGACCTCTTCGCGCGTGATGCCGAGGAGGTACAGGACCGTGTCCAGGAAGGGGACGTTCACCGCGGTGTGCGCGGCCTGTCGCACCACGGGCTTGGCGTTGAAGGCCACGCCCAGACCGGCGGCGTTCAGCATGTCCAGGTCGTTCGCGCCGTCGCCGATCGCCACGGTCTGCGACAGCGGGACCCCGGCCTCCGCGGCGAACCGGCGCAGCAGCCGCGCCTTGCCCGCCCGGTCCACGATCTCTCCGGTGACCCGGCCGGTCAGCTTCCCGTCGACGATCTCCAGGGTGTTGGCCTGCGCGAAGTCCAGCCCCAGCCGCTCCTTCAGGTCGTCCGTGACCTGCGTGAAGCCGCCGGAGACGACGCCGACCTGGTAGCCGAGCCGCTTCAGGGTGCGGATCAGGGTGCGCGCGCCCGGCGTCAGCCGGACCTCGTCGCGCACCTTCTCCACCACCGACGCGTCCAGCCCCTCCAGCAGCGCCACGCGCGCGTGCAGCGACTGCTCGAAGTCCAGCTCCCCGCGCATCGCCGCCGCCGTCACCTCGGCGACCTTGTCCTCACAGCCGGCGTGCGCGGCGAACAGCTCGATGACCTCGTCCTGGATCAGGGTCGAGTCCACGTCCATGACGACCAGCCGCTGCGCCCGCCGGTGCAGGCCCGCGGCGACCACCGCGATGTCCACACCCAGCGCCGCCGCGTCCGAGGCGAGGGCGGTGCGCAGCGGCTCCGTCTCCACCCCGGAGACGGCGAACTCCACGGCCGTCACCGGGTACTTCGCCAGCCGGAAGATGCGGTCGATGTTGCCGCCGGCCTTCGCGATCCGGGAGGCGATCGCGGCCGTCGACTCGGCGGTCAGCGGATGACCGAGGACGGTCACCAGGGAGCGCCCGAGACCGCGCGGACGGTTGTCGCCGTGCCCGGAGATGATCTCCGCCTGCATCTTCATCGACTCGGCCCAGCTGTGCACGGTGGCCCGCAGGTCGCCCTCCAGACCGGCCGGCGGCTGCGTCACCAGCGCGCACAGCACCAGGCGGCCCCGGGTGACGACCTGCTCGATGTCGACCACGTCGACGAGGAAGGCGGCGAGGGTGTCGAAGAGGCCCGCCGTGATGCCCGGCCTGTCCTTGCCGAATATCTTGACGAGGAGAGTGGGGGCCTCGGAGGTCTGCGAGGCGGGGGTCTGCGAAGCGCTCATGGTGTCACCACCGTATCCGGCACGCGGCGCCTTCCGCCGCCGAGGTCCGCCTGACGGACACCGAACAGCGGGTGTCCGACCGGTGTCCGGACGTTGCCGCCGGGGACGGCGCCGGCCTGCGGGCGCGCGCGACCCGGTCCGTGCCGTGAGGCGCCCGGTGCGCCGCGGACGGAAGGCCCGCGCAGCGGTTGGCCCGGTGTCCCGCGTGTGCCGGCCGGTGGTCGTGCCAGTCGTCCCGTGGCCGCCTCACCCCGGGCCTCGGCCCGGACCGCGGGCACAGACCCTCCTCCGGCGGCCCCGGCGCGCGCCCACCCGTCCGCCGCACCGGACGCCCGCGCACCGGACGCCCGCGCACCGGACGCCCGCGCACCGGACGGTTCCGCGGCGGCGGGGGAGGAGCGAGGAGCGCGGAGCGTGGAGCGGCCCGGCGGTGGGGCGGTGCGCGTCGCGTCGCCCGGGATTCGCGTGATTTCCCGCAGACAGCCGACGTGCCTGCCCCGGCGGGGAGTTGGCGGATGACGAGCCCAACTCCGTTCCCGCGCACGGGCTGTGGACCGTAGTGGCCGTGAGGACAGCGGCGTCAGCGGCAGGGAGGCGTCCGGGGTCACGCCCGGTGGCGCGAACTCGACGGCGGTGCGTGCCTCGACGCCTTGGGGTCCGGGAGCGGACGCACCGCCGGACGGCGTGTCCGGACCGCCCGCACACGGGCACCGCAACGGCCGCCGTCACGGGGCACAGTGAGCCCGGACGTCCCTTTCTGCCTCCGGGGCAACGGCGTACGGCGGGGGGAATACCACTCTCCGGCCCGTTTTCAACCCCGCCGACGGGGCGGGGCGAAGCGCAAGAGGGCGCCCTCGGCAAGGCCCGGGTTTCGGTCAGAGGAGCGGGCCTGGAATAGTTCCCCACGATGTTCGACATCCCTAGACTCCCCGCGACGGGGGTAACTCGGGGGACAACTCAGTGGGGCATGGAGTGCCGGAACTCGTACTCGAAACACACGGACGTACCTGGACGCTGGATCCGTCCAGGACTTACACCCTCGGACGCGATCCGCAGGGGGACATCGTCTTCGACGACGCCAGGGTGTCCTGGCGGCACGCCACGGTCAGTTTCAACGGCCGCAGCTGGGTCGTCGAGGACCACGGCAGCACCAACGGCACGTATCTGCAGGGCCGGCGGATCCAGCACCTGGAGGTCGGCCCCGGTTCGTCGCTGCACCTCGGCAACGCGACCGACGGACCGCAGGTGAACCTGTCCGCCGCCGCGGCCCCGGCCGGCGGCCCGGCGCAGCACGCGCAGCCGGCGCCGTACGCGGCCGCCGGCGCGCCCGGCTGGCCCCAGCAGGCCCCGCAGCAGGCGCCCGCACCTCAGCAGCCCGTGCCCCACCAGGCGCCGGTGCAGCAGCAGCCTCCCCAGCAGGGGTGGCAGCAGGGGTCCGCGGTCCCGCACCAGCAGGCCGGGACCGGCGAGCCGTACATGCCGCAGACGCCCGGTGGCGACGCGGGGGCGCCGCCGGTGCACGGCGACCGCAGCCCCACCACGTTCCACGAGTTCTCGCTCGGCCGGGTGATGCGCATAGGCCGTAGCCTGGAGAACGACCTCGTCGTCTCCGACCTGCAGGTCTCCCGGCACCACGCCGAGTTCCACGCCACGCCCGACGGCCGCTTCGAGATCCGCGACCTCGGCTCGCACAACGGCACCTTCGTCAACGGCCAGCCGATCGCCAAGGGCGGATCGGCGCTGCTCGGCCCCACCGACATCGTCGGCGTCGGCCACTCCGCCTTCCGTATCGTCGGCGACCGTCTCGAGGAGTTCGTCGACACCGGTGAGGTCTCCTTCTCCGCGCGCCACCTGACCGTCACGGTCGACGGCGGCAAGCAGATCCTCAAGGACGTCTCCTTCGGAGTCCCCGAGAAGTCGCTCATCGCGGTCATCGGCCCGTCCGGCTCCGGCAAGTCCACCCTGCTCAAGGCGCTCACCGGCTACCGGCCGGCCAACGAGGGCGCGGTGCTGTACGACAACCGGGACCTGTACAAGCAGTTCGCCGAGCTGCGCCAGCGCATCGGCCTGGTCCCGCAGGACGACATCCTGCACAAGGAACTGAGCGTCAAGAAGGCCCTCAAGTACGCGGCCAAGCTGCGCTTCCCGGCCGACACCACCGCGCAGGAGCGCGACGCCCGCATCGACGAGGTGCTGCGCGAACTGAAGCTCGACATACACAAGGACAAGAAGGTCACCTCCCTGTCCGGCGGCCAGCGCAAGCGCGTCTCGGTGGCCCTGGAACTGCTCACCAAGCCGTCGCTGATCTTCCTGGACGAGCCGACCTCCGGTCTCGACCCGGGCATGGACCGCGATGTCATGCAACTGCTGCGCGGCCTCGCCGACGACGGCCGCACGGTCCTCGTCGTCACCCACTCGGTGGCCGAGCTGGCGCTGTGCGACAAGCTGCTGGTGATGGCGCCGGGCGGCGCGGTCGCCTACTTCGGCCCGCCGGAGGAGGCGCTGAACTTCTTCGGCTACGACAGCTGGGCCGATGTGTTCTCCGCCTTCGAGAACTACCGCGACTACGACTGGGCGGGCCGCTGGAAGAGCTCGCAGCACTACCAGATGTACGCCGCGGACATCGACGCCGTCGCGCCGCAGTCCGTACACCTGCCGCCGCCGCAGGCCGTCAAGCCGCCCAAGCCGCAGAGCTGGGGCTCGCAGCTGATGACCCTGGTCCGGCGCTACGTCGCGGTCATCGTCTCCGACAAGGGCTTCCTGGCGCTGACGGTGATCCTGCCGGCGGTCCTCGGCGCCGTCAGCCTGCTGATCGACCACGACCGCGGGCTGCTGGTCAACGAGGCGATCAACCCCCGGACCGGCGCCCACGTCCCCAACGGCACCGCCACCACCGTCCTGCTGATCCTCGCGGTCGGCGCGTGCTTCGCGGGCGCGGCGAACTCGGTCCGCGAGCTGATCAAGGAACGCGTGATCTACGAGCGGGAGCGGGCGACCGGCCTGTCCCGCTCGGCGTACCTGATGTCGAAGGTGGTCGTGCTCGGCGCGGTCACGGTTCTGCAGGGCCTGCTGGTCGGCGTGATCGGCTTCGCCAGCCGGGAGATCCCCGCGGAGGGACTCGTCCTCGGCGGCTCGACGCTGCTCGAGCTGTGCCTGCCGGTCATGGCGCTGGGCTTCACCTCGATGATGGTCGGCCTGGTGATCTCGTCGCTGGTCAGGACCGCCGAGAAGACCATGCCGCTGCTCGTGATGTTCGCGATCGTCCAGGTCGTCTTCACCGGCTGCCTCTTCACCCTGCACGGCACGCCCGGCGTCAACGAGTTCTCGTACCTGATGCCGTCGCGCTGGGCGGTGGCCGCGGCCGGCACCACGCTGGACTTCAACGACATCGCCCCGAACAACGACGACCCGGGCAGCACCGACCCGCTGTGGGACCACGCTGCCTCGGCCTGGGCCCTGGACATGACCGCGCTGATCGCGCTCGGCGCGCTCTGCGGTTTCCTCGTGGCCCGCTTCCTGCGCCGCCACGAGCCGGAGGTCATGCGCAAGTAGCCGCGACCGGACGACGCGAAGGGCGGCCCCCCGGACCGGGGGGCCGCCCTTCGGCGTCATGTCGCTGAGGTCCCGCGCCAGGCCTCAGTACGCGCTGTTGACGTTGTCGATCGAGCCGTACCGGTGCGCCGCGTAGTTGGCGGCGGCGGTGATGTTGGCGACCGGGTCGTAGATGTTCCAGGACGTGCCGGGGACGTGGTACGCCTGGAAGGTCGGCGGGATCACCTGGAGCAGGCCCTTGGACGGGATGCCGTTGATCGCGTTGATGTCCCAGTTGTTGATGGCGTTCGGGTTGCCGGAGGACTCACGCATGATGTTGCGGTGCAGGCCGCTGTAGCTGCCGGGGATGCCCTTGGCCCTCATGATGTCCAGGGCCTCCCGGATCCAGCCGTCCAGGTTGTCGGCGTACGTCTTCGCGGCGACCGGCTGCATCCGCGGACGCTGCACGGAGCGGTTGGCGGCGGCCTTGGCTGCGCGCTCCTGGGCGGCCTTCTTCGCGGCGCGCTCCTGCGCGGCCTTCTTGGCGGCGGCAGCGGCGGCGGCCCTCTTCGCGGCGGCCTCGGCCGCGGCCTTCCGCTTCGCCGCGGCCTCGGCGGCCTTCTTGGCGACGGCCTCGTCGGCGGCCTTCTTCTGCGCCGCGAAGGTGTCGAGCTTGACGTTCTCGGAGGCGAGCTGGTCGGTGACGGTGCCCTTGACGTTCTGCAGGGCGGTGCCGGCGGCGACCTGCGTCGTGGCGGCGGTGGCGCCGGTGGTCACGGTCCCGGTGTCGCCGGGGACGGCCGAGAAGGCGAGGGCGGCGGTGCCGAGAGCGGCGACGCCGGCGACGGCGATCCTGTGCTGCCTGGTCAGGACACGACTGCGGGCACGGTCGAGGATGTTCTTGGGCATGGCTGATGGACCTCTTCGATAGCGCGGAGGTCGCTCCTGCGTCCGCCGGGGGAATCGGCTCCTCCCGCACGAACGCCGCGAGCGGAACCCGCGGCGCTGAGCGACGGAGCAATTCTTAGCGGGCGCAAAACACCCAGGCAATGATGTGACGTACGATCCGGAGTAGTGGATCAGGGAAGGGCAAAACGGGACAGACAGGGTCGTCTGTCCCGTTCATGCGGGGCGGTTCATCTCCTATGTCCCGTCGTACGTGACGTACGCCCTATGCTCGGGCTCACACCGGAGCCGGTGCCGCCTCACCTGGAGTTGCCGCCGCAACGCTCTGCGTGAACTGTCTCCCCGGAGGGCGGCACGGTCGCCGCCCGGCTCGCGCAGCCGGGTGGGCCGGCCCACCGGATCCCCGTACCCACACCAGCCCGCGCCATTCCCCGGCCCTCAGGCGGCCGGGCAGCGGCGCACCGCCTTGCGGACGGCGTCACCGCACTCCCGAGGCGGGCGCACGCGCGCACGCGCGAGAGGGTCGCCCCCGACGCCGCACGGCACGGGCACCCCCTCCGCCTCCGCCACCGGGACCTACGTCACCGGCCCTGGGCCCGCGGGCCGGGGCCGGGCCCGCCGCGGGGCCGATCCGCGCTGCCGCTCCCCGCCGGTACCGTGAGCACATGAGTCGAGGTCCCCGGTCCGGCATCGCGGCGGTGAGCTCCGCGCTGCTCGCCATGAGCAGGCACCTGGAGGTGCGCGACGTCCTCAAGACGATCGTCGCCTCCGCCCGCGAGCTGCTCGACGCCCAGTACGCCGCGCTCGGCGTCCCCGACGACCACGGGGGCTTCGCCCAGTTCGTCGTGGACGGCGTCAGCGACGAACAGTGGCGGGCCATCGGCCCGCTCCCGCGCCAGCACGGCATCCTCGCCGCGATGCTGCGCGAGGCGAAGGCCGAGCGCCTCGCCGACGTGCGCAAGGACCCCCGCTTCGAGGGCTGGCCGTCCGCCCACCCCGAGCTGGCCGACTTCCTGGGCCTGCCCGTCCGCGACGGCGACGAGGTCATCGGCGCGCTGTTCCTGGCCAACAAGAACTGCTCCAGGCCGGAAGGCGGCTGCGGCTTCACCGCGCAGGACGAGGAACTGCTCGGCATCCTCGCCCAGCACGCCGCCATCGCCCTCACCAACGCCCGGCTCTACGAACGCAGCCGCGAACTGACCATCGCCGAGGAACGCTCCCGGCTCGCCCACGAACTGCACGACGCGGTCAGCCAGAAGCTCTTCTCCCTGCGCCTGACCGCTCAGGCGGCCGCCGCACTCGTCGACCGCGACCCCGCCCGCGCCAAGGACGAACTGCACCGGGTCGCGGCGCTCGCCGCGGAGGCCGCCGACGAACTGCGCGCCGCCGTCGTGGAGTTGCGGCCCGCCGCACTGGACGAGGACGGACTGGTCGCCACCCTGCGCACCCAGGTCCAGGTCCTCGACCGCGCCCACACCGCGCGCGTGACGTTCACCAGCAACGGCTTCCGCGCACTGCCCGCCGCCCAGGAGGAGGCCCTGCTCAGGGTCGCCCAGGAGGCCCTGCACAACGCCCTGCGCCACTCCGGCGCCGGCCGTGTCGACGTGAGCGTGGAGCGGCGCGGCTGCGGAGCCGTCCTGCGCGTCGCCGACGACGGCTGCGGCTTCGACCCGACGGCGGTCCGCCGCGCCGGCCGCCACCTCGGTCTGGTGTCGATGCGGGACCGGGCGAGCGGGGTCGGCGGCACGCTGACCGTGGAATCGGCGCCCGGCAAGGGCACCACGATCGAGATGGAGGTACCCGGTGGGTGAACCGATCAGGGTGCTGCTCGTCGACGACCACCAGGTCGTCCGCCGGGGCCTGCGCACCTTCCTGGAGGTCCAGGACGACATAGAGGTCGTCGGCGAGGCCGCCGACGGCGCCGAAGGAGTCGCCCGCGCCGAGGAACTGCGGCCCGACATCGTCCTCATGGACATCAAGATGCCGGGCATGGACGGCATCGACGCCCTGCGCCGCCTGCGCGAACTCGACAACCCCGCGCGCGTGCTCATCGTCACCAGCTTCACCGAGCAGCGCACGGTCGTCCCGGCCCTGCGCGCCGGCGCCGCCGGATACGTCTACAAGGACGTGGACCCCGACGCGCTGGCCGGCGCCATCCGCTCCGTGCACGCCGGGCACATCCTGCTCCAGCCCGAGGTCGCCGGCGCCCTCCTCTCCCAGGAGGAGGCCGGTGGCGGCCAGGGCAGGGGAAGCTCCCTGACCGAACGGGAGCGCGAGGTGCTCGGCCTGATAGCGGACGGCCGCTCCAACCGGGAGATCGCCCGCGCCCTCGTGCTGTCCGAGAAGACCGTCAAGACGCACGTCTCCAACATCCTGATGAAACTCGACCTGGCCGACCGCACCCAGGCCGCGCTGTGGGCCGTACGCCACGGCGTGGCCGGCTGAACCGCCGTCCGCACACGGCAGCCGGAGCACGGCGCCGCCACGGCCGCCACGGCCGCCGCGGCCCCCCGGTCCCGCCGGGAGGTCCGCCGCCGTGGCGCCGGCCGCCGGATCACCGGGCTCCCCGCTCCCTCTCCTCCACCACGGCGTTGTACGCCGCCACCTGCGCCCGCCGGGCCGTCCGCTCGACCGGCCTCAGCGCCTGCGACCGCGCCGCCATCTCGGCGGAACTGACCGCGCCCCCGTGCCCGCTGCCGTACGCGAGCGACACCAGCAGCCGCACCCGCTGCGCCATCTCCAACACCCGTGCCGCACGCGGCGGGTAGCCCGGCGCCAGCACCTCCCGGCTCCGCTCGGCCCGCGCCCGGTACGCCTCGACCGCCGCCTCCGCCACCGGGCCCGACCCGGCCACGTCCAGCCTCGACAGCACCTCGGTCGCGTCCCGCAGCGCCTGGGCCAGCTCCCGCTCGGCCTCACCCAGCGACGGCACGTCCGCGGGCGGCGCCTCCCGCACCGGCAGCACACGCCACACCACCTCGGTGTGCACATCACCCCGGGGCCCCGCCTCGGACACCTCGGGCACCAGCCCGAACGCGGCGCCGTGGCAGACCACCGCCTCCTCGGCCTCGATCGCCCGCGCATTGAAGTCCGCCGGCCCGCTCAGCCCCAGCGGATGCCCCGGCGCGGGCAGCGCCACCCGCAGCCCGGTCACCCGCAGCGCGCGCAGCCGCCCCAGCGCGAGCGTCAGCCCGACCGGCGCGGACTCGCCCGGCAGCCCCTCCACCCGGTGCACCGCGTCGCCCCCCACGATGGCGAGTACGGCGTCGTCGGGGGAGACAAGTCCGGCCAAGAGGGCGTTGCCCCAAGCGGCGAGGCGTCCTGAACGCGGTTCCGAGAGCATGCCCCCACCCTAAGGACCGGACCGATGGAATGCTGCGGGGCACCGGTGGCGTAGATTTCATAAGGGCTGCGCCCACCGGCGCGGCGGACCGAGCCACAGGCGTACGCGACAGCCGAGACCGGCCACACTGCAAGGGGAGACAACACGCTCATGAGCGATGTTCTGGAGCTTCAGGACGTATCCGTGGTCCGTGAGGGCCGGGCTCTGGTGGACCAGGTCTCCTGGTCGGTGAAGGAGGGCGAGCGCTGGGTCATCCTCGGCCCCAACGGCGCCGGCAAGACCACTCTCCTGAACGTCGCCTCCAGCTACCTCTATCCCAGCAAGGGCACCGCCACCATCCTCGGCGAGACCCTCGGCAGGCCCGGCACCGACGTCTTCGAGCTGCGCCCCCGCATCGGCATGGCCGGCATCGCGATGGCCGACAAGCTCCCCAAGCGCCAGACGGTCCTGCAGACGGTCCTCACCGCCGCGTACGGCATGACCGCCGGCTGGCAGGAGGAGTACGAGGAGATCGACGAGCAGCGCGCCCGCGCGTTCCTCGACCGCCTCGGCATGAGCGACTACCTCGACCGCAGGTTCGGCACCCTCTCGGAGGGCGAGCGCAAGCGCACCCTGATCGCCCGCGCCCTGATGACCGACCCCGAGCTGCTCCTGCTGGACGAACCCGCCGCCGGCCTCGACCTCGGCGGCCGCGAGGACCTGGTCCGCCGCCTCGGCCGGCTCGCCCGCGACCCCATCGCCCCCTCGATGATCATGGTCACGCACCACGTCGAGGAGATCGCGCCCGGCTTCACCCACGTCCTCATGATCCGCCAGGGCAAGGTCCTCGCCGCCGGCCCCATCGAGCTTGAGCTGACCAGCCGCAACCTCTCCCTCTGCTTCGGCCTCCCGCTCGTCGTCGAGCAGGTCGGCGACCGCTGGACCGCCCAGGGCCTGCCCCTGTCCTGACCCGGCCCCCGGCCCGCTCCGCCCCCTTTCGCGCCCTGTCCGCCGCCCGGCCGCGGTCCTACCATGACCATGTGAACGACATCGACGCATGGGTGTGGTGGCTCGTCGGCGCGGCGGCGCTGGGAATCCCGCTCGTGGTCACCGCGATGCCGGAGTTCGGCATGCTCGCGGTGGGAGCCGTCGCCGCGGCGGTCGTCTCCGCCCTCGGCTTCGACGCCGTGATGCAGGTCCTGACGTTCGTCGTCGTCTCCGTCGCCCTCATCGCCGTCGTCCGGCCCATCGCGGCCCGGCACGGCCGGCAGCGCCCCCGACTCGCCACCGGCATCGAGGCGCTGAAGGGCAGACAAGCCGTGGTACTGGAACGGGTCGACGGTTCCGGAGGCCGTATCAAGCTCGCCGGAGAGATCTGGTCGGCCCGCGCGCTCGACACCGGCCGCGCCTACGAAGTCGGCCAGGAGGTGGACGTCGTGGACATCGAAGGAGCCACCGCGATCGTCATCTGAGGACGACTCACCGAGAACGACGCACGCGTCGCCCGACGGTCTGTCAGACTCGACCAGCAAGATCCTCAACAGTCATGAGATCTGCCGTAGGCGCCAAGGCGGAGAAGGGTACGGGGAAACGACGATGGAACCGGTCATCATCGTCTTGATCATCCTGGTGGTGTTGGTCTTCATCGCCCTGATCAAGACCATCCAAGTCATCCCACAGGCCAGCGCCGCCATCGTCGAGCGCTTCGGCCGCTACACGCGGACGCTGAACGCGGGCCTGAACATCGTGGTCCCGTTCATCGACACCATCCGCAACCGCATCGACCTGCGAGAACAGGTCGTGCCGTTCCCGCCGCAGCCGGTGATCACCCAGGACAACCTGGTCGTGAACATCGACACGGTCATCTACTACCAGGTCACCGACGCCCGGGCCGCCACCTACGAGGTAGCCAGCTACATCCAGGCGATCGAGCAGCTCACCGTCACCACGCTGCGCAACATCATCGGCGGCATGGATCTGGAGCGCACCCTGACCTCCCGCGAGGAGATCAACGCGGCCCTGCGCGGCGTCCTCGACGAGGCCACCGGCAAGTGGGGCATCCGCGTCAACCGCGTCGAGCTGAAGGCCATCGAGCCGCCCACCTCCATCCAGGACTCGATGGAGAAGCAGATGCGCGCCGACCGGGACAAGCGCGCCGCCATCCTCACCGCGGAGGGCACGCGCCAGGCCGCCATCCTCACCGCGGAGGGCGAGAAGCAGTCCCAGATCCTGCGCGCCGAGGGCGAGGCCAAGGCGGCCGCCCTGCGCGCCGAGGGCGAGGCCCAGGCCGTCCGCACGGTCTTCGAGGCCATCCACGCCGGCGACCCCGACCAGAAGCTCCTGTCGTACCAGTACCTCCAGATGCTCCCGAAGATCGCCGAGGGCGACGCCAACAAGCTGTGGATCGTCCCCAGCGAGATCGGCGACGCCCTCAAGGGCCTGTCCGGCGCGATGGGCAACTTCGGCCCTCTGGGCGGCGGCGGCCAGGGCAACGGCGGCGGCAACGCCGTCCCGCCGCAGCACAAGGGCACGGCGACGGAACGCCGCGAGAAGCCGACCATCGACTGACCGTCCCGCACGGCCGCCGGGGCGGTCCCGCGCGCCCCGCGGGAACCGCACCGGCGGCCGACCCCTAGGCCGCTTCCCGGGCCAGCCACTCGGGAAGCGCGGCGAGGTCGTCCTGCCCCAGGGCCAGCAGCATCGCGTCCGCCGGAGTCGGCTCGAAGGGCTCCCGCAGCAGAGCCATCCCGGCCTCCTCGGGGGTCCGGTCGGCTTTCCGGTGGTTGTCCTCCGCACAGGCGGCCACCGTGTTCAGCCAGGTGTCCTGCCCGCCCTGCGACCGCGGCACCACGTGGTCCACGGTCGTCGCCCGCCGCCCGCAGTACGCGCACCGGTGCCGGTCCCGGACCAGCACACCCCGCCGCGACCACGGAGCACGTCTTCGGAACGGCACCCGTACGTACCGGCACAACCTGATCACCCGGGGCGCCGGTATGTCCACATCGGCACCGCGCATGCGCAGCTCGGGATGGGCCTGCTCCACCACGGCCTTGTCCTGCAGCACCAGGACCACGGCTCGGTTCACCGTCACCGTCGACAGCGGCTCGAAGCTCGCGTTCAGGACCAACGTGTCCCGCATCCAGCCCACCTCCCGTGCGCACCGGCCCACCCCCCGGCGGGCTCGGATCAACTCTGGACGGGCACGCCGAGATGGACAACGCAATAAAAAACTGCCCGCCTCCGATCACTTCCAAGACCGGAGGCGGGCAAACGTTCCGTGAACGCCCGGCTGAGACGAAGCGGTGCGGTCAGCCCCTGCCGGGGTTCTCGTACTCGCCGATCAGCTGGGCGCGCGCGAGCGTGTGGAACCGCAGGTTGAAGCCGACGACGGCCGGCGAGGCGTCCGCGTCGGGGCCCAGCTTCTCCTGGTCCACCGCGTACACCGTGAAGACGTACCGGTGCGGGCCGTCCCCGGGCGGCGGCGCGGCGCCCCCGAAGTCCTTCGTCCCGTAGTCGTTCCGCGCGTGCACGGCGCCCGCCGGCAGCCCTTCGAACTTCCCGCTGCCCGCACCCGCCGGCAGTTCCGTCACCGAGGCCGGGATGTCGAACAGGACCCAGTGCCAGAACCCGCTGCCGGTCGGCGCGTCGGGGTCGAAGCACGTCACGGCGAAGCTCTTGGTCTCCGGCGGGAAGCCCTCCCAGCGCAGCTGCGGGGAGGTGTTGCCCTCCGCGTGCACCTGGGCGGCCTTGAGCGTCGCGCCCTCCTCGATGTCCTCGCTCGTCACCGTGAACGACGGCACGGGGGGATGGAAGTCGTGGGGGAGCGGCCGCCGCTTGAGCTCGGTCACCTCGGTACCTCCTGATCGATGATCTGGAACCAGCAGTTCCCGAGCCTAGAACCAGTTGCGCTTGCTGCCGACCTCGGACAGCCACTGGTTGAGGTAAGCCGCCCAGTCGGTCCCCTGCCAGTCGTTCAGACCCACCTGGAAGGAGCGGTAGGTGTCCGAGCCCTCGCTGAACAGACCCGGCCTCTTGTCCATCTCCAGCACGACGTCCATCGCGTGCTCGTCCGCCACGAAGCTCAGCTCGACCTGGTTCAGACCCCGGTACTGCGACGGCGGGAGGAACTCGATCTCCTGGTAGAACGGCAGCTTCTGCCGCGTGCCCCGGATGTGGCCGCGCTCCAGGTCCGCGTTCTTGAACCGGAAGCCGAGCTGGATGAACGCGTCCAGGATCGCCTTCTGCGCCGGCAGCGGGTGCACGTTGATCGGGTCCAGGTCGCCGGAGTCCACGGCCCGTGCGATCGCCAGCTCGGTGGTCACCCCGATGTTCATCCCGCGCAGCGCCTGCCCGTCGATCATCGTGACCGGCGTCTCCCAGGGGATCTCCAGCCCGAACGGCACCGCGTGCACCGCGCCGGCCTGCAGCTCGAACGCGCCGCCGAGCCGCACCTTGGTGAACTCGATGTCCTGCTTGTACTCCTGGTCGCCGTTCTCCACCTCGACCTTGGCCTGCAGACCGACCGACAGCCCCTCGATGTTCTGGTTCACAGACCCGCCCTGGATCCGCACCTCGCCCTGGACGACACCGCCCGGTACGACGTTGACCTCGGTCAGCACCGTCTCGACCGACGCCCCGCCGGCACCGAGGCTCGCGAGCAGCTTCTTGAACGCCATGACTCTCCCTTGACGAATGGACCCTCGACCCGTACCAACGCGATCAGCCCGCGACCGGTTCCGCCGGTGCGGCGTCCCATCTGGGCTACCCTCGGAGAGCATGATCGCGCCCCCGGACCGTACGCCATTGCCCCGCGACTTCTTCGACCGCCCGGTCCTGGAGGTCGCGCAGGACCTCCTCGGCCGCGTCCTGGTCCGGGAGACCCCCGACGGCCCGATCGCCGTGCGCCTCACCGAGGTGGAGGCGTACGACGGCCCGAACGACCCCGGCTCGCACGCCTACCGCGGCCGCACCGCCCGCAACGAGGTGATGTTCGGTCCTCCCGGACATGTGTACGTCTACTTCACCTACGGCATGTGGCACTGCATGAACCTCGTCTGCGGACCCGAGGGGCGGGCGAGCGCCGTGCTGCTGCGCGCCGGCGAGGTCGTGGAGGGCGCTGAACTGGCCCGCAGGCGCCGGCTGTCGGCCCGCAACGACAAGGAACTGGCCAAGGGACCGGCCCGGCTGGCGACGGCGCTGGCCGTCGACCGGGCCCTGAACGGCACGGACGCGTGCGCCTTCGGGGAGACACCGCTGAGGATGCTGAGCGGTACGCCGGTCCCGGCCGACCAGGTGCGCAGCGGCCCGCGCACCGGAGTCGCCGGCGAGGGCGGGGACGGGGACCTCCACCCGTGGCGGTACTGGGTCGCGGACGACCCGACGGTGAGCCCGTACCGGGCCCACGTGCCGAGGCGCCGACGAAGTTGACTCGGCCGCCGGGGCTGCGTAATGTATCCCGAGCCGCTGAACCGGGTACGGCGATCGCCTGCAGCCGGAGCGGCCAACCCACTACCTAGCTCCACCCCTTCGCCGGGGTCGATTCCGGCGCGCCCGCGCGCTCGAATTCGAACTCGCTGACTCGATTATGAGTCGCGGAGGGAATCGGCTAACGTAGTGAACGTCGAAAGGCCGGAGGCGAAAAGCCGAAGGCCGGCAGACAATTCCGCCGACCGGGAATCGGACGCCGAGAGGGTCTGATAGAGTCGGAGACACCGAAGGGAAGCGCCCGGAGGAAGCCCGAGAGGGTGAGTACGAAGGAAGCGACCGTTCCTTGAGAACTCAACAGCGTGCCAAAAATCAACGCCAGATATGTTGATACCCCGTCTCC